>CAVIPV010000037.1:0-19049 GCA_963644495.1 Prevotella sp. | reverse complement strand
CTCTTGGGAAGAGTGCTGTCTCTCTTACGTTCTGCTCGTCTAAAAGACGCATGGTCAGTCGTTCCAGTCCGATTCCCAGTCCACCATGAGGCGGCATTCCATATTTAAAGATCATCAGGTAGGAAGCAATGTCTTCCGGATCCATACCACGTTTTTCCATCTTTTTAAGGATCTCACCATAGTCGTGGATACGCTGTCCGCCGGTGGTTACTTCCAGCCCCTTAAATAACAGGTCAAAGCTTAAGGTAAATTTAGGATCTTCCGGATCATCCATAGCATAGAACGGACGTTTCTTGGATGGATAATGGGTAACAAATACGAAATCACTGCCGTATTCTTCTTTAAAGTAACGGCCTATGAGAAGTTCTTCTTCCGGCTCTAAGTCATATGGGTTTCTGATCCGTCTGTTGTATTTTTCAGATACCAGCTCTTTGGCCTTGTCAAAACGGACAGCCGGGATCTTACTTACATCCGGAAGTGTGATACCTAACATGTCCAGCTCTTTTTTATATTCTTTTTCAAGAAGTGCCATGGTGTACTGTAAAAATCCGGTCTCCATTGCCATAATGTCTTCAAAACCATCAATGTAGCCCATTTCAAAGTCCAGACTGGTATATTCGTTTAAGTGGCGGGTAGTGTTGTGCTTTTCTGCACGGAATACCGGAGCCGCCTCAAATACACGGTCGTAAACACCTACCATAGTCTGTTTATAAAACTGCGGGCTCTGTCCTAATTCTGCTTTTTTGTTGAAGTAGTCTAATTTGAATACGTTGGATCCGCCTTCTGCACCTCTTGCTACGATCTTTGGTGTGTGGATCTCTGTAAAGCCCTGGGTGAATAAATAATCTCTGAAGCCTCTTACAATGCCTTCCTGGATCTTAAATTTTGCCCGCTCTCTTACGTTCCTTAAGGATACAGGACGCAGAGCCAGTTTTGTCTCAAGAGAGGTGTTCATTTTCCATTTGCTGATCGGTATCGGCATTGGTTCTGCCGGCTGGGATAGTACTTTGATCTCGTCCAAGCGGATCTCAAAACCATGAGGAGCTCTTTCTTCTGCCTTAACAGTACCAAGGACTTCTACTGCTGATTCCTCTTTTAAATCGTGGATATCAAAATTTGTGACGCCCTCTTCATATACGCACTGTACCAGTCCTTCCGCTTTTCGCAGGATCACAAAGGCAACTTCGCCCATGTTACGGACATTGTGTACGGCACCGTTCATACGGATCTTTTTCCCCTCGTAAGAACCTTCCAGGATCTGTGCGATTCCAAATGTTTCTTTTATTTTGACGCCTTCTACAAATTCCATCATATTTTTTCTCCTTCCGATAATACGGTTCCGGAGATTTTTATATAAAAAAACGCCCCGGAACACATTTACTGTATTCCGGGACGGGATCTTCTTTTTCCCGCGGTACCACCCGCATTGAGAAACCTTCAGGATGCTCTCAAGACTTCTCCTCTTTTTCGCATGTAACGTATGCCACGGATATACCTACTATCAGTCCTTCCAGCCGGTTGCATCCCCTTCTGGCAAAACCGCTTCGATATACCAGCTCCAGAGTGTTCCCTTCGTCCAGTCCTGCGCGGCGGCGCTCTCAGTCGGTGACGCCCCCTTCCTGTTACATTTCTCAGACAAGAGTCTCTTTCACAGCTTTTTTCATTTGCTATTTAAATTAATACTCTGAAAGCTGAAAGTCAAGATGTTTTTTTGTGTTGCTCTGATTTTTGTCGATTTCTTTTAAATAGTGTCCTCTCATTGACGTTATTATTGACAAATGGTACAATGTCATAGACGAGCAGACTGTCTGCATATGCAGGCAATTGAGCGCTCATGCGTGTTTTCGAGTCTGCTGTGAATAAACAAACCGGAGGCCACTTTTATGAACTCTCTTGACAGAAAATTACAGATGTCCGGCTTTATCACCTTTTTCTTAAGCGGCATCTGCTCGATCAGCAGCAGCGTAGTTGTAAGCCTGCTCCAGGAACAATACAGCTTTGATTACAATGTAACCGGCACCCTTTTGTCTGTTATGAGTATAGGGAATCTGGCCGCCGGTTTTGCCACCGGAATTCTCCCTGCAAAAATCGGACTTAAAAGTACCATTATCTTGCTGAGCGCCGGTTACGGGCTGGGCTATCTGGGACTGGGGATCTGTGGCTGGATGATCATTTTGGTGCTTTCTTTTCTTCTCATTGGTTTTGCAAAAGGAAGCGTCATTAACATGTGTACCATTCTGGTAAGCAACCACTCCCAAAACCGTGCCAAGGGCATGAACATCATGCACTCCTGCTATGCTTTGGGAGCACTGATCTGCCCCTTTGTTATTGCAGCCGCCGGACTGGTTGGGCCTTCTATCCCTATGTTCACATTAGGCTTTTTAGGACTTGTTCTGTGGATCATCTTCCACTGGACACCTCTTGAAAATAAAAAAGCAGGAAAAAAAGAAAAAACAGACTGGGGATTTTTAAAGAGCAAACGTTTCTGGCTTCTTACAGGCCTTATTTTCTGTCAGAATGCAGCTGAGATCAGCGTAAACGGCTGGCTGGTAACTTACTTTAAGGGAAGCGGCATCCTTTCCGGCACCTTAAGCGCCTATACCGTTACGGTTATGTGGACTGCCACACTTGCCGCAAGATTCCTGATCGCCTTTGTGCTGCCCCTTAAGGATCCGTACTCAGCTATGATTAAAATGAGTATCGGCTGTGGGATATTTTACATTTTCCTGATGCTGGTCAATAATCAGGTAACTGCCATCCTTTTGCTGTTCGCCTTTGCCTTTTCCATGGGCGGAATGAATCCAACGGCAGTTGCCTGCGCCGGAAAGATGACCAGTGTGACCAGCATCGGGGTTTTGCTCCCCGCAGCCAGTTTCGGCGGCATCCTCATGTCATGGATCATCGGTATCGTATCCAACGCTGCAGGCCTGAAAATAGGTATGGCTATGAATATCATTTCCTGTGTGGGAATGCTGGTATTCTGTATTGCTGTAAAAAACTTACATGAAGAATGATACTTTCCCCGCCTCGACCGGCGGGGATTTTTCATGCCCACCTCTGCCAGATCTCACTCACACGCCCCTGCGCGTGTTTATTTTCATATTTTTAAACGCGAAAAAGACCGGTCGGGGAACCGGTCTTTCTCAGGAGAAGGTATTTCGTTTCTTATGGGGTGTAGCAAAAACTATATAATGTATTGGGGGGTTACGTCTATTATAATAGCATAGGGTTCTCAAAAAGTGTGCACAAAGTTTGGATTTTTGTCATTTTTCTTTTATGCATTTTATCCAACAGTTGCTGCCTTATCTGCTTTCTGGCGCGCCGGCCATTTTTCTTCCGGCTGCTGGCTTTTTTTATAAAAGTACTGGATAATGTCTTTTCTGGTAATGATACCGATAAAACACTTCTGGTCATCTAATACAGGCACAAAGTTCTGGTTTAATGCCTTTCCGATCAGGTCTTCCATATCTGCATCTGCTTTCACCGGGCAGTTGTCCAGTCTGCGCTTAATGGCTGTAATGGGGATCTTTTCCGCACCTTTTAAGTCTAAATGGTACTGGTTTTTGATGCCCCAGAGCAGATCTCCCTCTGTAAGGGTGCCGATATAGCGGCCTGTTCTGCTGATAATGGGGATGGCAGAATATTTGTGGTGCTCCATCTTCTCTAAAGCCTGTCTCAAGGTGTCTTCCTCACTAATATAAGCTACTTCGCTTTTAGGAGTCAGGAAAAATAAAATGTTCATCTGTATACTCCTTTTATCTGTTATTCTAAAAAGAGTATACATTACGCCTCTGAATCTTCGGTGAATAAATTCTAACATTTTTCTTAAATCGACAATATTACCTGTCCGTATCCTTGTTTACTTACCCATTTTTACTCCATCTGATCCAGTGGATCTATGGCCTTTTCCTGGTGTTTTAATTCAAAGAATACATTGACCCCTTCTACGGAATAATATTTCGTAGGCTCTGCCACATATCCTAAGATCTGACCTGCTTCCAGATATTCCCCAGGAACCGCTGCGATCTCTTTTAGCTGGCCGCAGGTAGCGGTGTATTCATTTCCAAGGTCCAGCACAACGAAATTGCCGATCTCCTCATTGGAACCAACTTCCAGTACCTTTGCGTTTGCAGGCGCTGCTACAGGATCGCTGACCTCTGCCTGGATCACAATCCCAGGATTACACTTAAACTGGTCCAGAGTAGGGAAATAAATGGTCTGGTCCATACTGTAATCCAGGATCACATTTCCACGCACCGGCCAGGTAAGGCTGCTGGTATCTGTGAAATTTAATACCAAGGCTTTTGCTGCCTGTTTTCCTGCCCCTGCTTCTGCTGCAAGATCGTTTCCTGCATTTTTGTTCTCTGCTGTATTTTTGGCCTCTGCCTGAGCATCATTTCCTGCATTTTCATCTGTGTTGTTCTGTGCAAATGCTTTTGGATCTTCCTGTGGTGCCTCTGCTAACCCCTGGGCATTGTCATCGGTATTTTCTCCGTCTGCTCCTTCCGGGCCGCTTTCCTGGGCCATCAATTCGCCTCCAGGCACTTCTAAATAGGGGCTTTGGCCATTATCATCTGTACTGCCTACTGTAAGCACTCCCACCGCAGCCACGGCTGTTAAAAGTCCGATGACTATCATGACCAGGAAGAGCTTATCTTTGAATAACTGATTTACTTTATCTTTCACCTTTTATCACCTCACTGGTATTCTTACCAGTTTGGTCATCTTTATTCAGTGAGAAATTCAATATCGCTGTAAAAATATTCCAAAATCTGCTTAAAATCCCAGCCTTCTAAAGCTTTTGCCTGGGCTTCGTGCTGGCTCAGGCCGTATCCATGACCATTTCCCTTTACAGTAATGGAAATGCCATTCTCCTGAGGCTCTGTAAAAAAGCAGGCAGATGGAAGTCCCAGTGCTTCTGCTGCCTCTTCTCCAGAAATAGAAACACCATCGATCTGGATCTCTTCTACATAGCCGGAAGCGTCTCTTTTTACGATCTGGACTTTTGAGGGAAATGCTTCCGGCCGGACCTGAAATTTACTTAAGGTTTCTGCCGCCTGTGTGGCGGGAAAAGACAGATAAGTAATAAAATCCTCTGCCTCTGGATCATCAGGACATGCGGCAGCAGAAAGATAAGGATACGTTTCGCCTCCATTCCGGGTGTTTCCGGAACTTAACTTACAAAAAAGAGGGGTAATAAGCTCCCCCTGGCACGTCATTACCATCCCGGCGGTCTGGGCTGCTGCCTCTTCTAAGCGGCTGTATTTTTCCAGAAACTGGTCCGTTCCCCATGTTTTCTTTAATTCTTCCCTTGGCTTTCCCGCCAGATCCAGGGCTGTTTCTGATATCTCCCAGATTTTTGGGGCCACTGTCTCAGTTGTGGGTTCCACAAATGTTTCCACCTCATTTGGACTCTCTTCTGCCAGTTCAGATCTGTCTCCCGCCTTCTCCATCTGCTGTCTTATATAAGTCCTTGCGATCACCGCCTGAGCCTTTATGGCTTCCATTTCACTGTCAGGAGATATCTGCACTGCCAGCACAGAAGGAAGATATTCTTCCAGTGACAGCCATTTTCCATTTTCACTGCCCCCAGACCGGTCTAACAGGATGCGGTAGTTCCCCGCAGCCATTTTCTCCTGCTGTCTGCTATACTCCATTCCCTGTATATTTCCTGTGACTATCAGTGTAGTACCAAAAGGCAGAAGCAGACCGGCGAAAGCCCCGGCGATCATCCATTTTCCCATAAAAAAATCCCCAGTCTCCAACTTGTATTCTCTACAATATATGGAGACTGAGGAATGGATTATTATTTAATTTATGCCGCCTGCAGGCGGTATGCCCAATGTACTCTTAACCTATATACGCCTGAATCAGACGGAAGGTATTTTCCGCACCGTCCCTGTGGCTTCTCTCATAACCATGGGAAGCGTACACACCTGGTCCGATAAGGGCATGGCGGATATCATTTCCTGCGCGGAGGGTGGTCTCCACATCAGAACCATAGTGTGGATACACATCTACTGCAAAACCAATGTTATTTTCCTTTGCAAGTTCCACCAGACGGCTTACGATCTCGTAATTATAAGGGCCGCCACTGTCTTTTGCACAAATAGAAACTTCCCGCTCTGTACACATAAGACCTTCGCCTACACATCCCATATCCACAGACCATGCTTCTGTGACGCCAGCTGGTACAGAGGCGCTTCCGCCGTGTCCCACTTCCTCATACACAGTAAAATGAGCGTATACAAACCGCTCCGGCTGTATATTTTCTTCTTTTAAATATTTTCCATATCCCAGCAGGATCGCTGCAGAAAGCTTGTCATCCAGGAAGCGGCTTTTAATATAACCGGACTTTGTTACACGGGTCCGTGGTTCAAAACATACATAATCCCCCGGCATGATGCCAAGTTTTAAAGTATCTTCTCTGGAGCTTACCGGCTCATCTACAAGGACCTCAATGGTATCCCAGTTTCTCTCTGTTTTCTCGTAATCTCCATTTACATGGACCGAAGCATTGACTAACTGGCATACACCTTCGTAAATGCCGTCTGCTTTGGTGACGATACGCACATTTTCTGCCTCTGCGTTGGCCGGTTTCATGCCTCCAATATTCGTAAGGCGCAGACGTCCATTTGCCTTCACCTCTGCCACCATACTTCCCAAGGTATCGCAGTGAGCTTCCAGAAGGATGGCATTTTCCTTATCTCTGCCACCAAAAGAAGCCACAACGCCCCCTTTGATGGTCTTTTTTGCCTGGATCCCCAGACGTCCAAATTCTTCTAACAGGTAATCTGTCACCTGGCGGCAGTAACCGGACGGACTGTCAATGGATAACAATTTTTCCGCCTGTTCTATGATATAATCTGTGTATTTTCTGTAATCTGTCATGCTTTTACCAAACCTCTCCGGTCTCTCCCTTTTTCTCTGTAATAAGCATTTTTCTCCAGGTACATCCGCTTTTCTGCTGCCTTTAACATAGATTCCAGCATGCCTTCTTTTTTCCATTCCAGACCCATGGAGAAACTGACATCTGCATCTTCTAAATCTTTTCGGACCCGGTCGATCTGGTCTTTAAAATCTTCTTCCCCTGTTTCTGGAATGATGATGACAAACTCATCCCCGCCAATGCGGTAAGAATCCTCTGGAAATGTCTTCAAAATACATTTGGCGGCATTACAGATCAGCCGGTCTCCAGCTTCATGGCCCAGATTATCGTTGATCTGTTTCAGGCCGTTTAAGTCAATATAGGCAGTACCTGTATCCCGGACAGGAAAATGTTCACAGGATTCCAACACTTTTATATACTTATTACGGTTATATAGCCCTGTTAGCATATCACGAAAACTTAAAAACTGCAAACGGTCCTGCTGCCGTTTGGAAGACTGGCTGTTTACAATGAAATACTGAAGAGACTCTAAAAGAGTGGCATCATCAAAATGGGCCCGGGGATTATCCACACCAATAAAACCGGTAACTTTACCGTTTTTCTTTAATGGCACTGTTAAAAGGCGCTCAATATTCTGCTCCACTAACATTTCATAAGTAGGATAGCCCTTTTCCTGTTCTGCATCTGCAATATAATATACTTCGCCCTTCTGAAAACGGTCCATCCACACGTCAATAATAGAAAGGGGCACTTCCTGAAGATTATCGATCTGATGTGTTACGCCTTCTGTTACGTATTCATATGTGTTGGAAACGATCTGTTTTTCGTAATCAATATCAAAAATATAACTTCTGTCTGCCTGGAAATAATTGCAGATAATGCCAAGAAGATTATAGATAGCTGCATGGGTATTGCGGTCTGCAGAAAGCTCCGCAGCACACCGGTTCAATGTGGTGGCGATCTCCAGCTGATGCAGCCTTTCTTTGTTTGTCTTTTCCATACGCTCTTTTAAGCTTCCTACGATCAGCACATTTGCCACAATGCCAAAAGCTACCACCAGTACTTTATCTCTGTTAGCTGCATCAAAATTCCAGAAGCTGTGTTCAATGGAAAAATAAAACATGGTATACAAAAATGCAATACCGCCGCAAAAGATACCAGCTTTGTACCCAAACTGTACCAGAGCCGCTGATAAGATCACAAATAGGATAATATTGGGATTGGATATATTAAACCAGTAAGTGACTGCACAGGTTACCGCCTGGAGAAGTCCCATAAGAAATATCCATTTATTATTTTCATCCTGCTGTATGGCTTCCAGAATTTTCATAAGCAAACCCTCTGTTTTTACAAATATAGCGTTGCTCTACATGTAGAGAGTAACTATATTTTACAAAAACAGAGGGTATTTTGCAATCCTTTATTGGTTTTGTAACGTAAAAATAATTGAACTACCGTCCAAAATACGCTTTTATGGTCTCCATCCGTTCCTGCTGGCCTACTTTAAATGGACAGCGTTTGTTGCAGTGACCGCAGTGGATGCAGTCAGAAGCTGTTTTTCCCAGTGTGAGATAATGCTCTTTTGCCAGCACATCTCCCTGAAGAGACAGGTCATAATATTTGTTGATCAGGGCAATGTCAAGACCTGCCGGACATGGATGGCAGTGACGGCAGTAAACACATTTTCCTACTGAATCATCTGGTACGAAAGAGCCGATCACAGAATAGTCACGTTCTTCTTCTGTGGTATCCAGATAAGTAAGGATCTCTTTTAACTGCTCTATATTTCCCGGGCCCCCAAGAACGGTAAGTACAGCTGGCTTATCCAGTGCATACTGGATACACTGTGCCGGTGTCAGTGCCTGGTGGAAAGGTGATTTTACTGCGTCTAACAACTGGCCTGCATTAAAAGGCTTCATAACGGTAATGCCTACGCCTTCTTTTTCGCAGCGTCTGTACAGGTCCTGGCGTTCTCCTGCTGCTCCAATGGCAAAATCGCCCTGTCCAAAATCGTACATGGGGTTAATAGAGAACATCATTACATCCAGAATGCCCATATCAAGTACCTTATTTGCCAGCTCCGGCGCATGGGTAGAAAGACCAATGTGCTTTACTACGCCCTGGTCTTTCATGTCTAACACATACTTTAAAACGCCGTTTTTTTCATAGGTGCGAAGGTCTGCTTCCTCATCCAGGCAGTGAATAAAACCAAAATCAATATAATCGGTCTGAAGCTTATCTAACTGCCAGGCAACGGAGCGTTTTACGGTATCCAGATCTGTAGTCCATCCATATTCACCAGACATATAATTGGCCCCGAAATGGACCTGGAGCATGGCTTCTTTTCTCCGTCTTGCCATTACTTTTCCATAGGCCGGGAAAATACTTGCATGTCCTCCCGCCATGTCAAAATAGTTGATGCCTGCATCCAGGGCATATTCTACAGTCTTAATAATGTCCTCTTCCTTCTGTTCACCTACTACAGAAGAACCCATTCCGATCACACTGACCATTTCTTCCCCATGTGGTAATTTACGATATTCCATAACTTTCTTCTCCTGTTTTATAAAATATTTGCTTCTATTTCCTGTTGCATATTTTTCTCATTTATAGAAACAGTATAAGCTATGGAGTTTGCTCCAAGTCAAGGGATTTGCACAGAATTGCACAGAATTTTCCTTATGCTTCCATGATACCATAACCAAACTGATACCATTTATGATGTTCCGGAATAAAGAAGGCTACATCCGGGCATGCATTCTGAATATTCTGACGAATGGTATCCAGCACGCCTTCTGCATTTAACTTGTCTGCCGGAAGATCCATATCTGCTAACAGCTCCGGTTTTGCAGCAAATAACTTTTCCCAGATATCATAGTGATGGGGCACAACCACTTTTGGATTGATGGCCTGAACCAGTCTTGCAAACATCTGGTGATCCTGCTTTGGACTGACGTGCATGAAGGAGATCTCATTTCCACTGTATTTTTCCATTCGGTGGATCTGCTCCTCTGTAGTCATTCCGCCCCAGACAACAGCCCTGTATCCATTGGCGTCGGTAATACGGAAGTTATACATTTCCAGGGAACCATACCACATGGTCTCTCTTCTGCTTCCGTCCTTCTGGATACAGTAGCCCCGGTTCCAGTAATTTCCGCCCTTTGATTCTGTATGTCTTGCAGAGATCACTTCAATCTTCACATCGTCAAATTCATATTCTTCCCCGCCACGGATACGGAACAGACGCTCTACGTTCAGGTCATATTCCTTACATAACGCTTCCGCTGACAGATCGCCTACAAAAATGGCAGCCTGAGGAAAACGCTTCTGGATCCGTCCGATGCTGTCTGAATGGTCATCGTGTGTATGAGTGAGAAGAATGTAATCTGCCCGCTCGATCTCATCGATGCTGATAGGATAGATTTCTGATTCATCTAACCACGGATCCACTAAAAGATGCTTTCCGCTGGATAACTCCATCTCAAAGCCTGCGTTGTTCAGCCATCTGAATTTTATACCTTTTCCTGTGATGTTCATGTTTCTGATCCTCCTGTATTGTTTCTTGTTGCTGATATGTTTTCTCAAACTCTATTATAAAATGTTTGGAAGCCAAGTGCAACGTTAAACTTGGCATTTGGATCTAAATATAAAGCTGTTATTTATCTGTAATCACACTTCTTGCACTGGATCATTTCATTCCTGCTGTCATCTTTATAAAATACTCCCGCCCACTGGCAGATGCTCTGTAAAATAGGGATCACGGAATTTCCTTTTTCTGTGAGACTGTACTCCACTCTTGGGGGGATCTCATCATAGGACTGGCGTTTTATGATCCCGTTGGTGATCAGTTCCTTTAATGCAGCTGCCAGGACCGCGTCGGTAATGTTTCCCATTTCCCGACGCAGTTCGCTGTAACGCAAAACCTTTTTCGCTGCCAGCACACAGATAATGCGGGAATTCCATTTTCCCCCAAATATTTCCAGACCATATTCTAAGGGACAGCGGATGTCTTTTTCTATTTTTCTCTGATACATATGTTTTCCCCCTATATTCCCGTCTAAAAAAACAGGACCTGTTTACAACCTTATCACATTATAATATAACGTCATCAATACACAAAAAGCAATGGAGACCGGCAGTGTTTTCCTCACAATATCCCCCAGAGTTACGTGGAAATAGTCAGCTGCCACTACCAGGCACACATGAGTGGGCGAAAGCTGGCTGGCTGCATGGGCCATGCACATAAGATATGCCATTAAAGGAGCGCCTCCTGGGATTGCCGCAAAAGCCAGAGGTGTTCCCATAGCAATAGCGCCTGTAGAGCCGCTGATCACCGTCGCTGTAAAGAATAAAAGGCCAAAGATCAGATAGGTAGGAAGAGGCAGCTTTGCCATGGCATCCGGCAGAAGCATTAACACACCTGTATAGGCGATCAGTTCTTTTAAGCACAGTACCAGAAAGGTATTTCCCAGCATTTTCTTTTCAAAAGCAGAAAAAATGAACTTCTTTATTTCATCCAATGTTATCCGATAAATGATAATACTCAACAGGATAGATACAAGAACGGCTGTTACCACCTCGAAATGAAATAGTAATATCAATATAAGGATAAGGATCAGTGACCACAAATGCTGCAGCAGATGAATAAGATCTGCCAGACGGTTGCCGCTTACCGGTGTTCCTGTATCATTTGGAATGCGGCGCAGATAAATAACATATCCCAATCCGGCTAATACAATGACTGGAAAGATCATATAAAGGATAAATGCTGATATCTCAACTCCTGAAAGATTTGCCATAAGAAGTACTGCTGTATAAGTTGGAAGCACGCTTTCCGGAACATGTCTGAACCAGCTGGCTGTAAAAGCCTGCTCCTTAGGATCCAAATATCCCTCTGTGGCTTCTTTTACTATATCCGCGCAAAGGATCATAGAAGCCGCAGAAGGCAGCAGACCGATGAAAAAAGCGGCTCCCGCTGTATTAATGCGGCGGTTATGAAAAATACCGTTCAGATCCTGTTGCGCCAGCCGGATCTGGCTGCGTGACTCTAATATCCTCTGTAAAAATGTGATCAGATAAAGTGATAATAAAACAGATAAAGAAGACCCGTTTGTGATAACACTGGCTATTTTAACTCCTATTACTGTTACCGGAATGCGAAACAGTACTGCTGTAACGATCATTCCACCTGCGATTGCCTGATACAGTGGTCTTCCCAACGCTAAAAGCAAGATGATAACTGCAAATACAATACCTAAAAAAGCAATTTCCATGATGTATATTCCTCCTGTGTATACTGAACTATGCTTTTATGTTTCTTTCTATTTTCTGTGCTTGAGTTTACATAGATTTCTCCTGTATCGCAAGTTATCATTAATTTTATTAGTCACTATTAAATTTCATAGTATTATATTTATGGCATATATATACCAAAAAGAGCACGCTTCTGTTTCCAGAAACATGCTCTCAGATGTCTTATTTCATATCTTGTTTCGTGTTTTATTACTGTCTATCTTTCTACTGCGGGCTGACGATCTTTCCAGCTACTGCGCAGCTGGCTGCTGTCTTTGGAGAAGCCAGATAAATCTGTACCTTGGAGGTTCCCATACGGCCTAAGAAGTTGCGGTTATTGGTTGCAACCACTCTTTCACCGTCTGTTAAGATACCGCCGGTTCTTCCGCAGCACAGGCCGCAGCCTGGATGGGTGATGATAGCACCGGCCTCTGCCAGTGTATCCAGGATACCCATTTCATCTGCCTGTCTGTAGATCTTGCGGCTGGCAGGTGTTACGATCAGCTTTACAAAGTTTGCTACTTTTTTGCCCTTTAAAACCTCTGCAGCTGCTGCCAGGTCCTCTAAACGGCCATTGGTACAGGAACCGATAAATACCTGGTCGATCTCTGTGCCTTCCAGTTCGCTGACATTGCGGATCTTGTCCACCTGGGACGGACATGCCATAACCGGAACAAAATCCTCTGCTTTGTATTCCATTACCCTGCAGTAATTTGCTTCTGCATCGCCTGCAAGGCTCTTCTGATAATCATTTAAAGTAATATCGCAGTACTCTGCGGTCTTCTCATCTGGTGTAAACAGAGCACATTTAGCACCTGCCTCGATTGCCATATTGGAAATGGTCATACGGCTGGCAACCGTCATATTCTCTACTGCACTTCCGGAAAATTCCAGCGCCTTGTAAGTAGCACCGTCTGCTCCCAGATCACCGATGAGACGTAATATCACATCCTTGGACATGACGTTTTCAGGCAGTTTTCCGTTGATCACAACCTTAATGGTCTCAGGCACCTTGATCCACATGGTTCCGGTTCCTAAGATGCTTGCCATTTCTGTATAACCGATACCGGAGGAAAAAGCGCCTACGCAGCCGTAGGTAGTAGTATGGCTGTCTGTACCAAATGCAATATCACCTGGTTTTACATAGCCGGCTTCTGTCATCAGCTGATGGCAGATACCGTCGCTTCTGTGTACATGGGTCATGCCGTATTTTTCAGCAAATGCATCACCGGTATGGAAATGTCTGGTGTCATCTAACTGGCTTGCCGGTACCAGATGATCGTAGATCAGTACTACCTTATCCGGGTCCCAAAGTTTCTCAAAGCCCATTTCCTTGAATTTTTCCGCTACAAAAGGGATAAATATATCGTGGATCATGACACGATCCACATTTACAGTCACAATATCTCCCGGCTTTACTTCTTTGCCGGTATTATGCTCTATGATCTTCTCAATTACTGTCTTTCCCATTTTTTATACTCCTCCTAATCCAGACCGTTCAGTTTACGCATAGCCTTTACCAGGCCGCCTGCGCGGATAATGCTCATCAGGTTCTCAGGAAGAGAAGCGATGGGGTATGTTTTTCCATTGTAATCAACGTGTTCATTCATTACAACAGATATGGTATCTCCCTCTTTGATGTCATCATGGAGAGTTGGCTGCTCAATAAGAAGCAGACCGTTGTTAATAGAGTTGCGGAAGAAGATCCTTGCAAAGGACTTTGCGATCACGCACTGGATGCCTAATGCCTTGATGATCTCCGGTGCCTGCTCTCTGGAAGAGCCGCAGCCGAAGTTCTTTCCTGCAACAATGATATCTCCCGGCTTGATCTGCGCTGCCAGTTCCGGGCGCAGTGGGGAAAATCCGTACTGTTTCATATCCTCTATGGTTTTTAATGCAAGGTATTCTGTTGGGATAATGATATCGGTATCAATATCATCTCCTAAGACCCATACCTTTCCTGTCATTTTATCCATTTTTCTATATCCTCATATCTTTGATTTTTTCGTAGACTCAGATTTCCCGCGCAGGCACGCTTATCTGCCTGCTTTCGCAGGCGAAATCTTCGTTAATGGCTTGAAAAAACAAATGTCTGCTTCGCAGCCGCTTGTTTTTTTCTGCGCTCATTACCTTATGTCCTCAGCCAACGCGATCTCTCCTACAATGGCAGAAGCGGTAACAGTAGCAGCGGAACCTAAATATACCTTGGAACTTGGATGTCCGGCACGGCCCTTGAAGTTTCTGGTACCTGTACTGATCAGGACTTCATTTTCACCGATCACGCCCTGACAGCTTCCCCAGCATACGCTGCAGTTAGGGTTCATAACAATAGCGCCTGCTTCCATGAAAATATCAATAAGGCCTTCTTTTAATGCCTGACGGTAAACAGTCTGGCTGGCTGGTACTACCAGGAAACGTACCTTTTCTGCTACTTTCTTTCCCTTGATAATAGAAGCGCCTACTCTTAAATCTTCAATACGTCCATTGTTGCAGGAGCCTAAGAATGCTTCATCAATCTTAATTCCACGAACTTCCTCGGCAGGAACTACATTATCCACAAAATCTGGTTTTGCAGCCACAGGACGTACCTTGGATAAGTCAAAGGTATATTCTCTTGCATACACTGCATCTGGATCGCTCTTGTATACAGCCTTTGGCTTTCTGCCATGAGCTTCCAGATACTCTAATGCTTTTTCATCTGCCTCAAAAATACCCGTCTTTGCACCAGCTTCCACTGCCATGTTGCAAAGTACCATACGCTCGCTGATGCTTAAGGATTTAGCGCCTTCTCCGGTAAATTCCATTACCTGATAATTACATCCGTTAGCACCGATCTCACCGATAATGGTTAAGATCAGGTCTCTTGCATAAACGCCTTCCGGCAGTTTTCCTACTAAATTAAATTTTACAGTCTCAGGAACCAGTACCCATGATTTTCCAGTTACCATTCCATAAAGGAAATCGGTACATCCAACGCCGGTACCAAAAGCACCTAAAGCGCCATAGGAGCAGGTATGGCTGTCTGCTCCGAAAATCAGTTCACCGGAACATACATAATTTTCCATCATGACCTGATGGCAGACGCCTTTTCCTTCCCAGAAATCAATGTTATTTTCCTTTGCAAAATCACGCATCTTCTTCTGGGATGCTGCTGTTTTCGGACAGTCAGAAGGTACGTTGTGGTCTACGATAAATACTACCTTTTTTGCGTCTGCAATATGTGGATTTTTTAATTTATTGCGGTACATGTCCACAGTCAGATGTGTGGTACCGTCATTACTCATTAAACGGTCTAATGTTACAGTATGGATATCTCCCGGTTTTACGCTTTCTACGCCGGCTGCTGCCGCTATGATCTTTTCTGCAATCGTCATTCCCATTTTCCTATTCCTCCTCACGGTTTAATGAGGCGATCAGTCCGCCCTGATTTAAGATATTCTGCATGTATTCCGGCAGCTTGGTGCAGGAATAAGTCTTGCCATTTGCCTGGGCAGTTCCATCTGACATGGAAAGTTCCATGGTATCGCCAGTGTTTACCTCATCCGGCAGCTCTTTACAGACAATAACAGGAAGTCCGATGTTAATGGCATTTCTGTAGAAAATTCTTGCAAATGACTTTGCAACGATAGCCTGTACACCTAATGCCTTTAAAACGCCTGGCGCCTGCTCTCTGGATGAACCGCAGCCAAAGTTTTCGCCGCCTACAACGAAATCTCCTGGTTTTACTTTTTTAGGGAAATCCGGGTCCAGAGACTCAAAAGCATGCTCCTTCATCTCTTCTAAGTTTGGTAAAAGCAGATACTGTGATGCGATGATCTGATCTGTATCAAGGTCATTGTGAAATTTAAAAATGGTTCCTTTTGCCATGATATGTATTCCTTTCTTAAAGCCATTTTGTATGTGGCTTGTTTTTTCGTGTTTTCTATTGATATGTAGTATATCATAGGATGGGCTATAATGGAAATGGCGCTTATTGATATTTTTCATAACTGTGGGTTATGAAACTATATTTGTAAGATAACCTATACTGGAACATTTTATTGTATCATGATCCTATCTTCGTTATCCTACTGTCATTTCACAAAAATCAGCGCTATAATACATCTATACTGGATCCTGAAGGAGGTTGACTTAACATGATTTGCATTAAAAACGGAACGATCCACACAGCAGTTGATCCGCACCCATTTACAGGTGATATCCTTATAGGCGGCGGAAAGATCTTAAAGATCGCTGATCATATTGATGACGATTATGAACAGGTGATCGAAGCCGGCGGCCTTAATATTTATCCTGGTTTTGTGGAAGCCCACTGCCATACAGGCCTTGACGGCTACGGAAATGGCGTGCCTGGACAGGACACCAACGAATGGAATGACCCGGTAGTACCACAGCTGCGGGCCATTGACGGCATCAATCCTATGGATCCCTGCTTTGAAATGGCAGCAAAGGCTGGTATCACCTGTTTTG
The DNA here is from genome assembly GCA_963644495.1 of Prevotella sp. Classification (GTDB taxonomy): domain Bacteria; phylum Bacillota; class Clostridia; order Lachnospirales; family Lachnospiraceae; genus Enterocloster. Next base: position 2,398 of record CAVIPV010000037.1, on the reverse strand, counting down.
CTACTGGTCCAGGAAGTTCTGACGCCATTGGCGGCACTTTTGCCGCTGTAAAACCAATTGGAAAACGCATCGACAATATAATTCTTAAATACCCCATTGCCATGAAATGTGCTTTTGGTGAAAATCCAAAACGCCGCTATATGACCAGCCGTATGTCCACCCGTATGACCAATGCAGCTCTGATCCGGGAAGCTTTGCAGAAAGCATCTTTGTATATGGCAAAAAAAGAGGCTGCTGGGGATGATGTATCCAAGCTGCCAGCCTATGACCAGAAGTCAGAAGCCCTGATCCCAGTCTTAAAAGGCGAACTTCCATTAAAGGCTCACGCCCACCAGGCAAATGATATTTTCACTGCCATCCGCATTGCAAAGGAATTTCACGCAAAACTGACTCTGGAACATGTAACAGAAGGTCATCTGATCGTAGAAGAACTGGTAAAAGAAAACCTGCCGTTAGCAGTTGGACCTACTTTCGGCCATGCTACCAAGGTAGAACTTCAGAACAAGAGCTGGACCACCCCAGGCATCCTGGCAAAAGCCGGATGTCACGTTTCCATTATCTCCGATGCCCCGGTTACCCCGCTCCACAACCTGCCTCTCTATGCCGGCATGGCCATGAAAGCAGGCATGGACCCATACGATGCACTGCGTGCCATCACCATCAACGCCGCCGAACACATCGGTGTAGCTGACCGGGTCGGTTCCCTGGAAGTTGGTAAAGACGCCGATCTGGTGATCTGCGGCGGTTCTCCTATGGAGATCTCCGGGATCGTGAGATATGTGTTTATTAATGGGGAATTGGTGGAATAGTCCATTTTCACCTATTATAAAGCAAAAAAATACCGCTCTGGTCCTCTGCGCATTTACCGGCAAGATCAGAGCGATATTTTTTCCTGTTTTTAACCTGCTTTTTATTCTGCTTTTTCAGCCAGCTCAATTGCTGCTTTTCCATCCATACGTCCATAAATCTTCATATCGATCAGAGAGCATCTTTTCCCATGAGATACACAGATATTTTTAATATCATCCCATTTAAAACGTACCTGTGGACCTACTAAAATAACATCATATTCATCTACAACTTCTTCTAATGCAGCAAATGGTCCTGCATCGATCACCCAGTCCGCTTTCGGCTACAAACCACTTTTTGTTATCGTATTCATTTTTCATCCTCATACCGAAATCATAAATGATCTTAGGATAGATCTCCCAGCCTCTGAACGGATTCATCTTTTTTCCAGGCATGTCAAATTCATCATAATAAAAATCCGGATGGAACGAAGCACCTTCTTTTACTGCTGTTCTTCTCTCTTTTACACGGTTTGGATGATACAGATTAATTCCAAACCAATCCATTGTATTTTCCCGGATCAATGCAAGATCTTCTTCCTGATATTCCGGTTCAATGCCATGTTTTCTCAGCAGTTCAAAGAAGCCATCTTCATATTTTCCCTTTAATGCAGGATCCAGGAATACTTTATTATAAAACAGATCATACATCTTTGCAGCTTCTTTATCTCCCCTGGAATCACTTCTTGGATATACGGTTTCTACATTAATGATACTTCCAAATTTACAGTCATCACGTTTAAAACCGCTTTTTTTATAGGCATCCATAGCTGCTGCTGTGGCCAGTGCTTTATTATAATTCCACTGCATCCACTCTTTGGAATCCTGATGGAATGGCCATCTTACTGCATCCAGGTAAGCTCTTGTCTGGATAACAATGGGTTCGTTAAATGCAAACCAGTATCTTACTCTGTCTCCAAAGCGCTTAAATGCCTCTTTTACATACTTTACATACAGATCTACTACATGCCGTGAATTCCAGCCGCCATATTTCTTCATCAGATATTCTGGAACTTCATAGTGCTCCAGACATATCATAGGTTCTATTCCTTCCGCTATGCATGTATCGATCATGTCTGAAAAATAGGCTGCATACTCTTCATCCACAACTGCATTTTCATAATCGGTAAGAAAACGTGCCCAGTTAATAGAGGTCCTGTAACAGTTCAATCCGATTTTTTTCATATAAGAAATGTCTTCTTTATAACGTCCTATAAAATCAGTTGCCACTGCCGGACCATATCCCTCATACCATGCATTCCTGTCCTCTTTATACCAGGAATCCATATAGCAGTCCTGACTATCTTTCTTACCTTTCCATCCTTCTGTCTGCCACGCACTGGCTGCGGCTCCCAAAAAGAATTTTTCAGGTAAATTTATCTTTTCCAACATATTGCTGCTCCTTTTGTTTCATAAACAACTTACTGCTCTACTTCCTGCGCTCTGTTTGCCAGAAGAACAAACGGTGCATAGATCACGATCGCAAGGAGAATACATATAAGCTGTGTGATAATGGCTCCTACACTTCCTCCTGTAGATAACCATGCGCT
>CAVIPV010000036.1:5401-19724 GCA_963644495.1 Prevotella sp. | reverse complement strand
CAGGTAACCGTAGAACCGGGAAATGGTTCTGTTGAGTTTAACCTGGAAAGCGCTGTCATTAATCAGTATGGCAACCAGATCCGCAAGGTAGTCCTTCAGACACTGGAAAACCTGGACGTAAAGGATGTAAAAATTTCAGTGGTGGACAAGGGCGCGCTGGATTGCACCATTAAGGCAAGAGTAGAAGGTGCGGTATTCCGTTCCGCAGACCAGATCGAAGATATCCCGTGGGGAGGTGCTGTAAGATGATCAATGCAAATAAGAAGCGCTTAAGAAGGACCATGATGTTCTTAAACGCACAGAAGCCGGGTCTGATCAAGGACCCATATATCTATAAACCAGACTCCATTATGCTGGATCTGGAGGACGCAGTTGCTGAGAACCAGAAGGATGCAGCACGTTTTTCCTTATATCACGCATTAAAAGAGATCAACTACAGAGGCTGCGAGAGAGTAGTACGTATCAATGGCCTTGACACTCCATACTGGGAAGAAGATATCCACTGTGCAGTAGCAGGCGGCTGTGATGCCATCCGTATCCCGAAGACAGAGAGCGCACTGGATGTACAGCGAGTAGAGACAGTAGTAGAAGAGTGCGAAAAACAGTACGGCATTCCAGAAGGCCGGACACTGATCATGGCAGCTATTGAGTCTGCAAGAGGTGTTATGAAGGCCCTGGATATCTGCGAAGCATCTGAGAGACTGTTTGGTATCGCTCTTTCCGGCGGTGACTATACAAAGGACTTACAGACACATATTACCGGTACCGGCCTGGAACTGATGGGTGCACGTCAGAACATGATCATTGCAGCCAGAGCAGCCGGTGTACAGTGCTTTGATACGGTATACACAAACCTGGATGATATGGAAGGCTTCCGCCACGATGTAGAGACCATCCATTTAATGGGATTTGACGGAAAATCCATTATTAACCCGCGTCAGATCAATATTGTACATGAGATCTTCACACCGACCCAGAAGGACATCATTTTCGCTGAGAAGGTTGTTAAAGAAATTGATGAGAAAAAAGCTCAGGGTATCGGCGTATTCACTGTAGACGGCAAGATGATCGATATCGCATTCTATGACGGCGCAAAGAGGACCATCGAACTTGCCAAGGCATCAGGCGTATATAAGGGGGATCTGTAAAATGATAAACGCAGTAGGAAGAGATATACCGGAAGAGATCCTGGAGATGACCGGTAAAGAGGTATTCCAGGGAAATCATTACAGGGACGGATATGTATACAAAAAGGACGGCCCATATACAAAGTGTGTAGTCAACAATACAGAGAGCAAACTGGTTGCCAACATCCATGACGTACTGGTAAAATGCGGCATCAAGGATGGTATGACTTTAGGCTTCCATCATCACTTCCGTGAAGGTGACTATATTGTAAATATGGTCATGGAAGAAGTACATAAGATGGGTATCAAGGATATCACCATCTGTGCCAGCTCCTTGGGAAAGGCTCATGATCCTATTGTTCCTTATATCGAGGACGGAACCATTACCAACATCCAGTCTTCTGGTGTGCGCGGTAAGATCGGTGAAGCAATCTCCGCAGGTAAATTAAAGGGACTTGCGATTATGCGTTCCCATGGCGGACGTGTAAGAGCCATTGAAAGCGGAGAGACCAGAATTGACATTGCATTTATCGGAACACCTACCTGTGACGATTACGGCAACTGCCGTGGTATCGGCGGTAAGAGTGACTGCGGCGTGCTTTCTTATGCAATGGTGGATGGCGATTATGCAGATAAGGTAGTTGCTATTACAGACTGCCTGGTACCATTCCCTAACTTCCCGGCTCATATCTCTATGACCAAGGTTGACTACGTAGTCGTTGTTGACGCTATTGGTGATCCGAAGAAGATCGCTACCGGCGCTGCAAAGCCAACCACCGATATGAGAAAGCTGATGATGGCTGATTACTGCACCAAATTCGTTGTAAACAGCCCTTATTTCAAGGACGGATTCTCTTACCAGACCGGTGTAGGCGGTGCTTCTATTGCATCTACCATTTCTCTGGCAAAGATCATGAAGGAGAGAAATATCCGCATGCGTTTCGGCGTTGGCGGTCTGACCAAGCCAATGTGCGACCTGCTGATCAATAATCAGGTAGACTGCCTGTTAGATACCCAGGACTTTGACCTGGCAGCTGTAGAGTCTGTAAAGAACTTAAAGCATTTCCGTATCTCTGCCGGTGAGTACGCAGATCCATTTAACAAGGGCGCTGTTGTAAATAAGCTGGATTTCGTAATCCTGGCTGCACTGGAAGTAGATGTAAACTTTAACTGTAACGTAGTTGTAGGTTCTGACGGCGTCATCACCGGTGCTCAGGGCGGACATCCGGATACAGCAGCTGGTGCTAAGTGTACCATCGTTATCGCACCACTGCTTCAGGGAAGAATTCCTGCTATCTGCAGCGAAGTTACCACTGTAACTACTCCTGGAGAGAGCATTGACGTAGTCATCACTGATTACGGTATCGCTATCAACCCAAGAAGACAGGATCTGATGGAGGCAATGAAGGGCGTAGATCTGCCATTTAAGACCATTGAAGAACTGCGTGACATCGCATACTCTATCGTAGGCGAGCCGGAAAAGGTAAAATTCGGCGACAGAGTAGTAGGTATCATTGAAGCCCGTGACGGCACCATCATGGACGTTGTACGCCAGATCAAGCCATATGAGTTTGACAACGAAAGCAAGTAAAAACAAGAGATAGATGAACAAACCGCCTGCGTAAGCAGGCAGGTAAGCGTATAAGCGCGGGTTTGTGAGTCTGCAAATACACAAAAAGGCCCATGCAGGCTGCAAATACGGCAGCGGCATGAGCCTTTCGCTTGTCAACCATCTATTTTCATTTCTTTTAAAATATCCAGATCCGACACGGGTTTGATCATATAATTGTCAATAAGATTCTTTTCCTTGGCTTCTGCCAGTTCTCTATCTATCTGGTCCGCCATGATCAGTCGGAGCATTCCATTGTATCTGTTTTTAACAGACATGCAGAAATCCACTGCAGAATTTCCTTCAATAAACTGTTCAATGGCCAAAGCATCAAAATGACCGCTTTTCAGCTTTTGATCGGCTTCCTTAAAATTCATGGCACAGGTGACCTGTATATCCCGCTTGGAGAAGTTGCGCTCTAACAGGCGCAGTACCTTCGGATTATCATCCACAATGAGTAGTGAGATTTTTTCTCCTATCCGTTCTGAGAGATTTTTTCTCACGGCATTCAATGTATCCTGTACAGCCGGATCAAAGCTATTCTTCTCATCTGGCACAGAAGCCGGGAAATACAGGTGGAATACAGAGCCAACTTGCGGCGTACTTTCCGCATTGACAATACCTCTGTGGGAAGTGACGATCTGCTCTGTAAGAGCCAGTCCAAGTCCTGTTCCTTTTCCGCCTTTTTTCGTAGTAAAGAAAGGATCAAAGATCTGTTTTAATACATCCGGGCTCATGCCGCAGCCGTTATCCGCTATATCAATACGCACAAACTGCTCCCAGGCACCATCCTTTTCAATAGGAAGCTCCGGGTCCAGATCCACCTTATTTAACAGATGGGCAGAAACAGATATTTCTCCATTTTCATGTCCAATGGCATGAATGGCATTGACGCCGATATTTAAGATGACCTGGTTTAATTGGGTCTCATTTCCTACAATGGTGATGCCGGGAAGATCAATAGTTTCCTTCAGCTCAATATTGTCCGGGCAGACAGAACGGACCATTTTTAAGGCACGTTTGATCACACGGTCTACATCCAGTGTTTTAAAGGCAGTCTCCATATTTTTACGGCTGAGAGAGGAGATCTGCTGGATGATCTCTTTGGCCTTTACAGAAGCGTCATAGATCTCTTTGGCACTGTCATAATTGTCAGAATCTTCCGGAAGATCCATCATGAGAAATTCTGCATATCCCATAATAGGCGTCAGCAGGTTGTTAAATTCATGGGCAATCCCCCCGGTCATGGTTCCCATGATCTGCAGGCGCTGCTGATGGGCGATGGTCTCTTCACTTTGGTGCATCTGTTCTAAAATGCCGTTTAATTCTGTTAAATAGGTGATCTGCTGGCGGTCCTTTCTGCTCTTTAACATCAAATGGAAAATGTAGGAAGCAGCAGCAAGGATGGTAAAAAGAACACCGGTGAAAACAAGAAGCAGTTTAATTGCCCCTTCTTCCAGAGGCACATACATGTCACTGTAGTCCATAACTGCGCTGACAATGATAAAATCTTCTCCAATATAAGCAGGAGCATAGGCACTGACTTTTTCTACACCGGGAGCGCCCGGTTTGGTCCACCAGTAAGAATAATATTCATCCACAGCAGTCAGTCCCTGTTTCTGACGGTCGATCATGGCATTTAAACTGGTGAGATTTTTTCCCGGAAACATTTTTTCCCGGCCATGGATCACATCGATGCCCCATTGCTCAGCCTGGGGATGCATTAGTACGATGCCGTTACGGTCTTTTAATACAAAATAACCGTTGGTCCCCACATTTAAAGGGCGCATGGTCCTGTCATAATAAGCCATGCCATCTAAGATTATGGAAATGGTCTCGCCGGTGTCTGTTTCGTAGGTAAGCATGAGATAATGATTTTCATTTCCGATTTTTACCAGCCGAAAGCACATCCGGTCGTCGATCCTGGACTCAGAGAGGATCTCTTCCGGTTCATCATTTGTACCGGCAGATAAGATGGTCTCCCCTTTTTTCTCAATGATAACATCTTGAACGAACGGTCCATGTTCTTCTACATAAGTGTCCCACAGGGCTTCCTGTTCATCCTCATCTAAAGAGCGGCTGCAGTTCCACAGACTTCTTATATCAGATGCATATTCGCTGATAGTTTCCTCCAGACGGCCTGAAAGACTTTTTACTGCAAGGAGCATCTGGTCCTTCTGGTTCTGCACAGCAGAATTGCGGTATTCGTTCCAGATTCCGTTTCCGAGCCCCATAAGCGTCAGGACAGTTATGATTAAAAATAATGTGACCAGATAAAAACGGCTGTTTTTCCGGATATTTTTTATGAATTCAGATCGTTTTTTTAATGTTTGTTCTTTCTTTTCCATATAAGTGCCGGTATCCTTTCTGGTTGACTTGCTTCTTTGGTAATATTATAATGAATGAAACGCATATATGCAAAAGTTTTATGATAATTCACGAAGTAAAAAACGGGAGAAGACAAGGTAAGGGGATCATGGCAGATAAAGTACTGATCGTAGATGATGATATTTCCATTTGTAAATTACTGGAAAAAGTAATGCACAGCAATGAACTTGATACAGAAACAGCAGGAAGCGGAAAAGAAGCTCTGGAGCTGTTAAAACACCATACATATGATGTGATTCTTATGGATATCATGTTAGGAGATATGGAAGGCTTTGACGTGATCAAAGAACTTCGGGCAAATGGGATCCAGACGCCTGTGATGATCGTCAGCGGACGAAATGAGGATTACGATTCTTTATATGGACTTTCTATTGGTGCGGATGACTATATTACAAAGCCATTCAGACCATTAGTTCTTGGTGCAAAAGTAAAGGCTTTGATCCGCCGTACTAAAAATATGGGGAATCATTCCGACACCATCCAGTGCGGGTCATTCAGCTACGAAAGTTCCACTATGCGCTTCTATAGAGACGGGGAAGAGCTGATCTTATCTTCCAAGGAAAGCGCCCTGCTTTTACTGTTTATTAAGCATCCGGGCCAGGTGTATACAAAAGATATGATCTATGAGCAGGTATGGGGCACTACCGTTGCCATTGATGATAATGCCATCATGGTCTATATCAACCGCCTGCGCAGCAAGATCGAAAAAGACAGGCAGAAGCCGGAGCATATTATCACGGTGCGTGGGATGGGATATCGTTTTCTTCCGTGAAAACATGAGAAAAATAGAAAAATCAAGCCGTACAGAGGACTGTCCAGCCAGACAGTCCTTTTTAAATGTGCTTATGTACGAAGATTAATACAAACCTTAACATTTTTTAAGATAAATCCCTTACACCTGTAAGGTAGCTTTTGTATACTCATTTCAGATAGCAAAGCAATGTACTTAAAAAGTACACAAAATGCATAATAAGAAAAGGAGAAAAAGAGTATGTCAGAGGTTGTAGTAGGTCTTCTCGGTTTTGCCTGCATCGTTGCCATTGTTGTAACACTTTTTAAGAGCAAAACCCTTCCCAGCATTGCATTCATCATCTTCCCGATGATTCTGGGAGCAATTCTTGTATTTGGCGGTTATTATTCATGGGAAAACATTGGTAAGCTGATCAAGAGCGGTTTTTCCAGTACCGGCCCAACGGCTGCACTGTTTGTATTCAGCGTTCTGTACTTCGGTATCATGACCGATGCAGGAATGTTTGATGTTATTATCGGTAAGCTGATGTTGTTAGTAAAGGATAATGTGATCGGTGTCTGCGTTATGACCTGTATCATTGCCCTGATCGGACATCTGGACGGCGGCGGTGCCTCCACTTTCTGTATCGTAGTTCCGGCAATGCTTCCGGTTTATAAGAAAATGCACATGCGTCCCACAACATTACTTCGTATTTCCGTTGTTGCAATGGGTGTTTTAAACCTGATGCCATGGGCCGGTCCTACTATGAGAGCAGCAACTGTTCTCGGTATTGAGGCAGGTTCCTTATGGCAGACCATTCTGCCGATTCAGGCATGTGGTATTGTTCTGGCATTAGTAGTAGCCGTATTAAATGGTATTATTGAGCAGAAGAGAGGTGCCGGTTTAAATGGTAAACTGGCCAAAGAAGCGGTTCATTTAAACAGCACAGAAGAAGCAGCAGCTGCAGCTGAATCTGCAAATAACGAACTGGCCCGCCCAAAGCTGTTTGTATTCAATATTATTTTAACCATCGCAGTTATCGCATTATTAATTAAGGATATTTTCCCAAGCTACGTTCCATTTATGATCGGTGTAGCAATTGCCATACTGGTAAATTATCCTGGCGCAAAGATGCAGAAGAAGATCATCAATCTTCATGCCGGCCCGGCTCTGATGATGTGCTCTACCTTAATGGGTGCAGCTGTATTAATGGGTATTCTGGTTAAGGATATTGAAGGGATCAACAGCGTTATCACCTGTATGTCAAATCTGATCAGCAGCATCTTACCGGCAGCACTTGGACAGCATCTGCCATTAGTAATTGGTATCTTAAGTGTACCGTTAGCACTGGCTTTCGATACAGACAGCTATTTCTACGGAATGCTTCCTGTAATGATCGGTATCGGCGAAGGCTTTGGTGTTAGTGCAATGCCGATTGCAGTTGCCATGGTTGTTTGCCGTAACTGCGCAACTTTCATCAGCCCAATGGTACCTGCAACTTTATTAGGCGTAGGTCTTGCTGATGTAGATATTAAGGACCATATCAAGAACAGTTTTCTGTGGGTATGGGTATTTAGTTTCATTTGTATGATTATTGGTGTAGTTGTAGGAATTATTCCGTTATAATCACACTATAATAGATTAATTTAAGATTCAAATCCCCTATGAAAGAGCTGCAGCAGGCTGATCTTTGCTGCAGCTCTTTTGTCTTCTATGTATGTGGAGAACGCGCTGATGGTGCGTTTACCGATTTTGAAATCCTTAGTGTTGACTTTCCGCAAAAATCCGCCTAATATTAAATTCAGGTCGTTTTTTAGTGAAAAATATAAAAACGCAAGGAGATAAGGGATTATGACAAAAGATCTGACAACTGGAAAAATCATGCCCATTCTGGTGAAATTTACGATTCCGTTGGTTTTGGGAAATCTGTTTCAGCTTACTTACAATGCAGTGGACAGCATCATTGTAGGTCATTTTGTAGGGAAAGAGGCACTGGCTGCTGTGGGTATATGCAACCCTATCACAACACTTATGATTTTATTTTTAAATGGTTTGTGCATGGGCGCTGCTATTTTAATGGGAATGCAGTACGGGGCAAAAGATTATGATACTCTGCAACGCCAGATCAGTACTACCATGCTTTCCGGTGTGATTTTTTCTGTTACATTGACGGTGCTTTGCGTTATATTTGCAGTGCCTATGCTGAGGCTGATTCAGGTGGATCCGTCCATTATGGATCTGACAGCAGAATATTTGAGGGTCATATTCTGGGGACTGATGTTTACATTTTTGTATAATTTCTTTTCAAGCACCTTAAGGGCGCTGGGAGACAGCAATTCCCCGTTATATTTTCTGATCATCAGCGCTGTGTTAAATGTATTCGGAGATTTGTTTTTTGTTATCGTATTAAAGGACGGAAGCCGTGGCTGCGCTGTTTCTACAGTCTTAAGTGAAGCTCTTTGCAGCCTTTTCTGTGTGATCTATATCCAGAAAAAAGTGCCCCTCCTTCGCCTTGGAAAGAAGTGGCTGGTTTTTGATAAGAGTCTTTTAAAGAAGACCATTGCTTTTGGCTGGGCATCAGCCATGCAGCAGGCTACGGTGCAGCTTGGAAAGATCGGTATCCAGGCCATTGTGAATACTATGGGCGTATCTGTTTCAGCTGCCTTTGCGGTAGTTAACCGTATTGACGATTTCGCCTATACTCCGGAGCAGAATATTGCCCATGCAATGACCGCACTCATGGCCCAGAATAAGGGAGCCGGTAAGATCGACCGTATGGAAAACGGATTCCGCTGTGGTATGGTACTGGAGATTATTTACGGCATCCTGATCTTTATTGTCTGCTTTATCTTTGCAAGACCCCTTATGCTGATGTTCGTAAAAGATGAAGAAGTTATTGGCCATGGTGTTATTTACCTGCATCTGATCTCTGTCATGTACCTGCTTCCGGCTCTTACCAATGGTATCCAGGGATTCTTTAGGGGTATTGGTGATCTGAAGATTACATTAATAAGCAGTTTTATCAACATGGCCCTGCGTGTTCTGGCAGCTGCGCCTCTGGTATTTGTATGGAAAATGGGAATTGAGGCGCTGCCATATTCTTATCTGACCGGCTGGATAGGAATGCTGGTTGCAGAAACGCCATTACTTGTAAAGACTTATAAAACCTGGGGAAAGAAAGGAGAATAGTCATGTTAGAAGGAAGACCATTAAAAGGCTATGACCTGGAACGTTTAAAAGAATTTTTAAAGTCCATGGACTTAGATTACGATATGGGCATTGAATACAGCATCTGTTTGGAAGATGAAGATTACCGCATCATTGCAGCCGGTTCTGTAGAGGAAAATGTTTTAAAATGCATTGCCATTTCCCCGGATCATCAGGGAGAAGGACTGTCCGGGACCATTATTTCCCACCTGACCCAGTATGAATTTGAAAAGGGCAGAAGCCATTTGTTGATGTATACAAAACCGAAAAATCAGGCCATGTTTGAGGACCTGGGCTTTTATACCATATTAAAGACAGACAGAGTTCTGTTTATGGAAAATAAAAAGACCGGCTTTACAGATTTTATTGAAAAAATAAAGGCGGAAAGCCCGGAAGATGCCTTAAAAGAAGGAAAAGTCATTGGTTCTATTGTTGCAAACTGCAATCCATTTACCTTAGGACACCGCTATCTCATTGAAACAGCCTTAAAGCAGTGCGATTATCTTCATCTGTTCGTGCTTTCTGATAAGCGTACCTTTTACAGTGCCCCGGAGCGCTATGAAATGGTAAAAGAAGGAGTAAAGGATCTGGACCGTGTGATCTTACATCATACTTCTGACTATATTATTTCCGCAGCAACTTTTCCTACCTACTTTATGAAAGAAAAAACAGAAGCAGGAAAGGCAAACTGCCGCCTGGATCTGGAATTATTTGGAAAACGGATCGCGCCACAACTGCACATCACAAAGCGTTTTGTAGGAACGGAACCAAACTGTGCTGTAACAGACTGCTATAACGTGACCATGAAAGAGGTCCTGCCGGAACTGGGCATCGAAGTAACAGAGATCCCAAGAAAAGAGCAGGAAGGGGAAGCCATCAGCGCTTCCCGTGTACGCCAGGCTGTAAAGGAAGGAAAATTAGAAGAGATCCGTGGTCTGGTACCGGAAAGCACCTGGAAGCATATTTCAAAAAAGGCATAAATACCGAATTGCTGTGTAAATGATGTCTGTCAGAAAGTGGGCGCAGAAGGCTGAAAACGTGGAAAAATGCCTTGTTAAGAAGCAATAAAAAACATGCTAAAAATTTGTTAATACAATTTAATAAAAAGACAAAATTGTCTTGTAAAAGATGAAAATTGTCCAGAGAAATCCCTTTCTTTTTTTACTATACTTAGTGCATAAGTTCCAAAGGCAAATGCCTGTAAGAACGAAATTCAGTATAAAGAAGAGAGGGATATTTTTATGAAAGGATTTATGAAAAAAGCGGTTTTCCTTGCAGCTGCCGGCATAACGGCGCTGGCGCTTTCAGGCTGTTCGGCGGGAAATGGCGGAAAGCGGATTGTGCGTATTTCCCATGCCCAGTCTGAAACACATCCGGAGCATCTGGGGCTTCTGGCATTTAAGGAATATGTGGAAGAGCGGCTGGGAGATAAATACGAAGTACAGATTTTTCCAAATGAGCTGTTAGGATCAGCCCAGAAAGCCATTGAGCTGACACAGACAGGCGCTATTGATTTCGTTGTGGCAGGTACTGCCAATCTGGAGACATTTGCTAGTGTATATGAGATCTTCAGTATGCCATATCTTTTCGACTCTGAAGAGGTTTACAAGTCCGTTATGGAAGATTCTGATTACATGGAAAAGGTATATGAGTCTACAGACGAGGCCGGTTTCCGTGTAGTTACCTGGTACAATGCAGGAACCAGAAACTTCTATGCAAAGACTCCCATCTACACACCGGATGACCTGAAAGGCAAGAAGATCCGCGTACAGCAGAGCCCGGCCAGTGTTGCTATGGCAAATGCTTTCGGTGCAGCAGCAGCCCCCATGGGATTTGGTGAAGTCTATACAGCGATCCAGCAGGGCGTCATTGACGGAGCGGAAAACAACGAGCTGGCACTGACTAACAATAAGCACGGCGAAGTTGCCAAATATTATACATATAACAAGCACCAGATGGTGCCGGATATGCTGGTTGCCAATCTGAAATTCTTAAACAGCTTAAGCCCGGAAGAATATCAGGTATTTAAAGAGGCAGCTGAAAAGTCCACAGAGGTGGAAATGAAAGAATGGGACAAGAGCATAGAAGAAGCCAAAAAGATTGCAACGGATGATATGGGTGTGGAATTTATTGATGTGGATATCAATGCCTTTAAGCAGAAGGTACTTCCTCTTCATGAGCAGATGTTAAATGAAAATCCCAAGATCCGTGATCTTTACGAACATATTGAAGAAGCAAATAAGGCTGCAGCCGGAAAGGAAGAAAAGTAATGGAAAGTATGCGAAAAGTTAAAAAAACCATGATGAAGATTTTAGGCTATCTGATCATTTTTCTGTTCATGCTGATGACAGTAGTAGGAAGCTATCAGATCATCACGAGATATTTCTTTAACCGACCAAGCACAGTATCAGAAGAACTTTTGACCTATTCCTTTACCTGGATGTCCCTTTTAGCATCAGCTTATGTATTCGGAAAAAGAGACCATATGAGAATGGGCTTCATGGCAGATAAACTGACCGGAAATTTCAGAAAATATCTGGAGATCATCATTGACCTGTTATCCTTTAGTTTTGCTGCAGTTGTTATGGTCTACGGCGGCTGCTCCATTACAAAGCTGACCATGATCCAGACTACGGCGTCCCTTCGTGTACCAATGGGTTATATCTATGTGATCGTACCGGTAAGCGGTATTTTAATCATGATATTTGCGGCTATGAATGCAGTGGAAATGTTCCATCGTGAGTTTAAAGAAGCCGGGGAGGTGAGAGTATGACAATAGCAGGACTTTGCGGACTTATAATATTTGTGTTGCTGGCGGTTATGCTGATTGCAGGTGTACCTATTGCGATTGCACTGGCAGTTTCCTCTATTTGTGCTATTTTGCCAGTTTTAAACATGGGGGCAAGCGTGTTGACCGGTGCCCAGAGAATCTTTTCCGGTATTTCCGTATTCAGCCTTCTTGCAATCCCTTTCTTTATCCTGGCAGGAAATCTGATGAATAAAGGCGGTATTGCGATTCGCCTTATCAATTTTGCAAAACTTTTTACAGGTAATATCCCCGGTGCATTAGCTCATACGAACGCAGTGGCAAATATGCTTTTCGGTGCTATTTCCGGCTCCGGTACAGCGGCAGCCTCTGCTATGGGTTCTATTATCGGCCCTATTGAAGAGGAAGAAGGTTATGACCGTGATTTCTCCGCAGCAGCCAACATTGCAACGGCTCCTACAGGACTTCTGATCCCTCCAAGCAATGTAATGATCACATTTTCCCTGGTCAGCGGCGGAACATCCGTAGCAGCTCTTTTCATGGCAGGCTATATCCCGGGTATCCTCTGGGGACTTGCATGTATGGTAGTGATCTACTTTTTTGCCAAGAAAAAAGGCTACCAGAGTACGAAGAAGTATACGTCAGCTGAAAAAGTAAAGGTATTTTTACAGGCGATCCCATGTCTTTTTATGATCATTGTTGTTATTGGAGGTATTATTTCAGGTGTATTCACTGCTACAGAGGGAAGTGTAGTAGCAGTTGTATACAGCATGATACTGGGAATTTTCTTTTATAAGTCTATTAAGCCTTCTGAATTGCCAAAGATCTTTCTTGACAGTGCGGAAATGACCGGTATCATCATTTTCCTTATTGGTGTGTCCAGTATCATGAGCTGGGTCATGGCATTTACCGGCATCCCGACCGCAGTAAGTACGGCAATGCTGGGCATCAGCAGCAACCGTTACGTGATCCTGTTCATTATCAATATCCTGCTGTTGATCGTAGGTACCTTTATGGATATGACGCCGGCGTGCCTGATCTTTACACCGATCTTTTTGCCTATCTGTCAGGCACTGGGAATGAACACCATTCATTTCGGTATTATGATGATCTTTAACCTGTGTATCGGAACTATTACACCTCCTGTCGGAACTACCTTGTTTGTAGGTGTAAAAGTAGGAAAAACAAGGATCGAGCAGGTGATCCAGCCGCTGCTTTACTACTTTGGAGCCATCTTTGTGGTGCTGATGTTAGTATCTTACATTCCAGCGCTGTCACTTTGGCTGCCGGGACTGCTGGGATATGTATAAAAGAGGATAAGATCCGCCTGCTGGTGCAGGCGGAAAATGCAGCAGAACAGACAACGGGCATCTGCGCGTGGTCAGAAATGAAGAAAATGCATGAATGTACAGAAAAAAAGACTTCGGAAAATGGATGCCCGGGGTCTTTTTTTGTTGCCAACATTTTAACAGTATAGTATAATTTTTTGTGGAAAAAGACCGAATTACAGGGGACGCAGAGCATATACTTGTGAAATGTGGCCCTGGTGACAGAAAGGACGAACAAACATGACAATCAGGATCGGTATTTTAGGTTATGGCAATCTGGGAAAAGGAGTAGAGTGTGCAATTAAGCACAACCCGGATATGGAGCTTAAGGCAGTATTTACAAGAAGAGACCCTTCTACACTTTCTATTCTTACAGAAGGCGCAAAAGTGTATTCCGTTAATGACGCACCGGCAATGAAGGATGAGATCGATGTTCTGATTATCTGCGGCGGCAGCGCTACTGATCTTCCAAAACAGACTCCTGAAATGGCAAAATATTTCAATGTGATCGACAGTTTTGACACCCACGCAAAGATCCCGGAGCATTTTGAGGCAGTAGACAAGGCAGCAAAGGAAAACGGCCATATCGGACTGATCTCCGTAGGCTGGGATCCAGGTATGTTCTCCTTAAACCGTCTGTATGCAAATGCTATCCTTCCCGGAGGAAAGGATTATACATTCTGGGGCAAGGGCGTAAGCCAGGGACATTCTGATGCCATCAGACGTATTGCAGGTGTTAAGGATGCAAGACAGTACACTATTCCGGTAGACAGCGCATTAGAGGCAGTAAGAAGCGGCAGCGAACCGGATCTGACCACCAGACAGAAACACACCAGAGAGTGCTTTGTAGTAGCAGAAGAAGGCGCAGATCTTAAGAAGATCGAGGAAGAGATCGTTACCATGCCAAACTACTTCTCTGACTATGATACTACCGTACATTTCATCAGCGAAGAAGAACTGTTAAGAGACCATGCGGGTATCCCCCACGGCGGTTTTGTGATCCGTACAGGAAAGACCGGCTGGAACAATGAGAATTCTCATGTGATTGAATACAGCTTAAAGCTGGACTCCAACCCAGAGTTTACTTCTTCTGTACTGGTAGCTTATGCAAGAGCTGCTTATCGTTTGAGAAACGAAGGACAGACCGGTTGCAAGACTGTATTTGAT
>CAVIPV010000036.1:0-5345 GCA_963644495.1 Prevotella sp. | reverse complement strand
CTTCTTCTGTACTGGCAGCTTACGCAAGAGCTGCTTATCGTTTGAGAAACGAAGGACAGACCGGATGCAAGACTGTATTTGACATTGCACCGGCTTATCTGGCAGCAGAAGACGGAGCATATTTAAGAAAGCACATGCTGTAGGAGAAATGTTATGACTTATTTTCAGAGAACCATCTGCCCCTATGACTGCCCTACATCCTGCGGGCTGTTAGCTGAAACTGACGGAAAGAAGATATTAAGCGTTAAGGGGGATAAGACCCACCTGGCTAATAAAGGCCTGATATGCCGAAAAATGCAGCATTATGAGGAGTCCATAAACAGTGAAAAAAGAATCCTTACTCCCCTTCGCCGTACCGGGAAAAAAGGCAGCGGACAGTTTATGCCTGTTACCTGGGAAGAAGCAGGAGAGGAGATCGCAGATCGTTTTCTGAAAATATGCAGGGAGGATGGCCCTCAAGCTATCCTTCCCGCTGTTTATTCAGGAGTTATGGGAGTGATCCAGAGAAAGTGCGGAGAGGCTTTTTTTAACCGTCTGGGCGGATGCTCCCTTGTAATGACCCTCTGTGCCTCTGCAAAAGGTGCCGGCTACAGTGCTGTGGCCGGAAAAACAGGCTGTCTGGATCCGAGAGAGCTGGAAAACAGCGATTTTTTTCTGATCTGGGGCAGCAATATTATGGCTACCCGGTTGCAGATCTTACCTCTTCTTGCTAAAAAGAGAAAAGAGGGCAAACGGGTGATTCTTATTGAAGCCTGCGGCAGAGACAGCGCTTCTCTCTGCGACAGGGCAGTGTATATCCGTCCGGGAACAGACGGGGCACTGGCGCTTGCCATGATGCATGTCCTTTGCCGGGAACTTTTAGAAGATGAGGATTTCTTAAGAAACCGGGCAGACGGCTACGAGCAGTTTCTTCCGGAGATCAGAAGATCTACGCCTCAGTGGGCATCTGAAATTACCGGGATTCCGGAAGTTGTGATCGAAGAGCTGGCACTTGCTTATGGAAAGGCAAAAACACCTGCCATTGTACTGGGAAGCGGTCTTTCCCGTTATGGAAACGGCGGAATGACGGTACGGCTGATCACCATTCTTTCTGCTTTTACAGGAGCCTGGAAGCGGCCGGGCGGCGGTATCTGCGGATGCGACCACAATCTGGGGGATTTTATTGATACAAAACGGATCACAAGGCCGGATCTCAGAAAAGAACCGGCACGGATCGTCAATATCAACCAGCTTTCATCTGCTTTAAATGCAGAAGGAAAGGATAAGATCAAAGCCTTTTACGTGTATGCAGGCAATCCGGTAAATTCTGTCTGTAATCAGACCGGCCTTTTAAGGGGAATCCAGAGAGAAGACCTTTTTACAGTGGTCCATGAGCGATTTATGACGGATACAGCCCTTTATGCGGATATTATCTTACCGGCTGCATTTTCCGTGGAACAGACAGACTGCTTTAAACCATACGGATATGGAACCTTTGCCGTAGCGAATAAGATCATTGATCCGCCGGGACAGTGTAAGAGCAACTGGGATACCTTCTGCTTTCTGGCGCAGAAACTGGGCTTTGAAGAAGATTACTTTAAACAGACAGCAGAAGAGGCTTTAGAAGACCTGCTTTCCCACCCGGGAAAAGATCTGGCCAGACTATCCAAAGAACAGTGGCAGTTTTTAAGGGAGGGGGGCACTGTTTCCGCAGATTTTGTGGATCACTGTGATTTTAAAACTCCTTCCGGGAAATTCATGATCGTTAATGAGACTTTAAAAGAATCAGTTCCTCACTATATGCCATGTTACGGCGGTACATATCCATTCCATCTGATCTCAGTGCCGGACAGCCATACTTTAAATTCTATTTTTACAGAGCGTGAAAGCCTGGTGGAAAGCAGAGGAGAGATGTCCCTGCTGATCCATCCGAAAGACGGAAAAGAACTGGGAATCAAAGACGGTGACAAAGTTACAGCCTGGAATGACCTGGCAGAGGTGGAATTTAAGGCTGTATTTACAGATAAAATCTCCAGGAAAACAGCAGCAGCTTCCGGAGTGTATAATTCGTCCATCACGGGACAGCCTCTTCAGGTAAATGCTTTAAACCATGAACGGCTGTCTGATATAGGAGAAGCCACTACGTTGAATGATAACACCATTGATATAAAAAGGAGTACTCTTTGAAACAATATTTTGCGCCCTTTAAAGAATTGCGTTCTCTTACAAGAGGAGAAAAATTTACTGCTTTATCCCTTATTCCAATGTATTTTATTGTCGTAGGACTGTTTATCCAGCCTGTTGATGAGATTATTCCGGGCATTATAAGGATCGTGCGGGAGCCGGACGTGCTCATTACCGACTATTTTGCGGTGGGAGGAATTGGAGCGGCTTTGATCAATGCCGGGCTTACCACCTTGCTCAGTATTGCTCTTCTTTACTTTTCAGGAAAGGAAATGGACGGCCATACCATTACTTCCAGCTGTCTGATGTTTGGATTTTCTCTGTTTGGAAAGAACATTGTCAATATTTGGGCTATTATGGCAGGTGTTGTTTTATATGCAAAATATCATGGCACTTCTTTAAAACGCTATCTCTATGTTGGTCTCTACGGAACCAGTCTTTCTCCTATCATGACCCAGATGATGCATGTTGGAAATTTTCCTGTTCCTGTCAGCTTTTTTCTGTCACTGCTTCTGGGGCTGGTGATCGGTTTTGTGCTTCCTCCTTTATGTACCTATGTGCATTATGCTCATCAGGGATATTCTTTGTACAATGTAGGCTTTGGCGCCGGCATCATTGCAACAGTAGTAGTGTCACTGGAAAAATCCTTCGGCATCAAAGTAGAATCAAGACTGATCTGGTCCATAGGAAATAATACCTTGTTTGCAGTCCTTTTAATGTCTTTATTTGGATTTATGATCGCATCGGCAGTGGCAGTGAGGGGAAAAACAATATTGGAGTCTTACCGGCGGATCCTTGGTACTACGGGAATAGCAGGTACGGATTATCTAAAGGATGAAGGCGGTGCCACCACTGTATTTAATATGGGGGTCAACGGCCTTTTTGCCACATTATTTGTTTTGGCGGTCAAGGGGGATCTGAATGGTCCTACGATCTGCGGTATTTTTACAATTGTAGGCTTCAGTTCTACAGGAAAGCATTTGAAAAATATAGCCCCCATTATGTTTGGAGTCTATCTTGCAAGCTTTACCAAGACCTGGGCGATCAATCAGCCTTCACCTATCCTGGCGCTGCTGTTTTCCACTACACTGGCGCCTATTGCAGGAAAATATGGTCCCATCGCAGGCATTATTGCAGGCTATCTTCATTCCTCTGTTGCTTTAAATGTAGGGATCGTATACGGAGGCATGAATCTGTATAATAATGGTTTTGCAGGAGGGATTGTTGCAATTTTCCTGGTACCTGTGGTACAGTCTATTAGTGACAGGAGAGCAAGAGCGAAGGGCGGACTTTCCCTGTAACAGTATGACAGGATCATAGTCCTGCGCTTTTGGAAATAAATCGGAAAAGAGAGGAAGGGGTATTATTATGGATGAACGATTGAAAAAACAGCTGGATTTTGCCCTGGAGATCGATAAAGAGAAAAATATCTTCCGACAGACCCATTTATCTGGTCACGGAAGAAATGAAAATGATGCGGAGCATGCATGGCATATGGCGATCATGGCCTATCTTCTGCGGGAGTACTCCAATGAGCCTATTGACATTACCAGAGTCATGCTTATGTGCCTGATCCATGATGTAGTGGAGATCGATGCCGGGGATACTTATGCCTATGATGAAGAAGGCAAAAAGACCCAGAAAGCAAGGGAAGAGGCAGCAAAAGAGAGGATCTATTCTCTGCTTCCTGAGGATCAGAAGAAAGAACTGTCAGCTATTTTTGACGAATTTGAGGAAAGCAAAACACCAGAATCTAAATTTGCCCATGCAATGGATAATCTCCAGCCGCTGATGCTTAACAACAGCAATGACGGAGGGGACTGGAGAGAACACGGCGTCAGCGCCAAGCAGGTATATGGCCGGCAGAAACGGACGAAAGAAGGATCTGAAAAACTGTATGAGATCACAGACCAGATCATAAAAAGACATAAGGAGAGGGGAAATTTAAAATGAAATTAGCCGTTATTTATGATTCAAAAACAAACAATACAGCTGCAGTAGCAGGCTATATGACAGAGGGAATGAACAGTCTGGAAGGGGTAGAGGCAAAGGCATTTCATTTTTCTGAGATCGATGCAGAATTTGTAAAAGAATGTACGGGCGTGGTATTTGGATGCCCTACTTATATGGCAGGTCCTACTGCAGATTTTTATACCTGGATGGAAAAATCTGCAAAGACCTTAAATCTTGCTGGAAAGCTGGGCGGTGTATTTGCAACTGAGCAGTACATCCACGGCGGCGCTGACCTGACTATGAACGCACTGCTCATCCATCTGTTAGTGTATGGAATGATGATCTATTCCGGCGGCGGCTCCTACGGCAAGCCGGTGATCCACATGGGACCGGTAGAAGTCAGCCCTGAGAAAGAGAATTTTAAAGAATTATTTGAGATCTATGGAAAGAGATTTGCAACACAGGCGCAGAAAATCGCAAAATAATCTTGCGGCAGTTTGCCAAAATCTTTGGCAGTAAACAGTAGGATCAGCATGCAGAAAGCTGCAAAATCCCCCTGCACCAGCAGGGGGATCACACTCTTATCGTTCTATAATCGTCACGATCATCTGATTGGGCAGGCACACAATAGTATCTGTATCCAGATGTTTCTTTCCCTGCTTTACACAAAGCTTGTCCGGGCAGCTGGCATCATCACACCAGATCTCACCATTTTTTACCACCAGATGATTGGTGCCGCCATTTGCAGTTTCAATGGTCACTTCCTGGTCTTTTGACAGGTCAAGGACCTGCATCACCTGGCCGCTGCAGGAGATTTCTGCAGTGGATCCCTTTTTTTCGGGATGAAGATATTGAAACAGAAGAAACAGCAGTGCAAAAACAATGAGAACGCCAGCCAGGATAAGGCTGCGGTATCTTAAATGAGATTTCTGGTCCATAGAAAAAGTCCTTTCTTTCAGGAAATAATGCAGTTTAATGATGTAATAACCTAGGTATCGTAGCATTGAAAGAACAGGTTTGCAAGGAAACACGGAAAATATAAAAACAGCAGGAAAAAACAATAAAACTACATCAGGCCGGGTGGCTCTTTATGGTCTGCTTATTGCACTGGCCTTTGTAACAAAGACATTTGGAGTGTTTTTCTATCTTCCGGTGCTGCTTATAGCAGGCACGGCGGCAGGAGCGCTTATCGGCCTTTTAGGGGGCCTTATATTAAAGCGGATCAGCCG
>CAVIPV010000035.1:9193-20339 GCA_963644495.1 Prevotella sp. | reverse complement strand
GACCAGGACAAACCTCAATCTTTTAAAACCGCTTACTTTAAAAACTATCCGTAAGAGTATCGAAAGAGAAGAGTACAAAGTTGGAAAATCCAGTTTCGGTTTGGTCATATGACGAGAAAGTATAATCAGGACGAAAGAAGATTACCAGATAGAAAGAAATATAATAAGAAAGAGTAAGAAAAGAAAAAGCGGAAGAAAAAGAAAATGAGGCGCACAACTAAATATAGAGAAAAGAAACAAAAAAACAAATGTTTCAGAAAAGAGAGGCTTGGTCCAATGGACGAGATAGTCAAAGGACGGGTATCGTAATCGCGAAGTGGTTAATCAAAGATTTCGATATCCGTCTTATTTTGTTGTGAAAGCGTTGACAAGCGGCTATGCGGACTGCGTGCTTGCACGCAAGGACGTATAGACATTTGACAACCAAGCTTTACAATCCTTCCAGATTAAAAGGCGGTGTGTATTCTTCTTTGGCACTGCTTTTTTGCTGCATAAAACCGTCTGTCATGCCAAGCTCCAGGGCGGTATCCACCACCTTGTTATACTCATAAGAGGTGATCTGGCGGTTTAACTGGGGATAGTCCGGATTTTTTTTATAGGGAGTATACTGGCTTAACAGGCTCACCAGATAGTGATGTTCCGGGAAATGATCGTGGATCCAGTGAAGCAGTTTTATGGAGTCATCCTTGTGGCCGGGAAGGACCATGTGGCGGATGATGACGCCTTTGGTCATCAGGGTAAAATCCGGTTTTCCGGGAATGGAGGAAGGATGAGACTGGTATTTGGGGGCGCCGGTCTGGGCAATCATCTGGGCAATGGAGGCAGAGGCCTGTTCAAAATAATCCTTTGCCCGGGAATAGCGAAAGGCCAGTTCATTGTCAAAATATTTAAAATCAGGAAGCCAGATATCAATGTAATCTTTTAACTGGGAAATGATCTCCGGGCGTTCATAGCCGCCGCAGTTACAGACTACAGGGATATGCAGTTTGTGGTGGACCAGATCCAGTGCTTTTATGATATCCGGGAAAAACTGGGTGGGTGTTACCAGATTGATATTATAAGCCCCTTTGTCCTGAAGACGTAAAAAGGCATCTCCCAGTTCCCTTACAGTCAGCTCTTTGCCGAAATGGTCCTTGCTGAGTATAGAATTCTGGCAGAAACAGCAACGTAAGGTGCAGCCGGAAAAGAAAACAGCTCCGCTGCCGCCTGATTCTTCTTCCGGGCCGCTGAGCACCGGCTCTTCCCATTTGTGAAGGGCAGCCCGTGCTGCTAAAATGCGGTCTGAACAGCCGCAGTAACCAGTAGCCGCACTGCGGTCTGCATGGCACATTCTGGGACAGAGTGTGCAGTTTGTATAGTCAGGTAAGTTCATGGAAAGAAACTCCTTTTGTTATCGTTTATAATTCTTTTTCTATCAGCCGGTGCTGCTCCCGGTATTCTTTTGGGGAGATTCCGTATTCTTTTTTGAAAGCGCGGAAAAAGCTGGTGTAATCTTTAAAGCCGTATTGTGGAAAAATGCAGCTGATCGGTTCGCCGGAGAGGATAGCCTGGCGGCTGGCCTGAAGCCGTTTCTTTAATATATACTGATGAAGGGAAATCCCCATGTTATCCTTGAAAATATGGGCGATATGGTATTTGCTTACATAAAAATTGGCTGCGATCCGTTCCAGGCTTAAGTCGTCTTCCAGATTCTGGTGGATATAGTCACAAATTTTTAAGTAAAGGGCATTTTCAAATACCTGGGAATGTTCGTGGAGACTGCTGTAAAGTAAACGGTTGATATAAACGAGGAAAGAAACTGCCATTAATTCGCTTGCCTGGACGTGAAAAATGCGCTCAGAACCATTTTCCTCTAACAGATCCAACAGCTTTCCCTGAATATCCTGGGCTGTAATGCGGTCCGTGGAAATACGGTAGATCTGGCTGGAGGCTGCAGTATCAAAGCAGTAGGTCAGAGCCTCATCCTGTTTATGGAGTTTTTCATAATAAGACCGGTTCAGCCAGAACACAAAGCGGCGGTATGGCTGGTCAAAGGAAAGAAATTCCGGAAAATGAGGAATTCCCGGCGGGATCAGTAGGCAGTCACCGTAGGACAGTTTGTAAACTGCGTCACCGATGTGGTATTTTACATTTCCTTCCAGGAAAAAATAAAATTCGCAGTAATCGTGGTGGTGGGGGGCAACAGAACGCAGTTCGGTATCATTATAATAGAAAAGCTCAAAATCTACCGGGCGCATGTATTGCCGTTTATTAAAATCCATGGAAATCTGTTTCATGTAAAACCTCCCATGTAAGGACAGATATTTTGACATTTTTCAGTATTACATTCAGTATAGCATAAACAACAATTTTTGCAATATGCACAACAATTATGACTATGGACGAAAGCAGAAGTTCTGGTATAATTCGTAGTGTAAGAGATGTATGTGAGATGTCAGGGCATTATCTTTGCAATCGATTTAGATAACGATTTTGCAGTGATACAGAAAATTTTTAAAGCTTAAATATATAATGTTTAAAGGAGGAAGTTTCAATGAAATTATCATTCAGATGGTACGGAGAAGATGACAAGGTGACTCTGGAGAATATCCGCCAGATCCCAGGCATGCAGTCTATTGTAACTGCAGTTTACGATGTTCCTGTTGGCGAGGTATGGAGCCGCGAAAGCATTGCAAAGTTAAAAAAGCAGGTTGAGGACGCAGGCCTTGGCTTTGATGTAATTGAAAGTATCCCGGTTCATGAGGACATCAAGCTTGGCAAGCCAACCAGGGATAAATACATTGAAAATTACTGCGAGAACATCCGCCGTGTTGCTGAAGCAGGCGTTAAATGTATCTGCTACAACTTCATGCCTGTATTTGACTGGACCAGAACCCAGTTAGACCATGTACTGGCTGACGGATCTACTTCCCTGGTTTACTATCAGGAGCAGGTAGACGCTGTAAATCCTTTAAACAGTGACAGCGACTTAACTCTTCCAGGCTGGGACTCCAGCTACACAAGAGAAGGCTTAAAGGCAGTAGTTGCTGAGTACAACAACTTAAGCGAAGAAGATTTATGGAACAACTTACAGTACTTCCTGGAGAGAGTGATCCCGGTAGCTGCTGAGTGTGATGTAAATATGGCGATCCATGAGGATGATCCATGCTGGAGCATTTTCGGACTTCCAAGAATCATTACATGCGAAGAGAATCTGGACCGTTTCTTAAAGCTGGTTGATGACAAGCACAACGGTATCACCCTTTGCACCGGTTCTTTAGGATGCTCCGGAAAAAATGATGTAGTGAAGATGGCAGCTAAGTATGCAGCAATGGGACGTATCCATTTTGCACACTTAAGAAACGTAGCTGTTCTGGATAATGGTTTCGAGGAGAGAGCACACCTTTCCAGCTGCGGTTCCCTTGATATGTTCGGAATCGTTAAGGCACTGGTAGACAATGGCTTTGACGGCTATGTAAGACCTGACCACGGACGTATGATCTGGGGCGAAACAGGACGCGCAGGATATGGTCTGTATGACAGAGCACTGGGCGCAACTTACCTGAACGGTTTATTTGAGGCTGTTGAGAAGATGAGTAAGTAATAGGGGTTCTCGCCCCACTGACGGGGGCGGAAACGGATTTAGTATAAGAGAAGTCGCTCTCCCGCCTGTTGGCGGGAAAGAAGACTGACGTTAAAAGGCAGCAAATAAAAATACCGCAGTTTCCGGCGACACAATGCCGGGGGCTGCGGTATTTGGCATATAAGAGCGTCAGCTCTCCGCCTGCGGGGCGGAGATGATAACTCACATCAAAAATCCCCGCTCACCGAGCGGGGAAATTCACATTTCTTTATTTTCTATACAGATATTTCGGCACACCATCTTCAAATACATGCTCCGGCACACCCTTGATCAGGGGCAGTGCATATTTTGCAAATTCCGGGGAAATATCGTTGTTGTTGCCGGTGATCCATTCTTTCGGGAATGGTTTTTCTTTGTTGCATACATCGCAGACATCAACCAGACCATATTCCAGGCTGTATTCATCACCATCCACACGGTTGAAGGTGATCATCTTTCCGGTAACGCCTTCTAAGGCACATTTAACAGCGGTGCGGCCGGCCATATCTGCCTCATTGATATCGGAGAGAGAGGAAAGCAGGCTGCTGCAGCGCTGGTTTACATTTAACTCTACAGAGCGCACCTTTACGCCAAAGCGGTTGCGCACATAGCTTTCCAGAAGCTTTCCGCAGCCAGTGAGCATCTTGTGGCCGAAGGTGTCTAACTGGGCCTCAGTGGAGTATTCGCAGATGAACTTCCCAGAAGCGTCGCGGATGCCTTCTGATACGCATACTACAACGGCAGTGCTCTTGCTTAAAGCGTTTTCCAGGTCTGCAAAGAAGCTTTCCATTTCAAATGGTGCTTCCGGCATATAAATAAGAAGAGGATTGTCCCCAACAAACTTGCGGGCAAGTGAGCTGGCTGCAGTGACCCAGCCTGCGTGACGGCCCATAAGCTCTACAATGGTAACGGCTGGCTGCTGGTAAACAGAGGCATCCAGTACGATCTCACGGACGGTAGAAGCAACATAACGGGCTGCACTGCCGTATCCAGGTGTGTGGTCAGTAACAGGAAGGTCATTGTCAATGGTTTTTGGAACGCCGATAAAGGAAATTTCCTTATTATTATGGGCGGCCCAGCGGGAAAGCTTGTCAGCAGTGTCCATAGAGTCATTTCCGCCAATATAGAAAACAGCACCGATATTTAACTGTTCAAATTTTTCAAAAAGCAGGCCATATACAGTAGCGTCCAGGTTTTCCGGGAGCTTGTAACGGCAGGAACCAAGATAGGCAGCCGGTGTAAGGCGTAAAAGCTCTAGATCTTCATCTGATAATTCCTCAGAAAGATCCATTACATGTCCGGAAAGGAAACCTTCGATACCGTTGATCATGCCGTAAACATGTCCGAATTTGTCAGAATGTGCAGCAGACTCTTTAATAATGCCGTAAAGGCTGGCGTTGATCACTGCAGTAGGTCCGCCGGACTGGCCTACAAGAATATTTTTACTCAAAGAAAAATCCTCCTCTCATTTGTAAAGAGATCGTAATTTGTTGTAATTCAACTTCCCTCAGTATAACGAAAAGAAAGTGCAAATGCAACTTGATTTGTAAAAGTGCATAGAAAACATTGTGATTTTTTGTAAACTATTTCCATTGTTTTCTGGAAACATATCTGCTAATCTGTATACAGATGCATGAATTTGCATACAACCTTGCAAAATAAATGCAAACAGAAGTGAGGAGCAAGGCGTAAGAAACAAGGAAACTAAAAGCAAAAACGAAAACAGGAGGAATTGGGAAATGGCAGACTATTTAAACAACTTTTCACTGGAAGGCAAAGTAGCACTGATCACCGGCGCATCTTACGGAATCGGCTTTGCGATCGCAAAGGCAATGGCAGGTGCAGGTGCAACTATCGTATTTAATGATATTAAGCAGGAGCTGGTAGATAAGGGACTGGCTGCATATGAGGCAGAGGGCATCAAGGCTCATGGCTATGTATGCGACGTTACCAATGAAGAAGCTGTAAATGCTTTAGTTGCACAGATTGAAAAAGAAGTAGGTGTGATCGATATCCTTGTAAACAATGCAGGTATCATCAAGCGTATCCCAATGTGCGATATGACTGCAGCTGAGTTCAGACAGGTAATTGATGTAGACTTAAATGCTCCATTTATCGTATCTAAGGCTGTTATCCCGAGCATGATCAAGAAAGGCCACGGAAAGATTATCAACATCTGCTCTATGATGAGTGAATTAGGCCGTGAGACTGTATCTGCTTATGCAGCTGCAAAGGGCGGTTTAAAGATGCTGACCAAGAACATTGCTTCTGAGTACGGCGAATACAACATCCAGTGTAATGGTATTGGACCTGGATACATTGCAACTCCTCAGACTGCTCCTCTTCGTGAGATCCAGCCGGACGGTTCCAGACATCCATTTGACCAGTTTATCGTAAGCAAGACTCCGGCAGGACGCTGGGGCAACGCAGAGGATCTGGGCGGCCCTGCAGTATTCCTGGCATCCGACGCTTCCAACTTTGTAAATGGTCTGGTTCTGTATGTAGACGGCGGTATCCTGGCTTACATCGGCAAGCAGCCTAAATAAGATAGACGGGATGTTGGCTGAATGAGTGAGACAAATTTCAAAAACCGTGGTGAGCAGGTATTTGAGACATTAAAAAGAGAGATCTTAGATCTAAAACTGGAGCCGGGGCGCATGGTCAGTGAAAATGAGATCTGCGAGCGCTTCGGGGTCTCCAGGACCCCGGTGCGTGACGCCCTGCGTCTGCTCCAGGAGCAGGGATTTGTGGAGACGATACCTTACAGAGGCACTTATGTGACTCTTTTAAGTCTGGATGATATTAAACAGATGATCTACATGCGTGTGGCAGTAGAGACCATGGTGCTGCGGGATTTCCTTAACGTACAAGATCCTATGATCATGGAAGAGATACGCCATGCCATAGCCATGCAGAAAGCGCTGATCCAGACACCGGGCTTTGAGCCGGAGCGGTTTTACCACATGGATGCAGAACTTCATTCTATCTGGTTTGGAGCTGTGAAAAGACAGAAATTGTGGGAAATGCTTCAGGCACAGCAGCTGCATTATACAAGATTTCGTATGCTGGATTTTACCACAGAAACAGACTTCAGCCGGATTACCCAGGAGCACGAAGAACTGTTCCGTCTGATCTGCGAAAAAGACGAAAAAGGTCTGGAAAAAGCATTAAAAGACCACCTGTATTACAGCATGAAGCGCATGCGCCATGCCATTGAGGTGGATTACAAAGATTATTTTAAAGAAGAACCAGAAGAAGGACGGTTTGTCATCTGACAGACCGTCCTTCGCTTTTTGTACATACATTTACTGCCTATATTTATTGCGTATCATTATTTATTCATACCGCTTCAGATACTTTCTTTCACTGGGATTTTCTTCCAGGTATTCTTCCAGTTCTTCGGGAGATAAATGGCTTCGCACTTCCTCAAAAAATTCTTCCCCGGTCATTGTTACAAAGCGTGCAATGCGCATCCGCAGTTCCTCGTCTTCTACCAGTTTTTCAATCTCTTCTTTTGTGTACCAGCTCATAGGGGACACCTCCTTGAAATGCCGTTTTTAGGCACTCTCATACCTATAGTATATTCGTTATTACGAAGATATTCAAGATGTAGAATCTAACTTATGCTTGATTTATTAATGGGGCATGGGAGAAAGCATAGGATGATCGATTATTCGCCATTTTGGAAAACACTGGAAATATCAGAGGAAAACTGGTATACGCTGACGAAAAAGCATCATATATCAGACAGTACGCTGCACCGCTTAAAGCATAATCAGGATATTTCCATGAGAACGATCAATGACCTGTGCAGGATACTTGGATGTCAGATCGAGGATATTGCGGTATATGTACCATCAGATAAGGACCAGAAGCTGTGAGTATCTGGTCCTATTTTTTACGCTTTCCTATCTTTAAAAATCCTGCAAAGTAATATAAAATAAAATTGCGAGAGTGCAAAGCACGTAGCAATTCGGTATCAGAGGGGTCAAAATACCTTTTGACCCCAACATCATAAAATGGTGAAAGGAATGTGTTAGAAAAGGAGAAAAGGGATGAAGAAATGGTTTCGGCTCCCATTGCAGGAAAAACTAAAATATCTTACCTTTTCAGTTGGCACTGTGGTCTTTTTGTCTATTGCTGCCAATATGCTGGTGGCTTTTTTCGGATTGGGAGGATTTAGCAGTATTTTAAAGGATAATTCCCAGAGCCTTGCATTCTGGAGCGCTATGGACGAAGAAAGCGCAGCCTTTGATAAATATATCCAGGAGCGCTCAGATGAGAGTCTGGGGACGTTAAAAGAAAACACAAAGCATACCAGGAGGCTGTTAGATGAGTTGCCTTTTGAATACAGAAAGATCGGAAAAGAGCGGTATGCCAGAATATGGACACTGCGAAACCTTTATGAAAATTATGAGGTCCTTTTAAATGGACTTCTTGAAAAAGAGCATCTTACAGAAGAAGATATGCCGGAAGTTTATAAAATACGACGGATCCAGGAATATCTTACTTCCCAGGCGGGACAGTTAGAGCAGCTGACAGTCCGGGGCGGCAGCCATGAATATGAGCAGCAGCGGTATATGCTGACGGTAATACCGGCGTGCAGTCTGATATGCGGAATGGCTGCATTCTGGATGGTGCGCCAGTTAAACCGCACAGCCAGCCGTTACATTGTAAAGCCTATTGTGGAACTGGCAGCGGACTCAGTGCGCATCGGGGAAAATGATTTTACAGGCCCGGATGTAGTGGCAGAGAGCGAGGATGAGATCAGCCGACTGGTCCATGAATTCTGCCGGATGAAGGCTTCCACAAGGGAAAATATCCGCAACATGGAAGAAAAGCATGCCATGGAGCAGAAATTAAATGACATGCGTCTTCAGATGTTAAAAAGCCAGATCAATCCCCATTTCTTATTTAATATCTTAAATATGATCGCCAGTACGGCCCAGATCGAAGATGCGGCGGCAACAGAAAAGATGATCACGGCCTTAAGCCGCCTGTTCCGCTATAATTTAAAATCAGCGGGAGCAGTGATGCCTTTAGAGCGGGAGCTGAAGATCATCCAGGATTATATGTATCTTCAGAAAATGCGATTTGGGCAGAGAGTCCGCTATGACACAGATTGTGCACCGGAAACACTGGAAGTGTTAGTTCCTTCCTTTGTTTTGCAGCCTCTGGTGGAAAACTCCATTAAACACGGGCTTTCCAAAGACAGCAAAGGGGGCCGGATCTTTATAAGGACCTGGATGCATGGTGGAAAACTGTGGATCTCCGTTGCAGATACCGGTGTTGGCATGGAAGAAGAGCGGTTAGAGCAGATCAGGGCTGCGTTAAATGACGGTACGGAAAATGAGATCGGCATTGGCGTGGGAAATATCTACCGCAGAGTCCATGGAATGTATGAAGACGGGGAAATGCATATTTACAGCCATAAAGGGTGCGGAACAGCCGTACAGCTGTCCTTTACACCAAAAGATATAGTGTAATGTATTGGGGTAGACGGGAGGAAAAGTTATGTATCGTGTACTTTTAGCAGATGATGAACAGATTGAGCGTATGGCGCTAGCCAGACGTCTGATGCGCCGTTTTGGGGATATTTTGCAGATCAGTGAAGCCACCAATGGAAAAGAGGCAGTGGAATTATATCAGAAGGAACACAGCCAGATCATTATCATGGACATTTCCATGCCGGAATTAAATGGAGTGGAAGCGGCAGAGCAGATCCGCAGCATGGACGAGGACTGTATTATCGTATTTTTAACGGCTTATGATGAATTTTCCTATGCAAAACGTGCCATAGTAATACGAGCCCTTGATTATCTGTTAAAGCCCTGCGATGAGGAAGAACTGACGGCGGTCATGGAAGAGGCTATGCGGCTGACAGATAAGGCTGTTAAGGCGAAGGAAAATTCTTCTGATAGTGGGATGGAAAAAACAGAAGCAGAGAAAGAAGAGGAAAAAAGGAGAGAGCAGTGGCCCTGGAATCCGGATGCAGAACCGCCGAAAGAATCAGAAACAGAGCGGATGAACCAGGTGGCAGAGAAGATACGTACCTATATCCGGGAAAATTATATGAACGAGATCTCCATGCAGGATGCTGCAAGGCAGTTTAATTACTCAGATGCCTATTTCTGCAAGCTTTTTAAGCAGTGTTTTGACCAGAATTTTACCACTTATCTTACCAATTTCCGCATCAATGAGGCGAAAAAGCTGTTGAAAGATAAGAGCATCAGTGTGAAAGATGCAGGCATGAAGGTGGGATACTTTGATTCCAATTATTTTGCAAAAGTCTTTAAACGTGTAACAGGCATGATCCCATCGGAATACAGGGAAGCGAATTAATATAAAACTTAATATTAAACTTACTGCAAAACAGAATAAGCTTGTCATTGTACGTATTTTTGGACAAGATTTTACACCACAATGACAAGGATTTACGGTACAAAGGAAGACCCTCAGGTTATATAATTGGTAAGGCGTTAATGAAGTGTTAATAAATTAACTCCTTCCTTAAAAACCTGGGGGATTTGTGTTTTTCAGGAAGAAAAATAGTTGCCAAGTGTATAAAGAGAGGAAAAATGATGGTGAAGAAATTAATGAAAAAATTGTCAGCCTGTGTGCTGGCTGCCGCCGTTGCCGCCGGACTTACCGGCTGCGGTTCTGTAACCTCCGGAAAGCGTATTGTCCGTATTTCCCATGCCCAGTCAGAAACACACCCGGAGCATCTGGGACTTCTGGCATTTAAGGAGTATGTTGAGGAGCGCTTAGGAGATAAGTATGAAGTTCAGATCTTCCCCAATGAGCTTCTTGGTTCCGCCCAGAAGGCCATTGAGCTGACCCAGACCGGAGCGATCGACTTTGTAGTAGCAGGTACTGCAAACCTGGAGACATTTGCAAGCATTTATGAGATCTTCAGTATGCCGTATCTGTTTGACTCTGAGGATGTTTATAAGTCTGTAATGCAGGATACGGATTACATGGAAAAAATCTATGAGTCTACTGATGAGGCAGGTTTCCGTGTGGTTACCTGGTACAATGCAGGAACCAGAAATTTCTATGGAAAAAAGCCGATCAATACTCCGGATGATTTAAAGGGTATGAAGATCCGTGTACAGCAGAGCCCGGCCAGTGTTGCTATGGTAAATGCGTTCGGTGCAGCTGCAGCTCCTATGAGCTTTGGTGAGGTTTACACAGCGATCCAGCAGGGCGTTATCGACGGCGCTGAAAACAACGAACTGGCTTTAACCAACAACAAGCACGGCGAAGTTGCTAAGTATTATTCCTATAATAAGCATCAGATGGTACCGGATATGCTGGTTGCCAACTTAAAATTCTTAAACGGTTTAAGCCCGGAAGAATATCAGGTATTTAAAGAGGCAGCTGCTGTTTCCACAGAAGTTGAGATGGCCGAGTGGGACAAGAGCATTGAAGAGGCAAAGGATATTGCCACCAACCAGATGGGCGTAGAATTTATTGATGTTGATGTAAACGCATTTAAGCAGAAGGTGCTTCCTCTTCACGAGAAGATGCTGCAGGAAAATCCGA
>CAVIPV010000035.1:0-9183 GCA_963644495.1 Prevotella sp. | reverse complement strand
GGATTTCTATAACCATATCCAGGAAGTAAACGAAAAAGCAAAGGGAGGACAGTAGGATGGAAACAATGCTGAAAATCAAAGCAGGTATCATGCGCGTTCTTAGTATCGTTATCATTTTCCTGTTTGCCTTTATGACCGTTATCGGTACTTACCAGATCGTAACCCGGTATTTCTTTAATAAGCCAAGTACCGTTTCAGAAGAACTTTTAACCTACAGCTTTACATGGATGGCTCTTTTAGCTTCTGCTTATGTGTTCGGAAAAAGAGACCACATGAGAATGGGTTTCTTAGCAGATAAGCTTACAGGTTCTGCAAGAAAAGTATTAGAGCTTTGCATTGACGCTTTAACCTTTGCTCTGGCAGCTGTTGTGCTGGTATACGGCGGTATTTCCATTACCAAGCTGACTATGATCCAGACTACCGCTTCCCTGCGTGTTCCTATGGGCTATATTTACGTGATCGTGCCGGTTACCGGTGTTCTGATCATGATCTTCAGTGCCATGAACGCGATCCGGGTTTCAAAGAAAAGTTTTGATGAGAAGGGGGAAGTTAGATTATGAGTATAGCAGTTACCTGTGGCCTTATTATTCTGGTACTCCTTGTAATTATGCTTCTTGCAGGAGTTCCTATTGCAGTTGCGCTGGCAGTTTCTTCCATTGCAGCAATTCTCCCTGTTTTAAATACAGGCGCAGCGGTACTTACCGGTGCCCAGAGAATTTTCTCCGGTATTTCCGTATTCAGCTTACTGGCGATCCCGTTCTTTATCCTTGCCGGCAACCTGATGAACAAGGGCGGTATTGCCATCCGTCTGATCAATTTCGCTAAGCTGTTTACAGGAAGAATCCCCGGAGCTTTAGCACATACAAATGCAGTAGCAAACATGCTGTTCGGTGCTATTTCCGGTTCCGGTACAGCGGCAGCTTCTGCTATGGGTTCCATTATCGGTCCCATCGAAGAAGAAGAAGGATATGACCGTGATTTCTCTGCAGCAGCAAACATTGCAACCGCACCTACAGGACTTCTGATCCCGCCAAGCAATGTTATGATCACATATTCTCTGGTCAGCGGCGGTACATCGGTGGCAGCCTTATTTATGGCCGGTTATATTCCCGGTATCCTCTGGGGACTTGCCTGCATGGTGGTCATCTATATCTTTGCTAAGAAGAAAGGATATGCAAGCACAAAAACATTTACAAACAGTGAAAAAGTTAAAGTGTTTTTCCAGGCAATCCCTTGTCTGTTAATGATCATCGTCGTGATCGGCGGCATCATTTCCGGTATCTTTACCGCAACAGAGGGAAGCGTTGTAGCCGTTGTGTACAGCCTGATCCTTTCTCTGTTCTTCTACCGCTCCATTAAGGTTTCTGAACTGCCAAAGATCTTCCTTGACAGTGCGGAAATGACCGGTATCATCATCTTCCTGATCGGTGTTTCCAGTATCATGAGCTGGGTAATGGCATTTACCGAGATTCCGAAGGCAGTTTCCACTGCTATGTTAAGCATCAGCGACAACCGTTATGTGATCTTATTCATCATCAACATCCTGCTTCTGATCATTGGTACCTTTATGGATATGACACCGGCTTGCCTGATCTTCACTCCGATCTTCCTGCCGATCTGTCAGCAGCTTGGAATGAACACCGTTCACTTTGGTATCATGATGATCTTCAACCTGTGTATCGGTACCATCACACCTCCAGTAGGAACTACTCTGTTCGTAGGTGTCAAGGTGGGTCAGACCAAGATTGAAAATGTCATGAAGCAGTTGCTGGTTTACTTTGTTGCGATCTTTATCGTGCTGCTGTTAGTAACCTACATCCCGATCCTGTCTATGTGGCTGCCGGGACTGCTTGGATACGTCTAAATCGAAGCTATATAGTTATGCATTATCATACCGCCCGTTTGGGCGGTATTTGTTTTTTATGCGGACTGCTTCTGTCTTAAAAAGCTAAAATAACTATGAAATTTCAGAAAATTGTGTTATCATCTTGGATATGGATTAAGCCTGTCTTAACAGGCGGGTTACTACGGAGGAGAGAAAAATGGAAGCGATCCTGATGAAGGCTGCGTCTTTTGTAGCGGTTATTATAATGGGTTTTTTGCTGCGCAAAGCAGGTTTTTTTAAACAGGAGGATTTTTACGTATTATCAAAGATTGCATTGAATATTACACTTCCTGCATCCATCATCGCAAATTTTTCCCAGGCGGAGATCAAGCCGGTTATGCTGCTTTTATGTCTGGCAGGCTTTTTTGGGGGCGTGCTTTATATGATCCTTGGCTGGATCCTTGGGGGAAAGGACAAAGAAGAGAAAAGTTTTCTTATTTTGAACATGTCAGGTTACAATATCGGTAATTTTACCATGCCATTTACAGGAAGCTTCTTTGGCCCGACGGGAGTTGTCATTACAAGCCTTTTTGATACGGGAAACGCACTGATCTGCATGGGAGGTGCTTACAGTGTAGCGAAAATGGCCGGAGATAAAAATGGGAAGATCTCTTTTCTTCCTATTTTAAGGACACTGGTCAGATCCGTCCCTTTTGACATATACATTGTCATGCTGGTGCTTTCCCTGATCAAAGTTTCCCTTCCAACGCCGGTGATAAGCATTGCACAGCTGATCGGAAATGCTAATGCGTTTACAGCCATGCTTATGTTAGGTGTAGGTTTTAAGCTGTCCGGAGACTGGGAACGGATCGGAAAGATCATAAAAATACTGGCTGTCCGTTATGGAGTTGCAGCATTGGCAGCTTTCCTTGTTTTTGTTATCCTTCCGCTGCCATTGGAGTACCGTCAGACGCTGGCTGTTCTGGTATTCAGCCCGATTGCTTCAGCTGCACCGGCATTTACAGGTGAGATGAAGGGTGACATCGGCCTTTCAAGTGCTGTAAACTCCCTTTCTATTATCATAAGTATGGTGCTGATCACTACAGTGCTGATCATGGTATTATAAAATCAGCAGGATTTGCAAAGAGGGACAGATTTTTGGAAAAAAGAGAATAACCGGGGAGTAAATGGTTATAATAGAAATATCACCAAAGAGAAAATATTAATACTTATCCTCCCCTTTTTATTTGTCCGAGAGGACATTGATACCTTGTCTGTTGACGAAATGCAGCAGATAAGGTATTGTATTTTCTGGCAAAATATTGATATATAATGAGCGCAGGGAAAAACAAGCGGCTGCGTAAGCAGACATTTGTTTTTCACAAGCCATTAACGAACGAATCGCCTGCGATAGCAGGCAAATGAGCACGTAAGTGCGGGATTCGTGAGTAGATGATATAAAATGAGAGGACAAGAATCTATGAAATTTTATCTGGCTCCCATGGAAGGAATCACAGGATACATATACAGACAGGCATACAACAGCTGTTTTAAGCCTATGGACCGGTATTTTACCCCGTTTCTGGCACCGAAACATAAAAGCGGGTTCAGCAGCAAAGAGTTAAATGACATTCTTCCAGAGCATAATCAGGGAATGGATGTGGTCCCCCAGATCCTTACATCAAATTCAGAAGATTTTCTGGATACAGCGGTAAAATTAAAGGAGTATGGCTATAAGGAAGTAAACTTAAATCTGGGCTGCCCTTCTGGTACGGTAGCTGCCAAGGGAAAAGGAGCCGGATTTTTAAAAGATACAGAGAAGCTTGTCCGGTTCTTAGGGGAGATCAGCGAAGGAATGGAGCGGGAAAACTTAAGATTTTCCATTAAGACCCGTGTAGGAGTGGAAAGTGAAGAAGAATTTGGGCCTCTGTTGGAGCTGTATAACCAGTGTCCATTAACAGAGCTTATCATTCACCCAAGAGTATTAAAGGATTTTTATAAATATAATGTGCGCATGGACGCATTTAAGGAAGGATATGAAAAAAGCAGACATTCTGTGTGCTATAATGGGGATATCTTCCGGAAGAAAGATCATGACAGGCTTACAAAAGAGTATCCGGATCTGGATAAGGTAATGATGGGACGTGGTATCATGATGGACCCGTTTTTAACAGAAGAGATCACAGGAGAAATGTCTGGAGAGGCAGATGAAAAAATATTTGAAGAAACACCTGAGAAGATGTCCGGTGCAGAAAAAGCAGAACGCCTGGAAAAGTTCCACCGCCTGCTCTGTGACGGATATGCCCGTGTTATGAGCGGTGACCGGCCGGTATTATTTAAAATGAAAGAACTGTGGGGATTTCTCATCCTTTCCTGTCCGGAAGAGGAAAAATTTATGAAGAAGATCCGCAAGGCACAGCGCCTTAGTGAATATGAAGCAGTGGTTTCAGAGCTGTTCCGTCATATGAGAAGTGTGTAAGATCCTATATTCCTGGAAGGTTTTTAAGCGTATATCCCCATAAAATGGAGGGAGCCGGCAGAAAAGGGGGGAATCTGCCGGCTTAGGTATGAAAAAGTGTCTTCCTGTATGGTAAAAGGTCTCATCAACCTTACAAGTAATAATATACAGGTAAATTGTGGACAAAGTTTGAGCAGACGCTAAAGAAAAAATAAAATTCCTGAAGGGAAAATAAAGAAATTATGAAAGACTAGAGCAGGAGGAAAAAGCCATGTACGATAATCTGACAAAAGACGATATTAAAAAAATGCAGGAAGAAATAGAATACAGAAAACTGGTGGTGCGAAAGGAAGCCTTAGAGGCAGTAAAAGAAGCAAGAGCCCAGGGAGACTTAAGCGAGAACTTTGAATACAAGGCTGCAAAGCAGGATAAGAACCGCAATGAGAGCCGTATCCGTTATCTGGAAAAAATGATCAAGACAGCACGCATTGTTTCCGATGAGTCAAAGGCAGATGAAGTGGGTCTGGGAGACCGGGTGGAATTATATATCCCGGAAGACGATGAAACAGAAAGCTACAAGCTGGTGACTACCATCCGTGGAAATTCCATGAAAGGGCTGATCAGTATTGATTCTCCTTTAGGAAAAGCAATTAAAGGCCACAAAGTGGGCGATAAGGTGTATATTAATGTAAATGACACCTACGGATACGAAGCAGAGATCCGTGTGATCGATAAGACAGCTGAGGAGGAAGAAGACCAGCTGCGCAGCTATTAATGACAAATGACCGGAAACGGTGTCTTATCGAAGAAAGGCAGGAAAAGGATATGGGCCGGGAGACAGAAAAGAAAGAAATACTGAGTGTGTGGATGATGGGAACCATATCAGCGGAGTACCGGAAAAAAAGTTTTCCTGTTGGTACAGCTTTGACAGGAAAGATCCTGCAGCTTTTTCTAATTCTGCTGTATGCCGGAAAGAAAGGGATCAACAGGGAAGAACTTCTGGATGAGCTTTACGGAAACGGTGAGTATGCCAGCCCGTCAGGAAGCTTAAGAACGGCTATTTTCCGTCTTCGCAAAATAGTAAAAGAAATATTACCTGCTCATGAGTATATTCTGACAGATGGGGGGATTTACCGGTGGGATGAAGGCAATGTTCCTCTTTCCATTGATGCTGTAAATTTCGAACAGGCAGCGGAAGATGCCTTAAAAACCGGAGAAAAAGAAGCTCTCTGCCATGCCTGCAGCCTGTATTATGGGGAATTTCTTGCCCAGATGACCGGGGAAAAATGGGTCAATGTGATCGGGGTAAAATACCAGGAACTGTATTTTAAGTGTCTGCGTCTGGCCGGTCAGTGCCTGAAAGAAGACCGGGAGTATGACCGGCTTTTAGAACTTAGCACAGCTGCCAGCCGTCTGTATCCCTATGAAGAGTGCCAGATGATGAAACTGGACTGCCTTATTGCCTTAAAACGGTATCAGGAAGCTATGGAAGTCTACAGGCAGGTGGTGGTCCAGTACTTTGAAGAGCAGGGACTTCCGCCTTCTGAAACCATGCTCCAGCGTTTCAGGCTTATGAGCGGGCAGATCCGTTATACGTCTGATATGCTGAAAGATATTGAAAATACCTTAAAAGAGCGTGAAGAACAGCAGGGACCTTATTACAGCACCTACCCCTCTTTTATTGACAGTTACCGCCTGGTAAGCCGCATGTCAGAACGTTTTTCCTTTGAGTATACTTTGTTTTGCATTACACTTTTAGATGCAAAAGGGGCGCTGTTAGAAGGAGAACTGGTACAGCCGGCTTCGGAGATGTTAAAGAATGCTATAGGGGGCAGTCTGCGAAAAGGAGATCTGTTTACCTGCTACAGCCCTGTTCAGTATCTGATCCTGTTAAATGGAGCAGGCCAGGAACATGTCCTGGCTGTGTGTGAACGTGTGGAACGCAGTTTAAAACAGTGGGAAATTGGAAAAAAGATCCATTTTAACTATCAGATCTTAGGATTGGCGCCGTAGCGTCCTTCCAGATATTGCTTGCCATAGGCTTCATCATTTCTTGGGATGAGGCCATTTTCCTTTTTATAGGAAGAAAGAGGATACAGGATGGCGTCGGCTCCTTCCAGGCGGCAGCACAGGCAGATCTCATCTCTTCTCATAATAGATGGAGTCAGGATGGCTGTGTTGTGGCTTGTAAATACCAGCTGTGCCTGATGAGGATTTGTCTCATGGTTCTGGTACAGAGACAGGATAAAGCGCAGCAGATG
The DNA here is from genome assembly GCA_963644495.1 of Prevotella sp. Lineage (GTDB taxonomy): Bacteria > Bacillota > Clostridia > Lachnospirales > Lachnospiraceae > Enterocloster. The sequence goes on along the minus strand of CAVIPV010000035.1, from coordinate 2,639 downwards.
GGGATGGAGTACATTGTCCAGGTCATCAGCAAGGAGAAGACTTCCCTGACGCAGGCTTTTTACGATCATTGGGATAAGAGTAAGAAGCTTGCGGATACCTGTGGATTCTTCATTGTAGGAAACAAAGAAAGGTTTGCTGTCGGCTTTTCCATGATTTAGGATCAGGGACATAGAATCAGTATCAGGATCCTTTGTAATAGAATAATCTAAAATGTCAATGTCCATCTTCTGGAGCAGACGGCAGATTATTTCCCGTTCTTCTACCTGAGAAGGAAGATCCGGAACTGCCTTAAAATCATTTTCATGGAAAAATAACACCTGACGGAACCAGGAAGCTGCAGCTTTGGCACATTCAGATGGAGAATCAGGATCTAAGAAGCGTAAAAGGGAAGTTCCGGCAGGAAGAGAGGAGAAGTCCATCTTTCCAGCTGCATTTCCAATGTGAAGCTCATTTTCCTTACGTGCAAAAAGCACACCGGCGTCATCAGAACCAGGTCTGCCGTAAAACATATTTTCTTCCAGGATGGCATCCTGTTTTACTTCCAGCTGATAACGGAAGAGAAAACCATTTCTGCGAAAAAGCAGGTCAAAACTTAAGGGAATTTCTCTGCAGGTGTCGTCCATACGGCAGTAGGAACGGCTGGAAGAAGTGATTAGGGAAAGATCACCGGCAGTCAGACGGCATACGCCCCAGATGGCTTCTAAGATAGAAGATTTTCCGCAGCCATTGGGTCCATAAAGGGAAATGACCGGGAGAAAAGATTCGCCGTCTCCTGCAGTGGTTAAAAGTGAAGCTTTGTGTTCATTAATAGGAGCCGGAAAAAAGTCTAACAGAGTTTCATTCTTAAATAATCTATAATTTCTTAAAATAAACTGATTTAGCATACAAACCTCCAGATCGTTTTAAAGTAAATCATGAGGAAAAACCTCATCGAAGCGAATTATAGCATAGCATGTGGCAAAAAACAAGAATAGTTGAGGAAAAAACTCACAACAAATAGGCCCTATCTGTAAATTATTTGAAAAAATAGAAAATTTTTTGAAAATACAACCTCGTGTAACGGCTGGTGTAACGCCCTCTCTGATATGATAAAGATAAATGAAAGTATAAACCGAATGACTGCGAAAATAGGAATTCAGGTGTACCGGAGTTTGGCAGGAAATGTTTTCTGCACAAAATTCAGAGAGAGGAGAAACGGGGTATGAGAGGACGAAGCAGACGAAAGAAACTAACAGGAAAAGTGTACAGCTTGCAAAAGCGTTTCCTGGCGTTTATGCTGGCATTCGCTATGATCTTTACCAGTGTGGGAACAGATCTGCAGGTCAGCTTTGCGGCATCAGGAAATCAAGTGAACTTTACCATTGGCGGGGCAGACCTGGTGGATGCAATCCGTCAGGCCATCGAAAACGACAGCCCGGTATCGGAAGACAGTCTGGACTTTACCGACGGTGCAGTGGAGAAATTTGATGCGCTGTTCTTTGGTGACGGAAAGGTTTATGAGGTCTATCCGGATATTCAGGGAGACAGCATGGAAGCAGAGTTAAGAGTATTTGTAAAGCTTCCGGCTGATGCAGATGACATGTACATGGTAACAGGAGAAGAGGAGGTTTATTTCCTTTATGTAAACAATGGGGAAGATACCATCAGCTGCTCTACAACCATTACAAGAAGTGAAAACGGAAAAGAAAAGACAAAGACTACCAAACGAATCACTGTAAAGAGTTATGAAGATAAGTTTGGGGACGAAGAGAAAAATATTATTTCCAAACCGGCAGAGGCTGTTCCTGAGGAAAAAACTTCAGAGGCAGCTTTGGAAGAAAAAACGGAAAATGTTGTAAATACAACAGAAAAAAATACAGAGGAGAAGACAGCAGTTTCCGAGGAAAGCACAGAGCAGGCAGAGGAAACAGAAGCTTCCGTGACGGAAGAAGAGACATCAGCAGCAGAGACTGAAACAGAAGCAGCCGAGAGTTCAGAAGCAGCTGAGCCGGAAACTACTGTTGAAACAGAAATTGAGACAGAGACAGAAACTGCAGAGGTTTCCGAACAGGAAATCATTGCTTCTATATCACGTCATGCAGTACCTGTTGTATCGATGAAGGAGGAAGAAGCAGAGGCAGATGCTGTGGTAGAGATCGCAGAACCACAGAAGCCGAAAGCAGATGCTCCAAAAGCAGAAGAAGCTTCCGAAGCTGAGCAGCTTCCGGAAACTGCAGCTGCAGAGCCGGAAGAAACCACAGAGGCGATAGTACTGCCTGAAAAGGAATCAATGCCGGAAGAAGGCAGCACAGAAGAAACCACATCTGAAGACAGAAAAGAAGAAACTGTAACAGAGGAGACAACAGCAGAAGAGACAAAGGCATCGGAGGAAGCAGCAGAAGGGACTGCAGAGGAAACTGCAGAAGAAACTACAGCAGCTGAATCATCCGCAGAGGCAACGGACCAGCAGGAAACAATGCCGGAGTCTGCAGGCGAAACAGAAGTGATCCAGCCGACCGAAACACAGGCACCCACTGAAGCAGTATCTATTCCGCAGCAGGAAGAAACTGTAAAGAAGACCGAAACCGCAGATGACACAGATCTGGTCGGACTTGGTTATTGCAGCACTGCGAAGGTTTATAAGAGTACGTTGAATGCA
>CAVIPV010000034.1:9740-21402 GCA_963644495.1 Prevotella sp. | reverse complement strand
AATCCGTGAAGTTCAGCTTTATTCAAAGGTCAGAACTATGCCAGACTCTGACCTTCGTTGAAATCGACTGATTTTATTAATCACGGGAATCAGGTTTTATTCATAGTCAACAATTCTTTAATAACCTTTCTGCAATCAGCGCTAATACAGATACTCCGGTCCTGTATATCTGCTGGTGCATAAACTTCAAAAATCTTCGTACCGGTCTGCAGCCTGATACCAGCCTTTATCCTGGACAAAGGTATCATCGCAGGGCAGATTAAAGGCCGGTGTGATCTTCGCCTGTTTTTATCTTAAACTCACGAATTCCACGCTGACACGCTTATCTGCCTGCTGACGCAGGCGGTTCAATCCTACTTTACTTCAACCAACTCGATCTTAAAATTCAGTTCTTTTCCTGCCATTTCATGATTTGCATCAAAAGTAATGGTCTTCTCTGTCTTAGCAGTAACTTTTACAGGGAATGGCTGGCCCATCTGATTGGTCAGATATACCTGCTGGCCTACAGTCAGGTCTTCGGAACCTGGCAGCTGCTCGATCTCCAGTTCAAAAATAGCATCCGGATTTGGCTGGCCATATGCTTCTTCCGGCATCAGGTGGATGTCTTTTACCTCTCCTACTTCCATATCTGCCACAGCTGCGTCAAAGCCCTTGATCATCTGGCCTGCGCCGCATACGAACTCTAATGGTTCACCTCTGTCATAAGAAGAGTCAAACTGGGTTCCATCATTAAAAGTACCTTTATAATGGGTGCGGCATGTCTTTCCTACATTGCGTCCTGTGATTTCCATGTTATATTCCTCCGTTGGGGTTATATTAAAGCGCCTGTTTTTCTCTGCGCTCATTACAGTTTAGCATATCATACTTCTGCCCCTCTGTCAGTCTTTTTCTCACGCCCCTTCTATTGAATTTCCCGCAAAACAAAGTATACTGATATCATAGGGAGAAGCAAACGAAAGGGGACATACATATGATTATTTACAAAGCAAAAAACTATCAGGATCTGAGCCGCAAGGCCGCAAATATCATTTCCGCCCAGATCATCATGAAGCCGGACTGCGTACTGGGGTTAGCTACCGGTTCTTCACCTGTTGGTACTTACAAACAGCTGATCGAATGGTACAACAAAGGGGATCTGGACTTTGCCAAAGTCACTGCCATTAACCTGGACGAGTACAAGGGACTTGGCCCGGATAATGACCAGAGCTACCGCTATTTTATGAATACCAACCTGTTTGACCATGTAAATATTGACAAAGCCCGCACCTTCGTTCCGGACGGTTTAGAGCCGGACCCACAGAAAGCCTGCGCTGCCTACAATGAAATTATCCGTTCCCGCGGCGGCATTGACTTACAGCTTTTAGGACTTGGGCGAAATGGCCATATCGGCTTTAATGAACCCGGCGCTGCCTTTGAAAAAGAGACCCACTGCGTAGACTTAACAGAAAGCACCATTGAAGCAAATAAGCGTTTCTTCGCCTCCGAAGAAGACGTTCCAAAACAGGCGTATACCATGGGCATCAAAAATATTATGCAGGCAAAAAAGATCCTGCTGATTGCAGGCGGCACAGAAAAAGCAGAAGCATTAAAGAATTCCCTCTATGGCCCTATTACACCGGCTGTTCCCGCATCTATTTTACAGCTGCACAACGATGTGACCGTGATTGCAGATGAAGCTGCCTTAAGCCTGATCATGTAACCTGCAAATGGGATTACATTTCCAGACAAAGGAGGTGAAGAATTTATCAAAGTTTATCCAAAGAACCTTGCTCTACAGGTTGAATTTCCTTAGAAAATATGGTATTCTAGGCTTTATCAATTGTATCTGAACTATATAGCGTTATTTTTTTTTGCGTTGATACTTTGTCGCTTTAAACTGACAAACGTATTGCTGCCATCCGGCGCAGTCGTCGGATAATATGTTTGTTTACCCATAGAATCCTGTAGAAATGAGAGAAAACCATGAACCAGTCAGAAACATTACTTGAAATAAAAGATCTGTGTGTGGAATTCAAGACCATGGCCGGAACGGTACACGCAGTAGACCATTTAAGCTATACGCTCCACCGCGGTGAGAAGCTTGGCATCGTTGGGGAAAGCGGAAGCGGAAAAAGCGTGTCTTCCCTGGCAATGATGCAGCTGATCCCAAATCCTCCGGGCAAAGTCACCGGCGGACAGATCTTATATAATGGAAAAAATCTGGTACAGCTTTCTGAACGGGAAATGCAGAAGATCCGCGGAAATGAGATCTCCATGATCTTCCAGGAACCTATGACTTCTTTAAATCCCATCATCCGCTGCGGAAAACAGATCGCAGAGTCTTTAAGACTTCATCGGGGCATGAAAAAGAAAGAAGCCATGGAAGAAGCCATTAACATGATGCAGGCAGTTGGTATCGCCAATCCGGCGGCCCGTGCCTATGAATATCCTCATCAGATGTCCGGCGGTATGCGCCAGCGTGTGATGATCGCCATGGCTTTGGCCTGTCAGCCGCAGATTTTGATCGCAGACGAGCCTACTACGGCTCTGGATGTGACCATTCAGGCACAGATCCTGGACCTGATCCGTGATCTGAACCGGGAAATGAACACCTCGGTTGTGTTTATCACCCATGACCTTGGGGTCGTAAGTGAGCTGTGCGATACCGTTATCGTTATGTACAACGGCCACATCGTAGAAAAAGCTCCTACAGCTGATATTTTCCGCGAACCCCTTCATCCTTATACACAGGGGCTTTTAAGCGCTATTCCAAGGATCACCAAAGAGCGCAAACCATTATCCACCATTGAAGGTATGGTTCCAAACCCGGTAGAGCGCATCAAGGGCTGCCGCTTCTGGCCAAGATGTCCAAAAGCCTGCGACCGCTGCCGCAAGGAAGAACCACCGGTATTTTCTGTTGGAGAAGACCGTCAGGTACGCTGCTGGCTCTATGCACAGGCAGAAAATGGAAGTCAGGAGGCAGTAACCAATGGCTGATGAGAACAAGAACAAAGACGTACTGGTCCACGCAGACCATGTAAAAGTATATTTTAAAGGAAAAGACAAAAAATCCGGCACAGTCCGTGCCGTAGACGATATTTCATTTGATATTTTCGCAGGAGAGACTTTCGGTGTAGTTGGCGAGTCCGGCTGCGGAAAGAGTACCTTAGGACGTACCCTGATCCGTCTGATCCCGGCTACTGACGGCCATGTTTACCTGGACGGGGAAGACATTTCCGGATTAAAGGGAAAAGCATTAAAACAGATGCGCAAAAAAGCCCAGATCATTTTCCAGGACCCGTCTGCATGCTTAAATCCAAGACGTACCGTGCGCCAGATCCTTATGGAACCTTTCCAGATCCACCACATGACCGGTTCCATGGATGTCGATGCAAGGATCGAGGAACTGCTCCATTTAGTAGGCCTTGACACCTACCATTTAAGCCGTTATCCCCATGAGCTTTCCGGCGGACAGAAGCAGCGTATCGGTATTGCAAGAGCACTGGCTTTAGAACCGAAGCTTATTATCTGTGATGAAGCAGTTTCCGCCCTTGATGTATCTGTCCAGGCGCAGGTTTTAAATCTGCTCCAGGAATTAAAGGAACGTCTGGGACTGACCTATTTCTTCATCTCCCACAACTTAAACGTTGTTTACCAGGTCAGCGACCGTGTAGGCGTTATGTATCTGGGAAAAATGGTGGAGATCGCCGCTTATGACCAGCTGTATGAGAAACGTTATCATCCTTATACAGAGGCACTTTTATCTGCCATCCCACAGGTTGACGCAGATGACCGGACAGAACGGATCCATTTAACAGGCGAAGTTCCAAGTCCTTCTGATCCGCCTTCCGGCTGCCCGTTCCACACCCGCTGTCCCAAGGCCTGCGATATCTGTTCCAAAGAGATCCCCCAGTTAAAGGAGATCGAAAAAGGCCATTTTGTGGCATGTCATTTATACCGGTAATCAAAAATTTTTTTAATAGAGGAGGATTTAATTATGAAAAACAAAAAACTTTTAGCCCTCGCCCTCTCCATGGCAGTTGCAGCAGGCTGCACCGCATGCGGCGGCGGACAGGCATCCACAGACACTTCTGCAGCAGGTTCTTCTGACAGCACCCAGGCAGAAAGCAGCACCACCGGCGACAACACCGTGATCGTTGCCATGGGTTCCGGTTTCTCTACTCTGGATCCGGGTTATGTTTACGAAAAATACCCTCAGCTGATCGTAAATGCCTGCTATGAGAACCTGTTTAAGTTCTACGAAAATGACGGAACCCCGCAGCCTTGTCTGGCAGACACTTACGAGTTTTCCGAGGACGGCTTAACTCTGACTGTGAAATTAAAAGACGGTCTGACCTTTGCAAGCGGCAATAAGATCACTTCCGCAGACGTTGCTTTCAGCATCAACCGTACTAAAAACTTAAAGGGAAATCCTTCTTTCATCTGCGATACCATTGAAACTATTGAAACTCCGGACGATGCTACTGTGATTTTCCACTTAAATCAGCCTGACAGTGCCATTCTTTCCAAGCTGACCTATTCTTCACTGGCTGTCCTTGACAGTGCTGTAGTAAAGGAAAACGGCGGTACGGACGCAGAAGACGCTGCTTCCTCCGATACGGCCCAGAGTTTCCTTGACAATGCAAGTGCCGGAAGCGGTATGTACATCCTGACAAGCTACACTCCGGATGAAGAAGTTGTTCTGGAAAAGAACCCGAATTACTGGGGCGATGCTACTAACGTAGACAAATACATTTTAAAGATCCAGCCGGATGCCAACACCCAGATGATGACTCTGTCTTCAGGAGATATTGATGTGGCGTTAAACCTGACTGATGATACTTTAGAAGAGCTGGGCTCAGCTGAGAATGTGGAAATCGTAGACGGAACCACCAAGATGATCGGCTTCGTTATGATGAACATGAATGAAGAGTACGGCGGCCCTGTTTCCAACCCGGACGTACAGAAGGCCATCCGCAAGGCTCTTGATTATTCCGGTATCCGCATGATCTGCGGCGAAGGCACTGTAACTCCTTACGACATTATCCAGGAAGGCTTTATGGGAAGCAAAGGAACCCGTCCGGATGATTACACCAACATCGAAGAAGCTAAGCAGCTGTTAGCTGATGCCGGTTATCCTGATGGATTTGACGTAGACATGACCGTTTCTGATCTGGATATGGAAGGTATCCTTTTAACAGACCTGGCTCAGAAGGTAAAGGATGACTTATCCCAGATCGGCATCAATGTAAATATCACCACAGAAGCTTGGGCAGCAGGCTACGGCGATGCTTACCGCAACGGAACTCTTGGCTTTACTGTTATGTACTGGGGAACCGATTACAGCGATCCTAATGTACAGCTGGAATTCCTTCCGGGCGGTATTGTAGGAAAACGTGCCGGATGGACCGCTGATATGGATCCGGAGCTGGCTGCAATGTATCAGGAAGCAATGGCAGCTACTGACAACGATGCCCGCACTCAGGTTCTGGAAAAGATCCAGGATGCAATGTATGAGGACGGTCCGTTCATCGTGATCGCACAGGCTCCTGCTCATATTGCTCACAGCAGCAGATTAGATGGAGTAGATATCTTTGATTCTTACACTATCGATCTGACTGAGATTAACGTAAAGTAAAATAACGCAGAGAAAAACAAGCGGCTGCGTTAGCAGACATTTGTTTTTCTCAAGTTTTTAACGAACGAGCCGCCTGCGACAGCAGGCAGTGGAGCGCGGCAGCGCGGGGCTCGTGAGTCTGCAAATTCGCACTATAGAAAGGTACCAGATCCAAATGGGAGAGTTGAAATTTATTGGAAAACGTGTGGTTTATCTGGCAGTTATGCTGTTCGGCGTTGCCACTTTGGTATTCATCCTTACAAAGATGATACCCGGCGACCCGGTAGTGGCAAACTTAAGCCAGAGAGCCTTAAATGATCCGGAGATCGTAGCGGCCTACCGTGCAAAACACGGTCTGGACCGTCCGCTCATCGTGCAGTATATCTATTACATCCGTGATCTTCTGCACTTTGACCTGGGGACCTCTATCCGCACCAGCCGTCCGGTACTGGACGATCTGGCAAGATGTTATCCCGCCACTCTGGAACTGGCCCTGTTTTCCATCGTGATCGCTTCTGTTTTCGGCATCCTGTTTGGTATCATTTCCGCCATCCGCCGCAACAGTATCTTAGATCAGATCGTTCGGGCCGTTTCCGTGACAGGTGTCAGCATTCCGGCCTTCTGGTTTGCGCTGCTGATGCTGTACTTCTTCTACTATAAGTTAAAAATATTCCCTGGACCGGGCCGTTTAAGCAATTCCTTTTCTGCTCCGGCTTCCGTTACGGGAATGTATGTGATCGACAGTCTGTTAGAAGGGAATCCGGCAAAAGCCATGGATGCCATCCGCCACCTGATCCTTCCAAGCATCGTTTTAGCGGCCTTTACCATGGGCCTGATCACTAGAACCACCCGTTCTAACCTGTTAGATGCGCTGTCTACCGATTATGTCCGCACAGCAAAGGCAAAAGGCTTAAACAGTATCAGCCTGATTTTAAAACATGCCCTTGGAAATGCCCTGATCCCGGTTATGACCGTTATCGGTCTGGGGCTTGGAAACCTTCTTGGCGGTATGGTATTAGTAGAAACCATTTTCAAATGGCCTGGCGTAGGCCAGTTTGCCTATGAATCCGTTATGGCAGCTGATTATCCGGCGATCATCGGTGTAGCACTGCTGATCGCATTAAATTATATGATCATCAATACAGTGGTCGATATCCTTTACGGCATCATCGATCCAAGAGTGAGGTGCAGTTAACAATGATCCATTCCCTGAAAAAATTATTAAAATCCAATTACCTGTTTACACTGGGTATTTTGATCTGTCTCGGATGGATCCTGGCAGCTGTTTTAGCACCTGTCATTGCTCCTTACGACCCCATCGCCCAGGATCTGTCCATGCGTTTAAAAGCGCCTTCTGCCATCCACTGGTTTGGCACTGACAACTTTGGCCGTGACATTTTCAGCCGTGTGATCTACGGCGGACGTTACTCCCTTCTTGCAGGATGTCTCTCCGTTATCATTGCAGGTATTATCGGAACCTTTTACGGCGCGCTGGCTGGTTACGCAGGCGGCTGGCTGGATAATGTGATGATGCGTTTTTCTGAAATGATCTTATCCTTCCCGTCCCTGATCCTGGCAATGATCATCAACGCAGTTATGGGATCCAACCTGTTTAACACCATGTTCGCCCTGGTCATTGTTTCCTGGCCCACTTATGCCCGCCTTATGCGAAGCGTTGTTTTAAGTGTCAAGGAAAATGAGTATGTCAATGCTGCAGAAGCCCTTGGCGCTTCCCGGATGCGTATCCTGTTAAAAGAAATCATCCCCAACAGCGTCAGCTCCGTCCTGATCATGGCTACTACAGACATTGGAAACAAGATCCTGATGTTCTCTACCTTAAGCTTCTTAGGACTTGGTTCTGCTCCGCCAACACCGGAATGGGGCATGATGGTTTCTGACGGTGTGGATTATTTCAATAAATTCTGGGTTGCCGGTTTTCCGGGACTTGCCATTTTCACCATGGCAGTTGGCGCCAACTTCATTGGCGACGGTTTAAGAGACCTGTTAGATCCAAAGTTACGTACACAATTTTAAAAGTCAGCTGCCCCGTGCCTGTGGCAGGTGCGCAGTCTGTTACGTTGCTTGACAACATTTTTATAGTACAGTATTATGACGTCGGAAGGCTGTTTAACAGCCCCGGCGTCATATGTTTATAAACCTTAAAAAGGAGAAATATTATCATGAACGAAGCAAGAGCAAACCACATTCTGGCTGCCTTAAAAGATCAGGGCGTAGACCAGATGCTTATTACCGATCCAATGTCTATCTGCTACCTTACAGGCATTTCCATGGCTCCTATCGAGCGTTTCTATGCACTGCTTTTAAAGGCAGACGGACATCATTACTATTTCCTGAATAACCTTTTCAATGTGCCTGGAGATGTAGGCGTTGAAAAGGTATGGTATTCCGATACCGATCCTGTGCCTGAGATCGTTGCCGCACGTCTGGATAAAAATGCGGTTCTTGGCGTAGACAAGGACTTAAAGGCACGTTTCCTTCTTCCTCTTATGGAAATGAAGGCCGCTGCAGGCTTCGTAAACGGCTCCCTGGCCGTTGATATCACCAGAGGCATAAAAGACAGCGAAGAGCAGGAAAAGATGCGTATTTCCTCTGATATCAACGATAAAGCCATGGCTCAATTTAAGGGTCTGATCCACGAAGGCGTATCAGAAAAAGAAGTTGCCGACCAGATGCTTCAGATCTACTTAGATCTTGGTGCAGACGGTTATTCCTTCCCCCCATTAGTTGCCTTTGGAGCAAATGCCGCTGACCCCCACCATTTCCCGGATGATACCATTGTAAAACCCGGTGACTGCGTTCTCTTTGACGTAGGCTGCATCAAGGACGGCTACTGCTCTGACATGACCCGTACCTTCTATTTCAAGACCGTAAGTGACGCACACAGAGAAGTATATGAGACAGCCAAAGCAGCCAATGAGACCGCCATCTCAAAGATTCACCCCGGTGTACCGTTATGCCGGCTTGATGCCACAGCCAGAGATCTGATCACCGCAAAAGGCTGGGGACCAAACTTCAACCACCGCCTTGGACATTTCATTGGCCTTTCCGAGCATGAATTCGGCGATGTTTCCTCTGCAAACACCTGGGAAGCAAAACCAGGAATGATCTTCTCCATCGAACCAGGCATCTACTTAACCGGCGATACCGGCGTCCGGGTAGAGGATCTGGTACTGGTAACAGAAGATGGTGTGGAAGTATTAAACCACTATCCAAAGGAACTGCAGATCATTGAATAAGCAGTAAAACATCTCAGGAGGACACACCATGACAAACCCAAAAGCAACGCTCCACATGGCAAATGGAGCGGATATTGTAATAGAACTGCTGCCTGAGGCAGCTCCGAATACGGTAAACAGCTTCATCTACGCTGCTTCCCATGGATACTTAGACCATCACGCCATTGAGCGCATTGTTCCGGAAAACTGGGTGGATGTAAGTTATACGGCATTTGGCCATAAGGAGCTTCAGTACCTGATCCCAAATGAATTTGCACTGCATCCGGAGATCACACCTTTAGACTCCCATCCCGGCTGTGTCTGCATGGGCGGATATGGGGAAGCAGGACTGGCAAGCTGCGAATTCTTCTTCCCCCTGCGGGACTGCCCGGACCACAAAGGCACTTACCCGGTATTCGGAAAAGTCATTTCCGGTATGGATGAGATCCGCCGGATCGCAGCCGTTAAGACCGTTCCTGTGGATTTTCCCATCCCGGGTGTAGAAGTAAACAAGCCGGTAGACCCACAGGTCATTGAAACCGTAGAATTAGAGCTTTACGGCGAAACTTACCCGGAACCGGTCCGTGTAGAAGACCCGAAACTTCCAAAATGCTGGCCTAAATTCTAAAAACCCAGGCAGCAACCCTAAACCGCTAAAATCGTTAAAAAAATTCCCGGCGATGGAATCTCGTCGGGAATTCTTTCTTATGTTATTCCAAAATTAACTGCACATATGGCACGCCGCACAGGCAGAGGGCGCTGTGGCGCATCCGCCCATGGCAGTCTCACGAAGTTCTGCCGGCAGGCGTCTGCCCACCGTATACATGGTCTCTAACATTTCATCAAAGGGGATAAGCTGGGAAAGACCGGCCAGTGCCATCTCAGCAGCGATCAGGGCATTGGCTGCTCCGGCTGCGTTGCGGTTCTGGCACGGATATTCCACCAGTCCCCCTACCGGATCACAAACCAGCCCCAGCATGTTCATAAGAACGATGGTGGCTGCATCAAGGCACTGCTTCGGAGTTCCTCCAAACAGCTCCACCGCTGCAGAAGCTGCCATGGCAGAGGCAATCCCCACCTCAGCCTGACAGCCGCCTACCGCACCGGCCACCGTGGCATTTCGCATCGCCAGACAGCCAATGGCACCGGCATTAAACAAAGCCCGAATCAGGTCTTCATCAGAAAAATCATGACATTCCTGAAGTGCCAGCAGTATACCCGGAACCACACCGGCAGAGCCGGCGGTAGGTGCAGCCACGATCAGTCCCATGGAAGCGTTGGTTTCCAGAACAGCCACTGCATAGGTGATGGCCTTTTCCAGCACATCACCGCAGATTCCCCGTCCGGATGCCTGATGGGAAGCCAGCTTTCCGGCTTCACCGCCGATGAGACCGCCCATGGAGCCCACCGGAGTATGGATGGGGGTATGGGCGGATTCTTTCATAATTTCCAGCGCACGGGCCATGCGGCTGTGTGCCTCTTCGCCGGTTATCTCCCCCTCAGTTATCTCTCTCTGGAGCATGATCTCGGAAATCGGGAGATTCTGCTTCTGACATAATTCTAAAAGTTCTTTTGCATTTTTAAAATCCATTGTCTTTTATCCTCCTCTTCCTTAGATCTGTACGATCATAACATCATGTACATTTACATTATCCTTCAAGCGCTCTGCTATCTCCTCCGGAAGCTTTCCGTCAGATTCTACAATGGTATAAGCAGTATGACCTTTGGATTCCCTAAACAGGCGCATGAAAGCAATGTTGACACCACGGTCGCTTAATATTCTGGTAATATGGGCCACAACGCCCGGTTTATCCTGCTGGACAACGATCACGGCGCTGTACTCGCCGGTGAAATCCACCTCAACGCCATTGATCTTCACGATCCGGACCTTGCCGCCTCCTAAGGACTCGCCCCGGATTGTCATCGTCTGTCCCTTTTGACTGGTCATGGAGATATCCACAGTGTTCGGATGGATCTCGGTTTCGGTCTCATTGGGAGTAAAGGTATAAGACAGACCTGCTTTTTTCGCAATCTCAAAGGAGTTGCGGATGCGCATGTCATCGGTGGAAAATCCCATAATGCCTCCGAGAAGTGCCCGGTCCGTTCCGTGGCCGTGATAGGTCTTCGCAAAGGATCCGTAAAGGGTAAAGTCTGCGCGGATCACATTTCCGCCGATCATCTTCTGTGCCAGAAAACCGATACGGGCTGCACCGGCCGTGTGGGAACTGGACGGACCGATCATATTCGGTCCCAGCACATCGAAAACACTGATAAATGACATCTTAAGCCTCCTTAAGCTTCTTTGATGATAAATTTATGGTAAATCGTATCTACAATAACGCCGATGGCATTGTCACCGGAAACGTTGCAGGCAGTTCCAAAGGAATCCTGAGTAATATAAAGAGCAACCATGATGGCGCAGATAGGACCGTTTGGATCTCCTGCTGTTGTGCCGAATATCATGTACAGGAACGGCAGTGCGGTCATAATGGAGCCGCCCGGAGCACCCGGAGAAGCAACCATGGCAACACCAAGGGTCATAATAAACGGAATTACAGTAGCCAGACTGATAGGCAGCTGATTCATCAGGCAGACTGCGGTAGCACAGGCTGTAATGGTAATCATGGAACCGGCCATATGAATGTTGGCACACAGCGGAACAACAAAATTACGGATCTGCTCACAGACACCATCCTTGGCTGCACACTGTAAATTAACAGGAATGGTAGCTGCAGAAGACTGGGTTCCCAATGCGGTTGCATAAGCCGGAAGCTGGTTTTTGATCAGTGTCAGCGGATTTTTCTTGCTGACAGCTCCGGCAATCATAAAC
>CAVIPV010000034.1:0-9730 GCA_963644495.1 Prevotella sp. | reverse complement strand
ATCATAAACTGAATGGTAATGCAGATCAGATGCATGATAATAACAACCAGGAATACCTTCCAGAGGATCCCAAGGATCGCAAAGGTCTTTCCGGAAATGGTCATATCTGTAAATGTACCGCAGATGTAAAGAGGCAGCAGGGGGATGATAACGGTGTGGAGTACCTTGTCAATGATGGAAGAAAAATCCTGCATTGCGTTGTATAAGGTATCTCCGATCTCTTTTCCCCTCATGGAAGAAAGACACAGACCCAGAACAAAAGCCAGAACTACTGCGGACAGAGTATCCATAACCGGCTGGATGGTGATGCTGAAATAAGGAGACAGAGAAACCTCTGCGGTAGCAGCGATCTGATCCAGTGCATCAGCGCTCATAAAACTTGGGAACAGGTTTTCTGCCACCAGAAAAGAGGCGGAACCTGCGATCAGGGTAGAGCCGTAAGCCAGAACCACGGTGATGAGAAGAAGCTTTCCTGCGCCCTGGGACAGATCTGCAATACCCATGGTCACGTAAGCCAGGATCATAAGCGGGATAACGAATTTTAAGAAGTTACTGAAAAATCCGGACAATGTGACAACAAGACGGCAAAAGCCCTCCGGCAGAAACTGACCGAATAAGATACCGAGAATGATCGCCAGAATCAGCTTCGGTACAAGCCCCATTTTAAATTTCTTTTTTTCCATTTGTAAATTCCCTCCAACAACAAAAATGTTAATTGTTTCGTGATCTGTACACTCTTTTTGCACAGATTGCATAATACATAGCGGTTGACGTCTTCGCAGCTGTAGTATATCATGACAGTATGAATGAATCAAATTCATAGTTTTCATAAGTATATTGAAAATTTTTCAATCGCGGAATTGTGAAATTATAGTCAAATCGCATAATATTAAGGAAGAAAGGGATGTATTTATGGAATTGCGGCAGCTTCAGACCTTTGTACAGGCAGCAAAACTTCAGAGTTTTTCTAAAACAGCGACCCGGCTGGGTTACTCCCAGTCGGCAGTAACGGTGCAGATCCGTCTGCTGGAAAAGGAGCTGGGAACCCGGCTGTTTGACCGGATGGGAAAACAGGTAATATTGACACCTCAGGGGCAGAAATTTTTAGAACATGCGAACAAGATTCTTTACGAAGTAGACCGCACCTTTCTGTGCATGCAGGAGGATGAAGAACTGAAAAATCCGCTGCACATCGGAACCATTGAATCCCTGTGTACAGCCAAATTTCCGGCTATTGTCAGTCAGTTTCGCAAGCAGTATCCAAAGGTAAAATTCCAGATCACGGTAGATACGCCGGAAGAGCTGATCCGCATGATGGAGCAGGATCTTCTGGACATGATCTATATTCTGGACGCACCCAGATGGAATGAAAACTGGATAAAGGCCATGGAAACGGCGGAGCCCATTGTATTTGTGGCTGCGCCGTCCTTTCTCACCGATCGGCCCAAAACTCTGGATGAGATCCTGCAGGAACCCTTTTTTCTCACAGAGAAAAACGCCAATTACCGCCAGGCACTGGATCAGTTTCTGGCTTCCTGCCACTGTTCCTTATCACCGGTTCTGGAGATCAGCGATACCGCCTTTATCATCCAGATGTTAGAACAGGGACGCGGTCTTTCTTTTCTTCCTCTGTTCGCAGTTAAAAAACAGATCCGGGAAGGAACACTGGCAGTGGTGCAGGTCGATCATGTGGAGATTTCCATGTACCGTCAGATCTTTTATCACAAAAACAAGTTCAAAACGAGAGAAATGGAGCAGTTTATTTCCTTTGCCGTAAAGGGGGAGTAATCTTTACTACCCCTTATTCATGCCTTTCTCCTGACTCAGGTTTGTATCAATCACAGGGGCGATCCGGTACAGCCTGTTGTCATTTTTCTTTTCCGCGATCCGGATCTGGTTTTCTTCGTCAGCCCCGATCTCAATCTTTCTGGATTTATCCATCTTACATTGACTCTCATGCTCAAACAGCAGTCCGAGAACCGTGCGCACCTGTCTGGGAGTGAGAGAATCCAGCTTCATCGAACGGTCCGGACCATTGGACTTGCTGTATTTCTTATTCTCCCTGTCAATCATGTTCTTCACATCCGGTGCATAAGCCAGAATCGTCTCAATGTCCTTTTTAACCCGGCTGTTTTCTGCGTTTATCCGGTTAAAATCCGTTTTCTCTTTTTCGCCCTGATCCGCGACAGCCTTAGGTGTATTTTTCTGGCTGAAATTCCAGAGACGCTCCTGAGCAGCCAGTGCCCTGATCCCAAGTGTGCGTTTTTGATCCCCTACCGGTAAAGAGGTCACATTGTCATATAAGGCTTTCTTCATCATGTCATGCAGCTGTCTGGTCATATAAGCAGAAAATTCATATCCGTTTTTCTCTGAAAGATCTGTATCCTGCTTATCCTTTAAGGTGCTCCCGCTCTGAAAGAACCGTTCACTCTCCGGCTGTTTTTGTGCAAACTCCTTCAGCTGTGCGGCGCTCTTTTTTCTCTGATCCAGCTGTTCATTGGAAAAAATGCTGCCCTTTCTCAGGTAGACGGAGGCAGACTGCAAAAGCTTTTCTCTTTTTTTTGCCAGCTCTTTAAAGTCTGCATCCAGCGTCCTGCGCTCTTTATCTCCTAAAGACTGAAATCCTTTGATTTTTCCGCACAGCTTATTGTATTCCTCAGTGACTTCCCCCAATTTCCGGTACATGTCTTTGAATTTCCGACTGCGGCTTTTATCCGTACCATCGGCTAAATAAAGTTCCTTATCAATATTTCGAAGCTGTTCCCTTTCCCCTTCCAGCTGCGTCCGGATATTCTTAAGCAGGGCCTGCTCATCAAACCTGGTATAGCGGAGAGGAGCCGTCTTCTTTTGGTTTTCCAAAGCCGTGGCTTTTTTCTGTTCTGCATTCTCCCGCTGTTCTCTCTCCCAGCGCTCAGGATTCTTTTCCTTTACCCACTTTTCGTATTTTTTCTGGTTTTCAATAGTACTCTTATTATTGGCCTGATCATCCCGGATAGCTTTTGCATGTACAAACAGATTTTCTTCTTTTTCGTTCTTCGGTGTCAGACTGTCTAAAGAAAGCTGCTTCCATTCCTCATCCCGGATGATACGTATTTCATTCTCTTTGGTGATCAGATGTCCGTCTTTATCAAAAGCAGGCTTATCCGCCTTTTTATGGGACCCGTTCGCAATCATTTCCTTAAGATTTGACAGGCGCTCTTTTACAGCCATACACTCCATCTGAGAAAACTGATATGGCTCCAGAATCCTTTCAAGATCCTTTTCTGTCATGGCATTGATCTTTTCTGCCATATGAGAAGTAATGACCTTCAGATTCCGGCCCTTTGCAAGACGCATAACGCCTCCGTCCTGAATGTAGCCAAAAGCGTTGTCATTGTCGATTCCCTGAACGCCGGTGATCTTCGGATGTTTCGGATCCGAGTTATCCAGACGCATAAAGAAATTATTTTTATGACGGTCGGTATTGGCACAAAGATAATCCAGGATCTGCAGGTCTGCCAGAGAACGTAAAAGCTCCGGGCTGTCAAAGCCCTTCTTTTCTATCTTGTAAAAGGGATTTTCATCCGTCAGCTTTTTCCGGTCTACGCCGTCTAAAAAGGCCGCATCCATCATCACTCCGGAAACCACCTTATCCCCACGCTTTACCGTGATCCGGCGGCTGGACGCCAGAAGTTCTTTTTCTCCCAATGCAGCCGCCATATCCGACATGGCGCCTGCTCTCTGGGCGATCTGGCTTCCGGTGTCGATCTTTGATGCCTGTAACACATCATAATAATTCCGTAAGGGTCTGCATTCTTCTGCAAGTTCACGGCACATCTTCCTAAATCCACTGACATCTTTAATCTTTGTTTCGCTGACTTCTGCTACTTCTCTGACAAATTTATTATAATCATCTTCATGGTTGTAACGGGTCAGCTCAGCAACGCTGTCAAGAAATGCTTTTCCCTTTATTCCCAGTTCCGCAAAAAAGTCTTTATACTGAGGGTATTTTTTAGTGTACCGGGCAAAAATAGACTGCAGATCCTTTGCAAGTGTGGATACGTTCTTTTCTTCTGTAAAAAATCCGCGGTGTACCGTTCCGTCCTTATCTGTATATTCGATGGCCTGGCGGCTGCTGAGATCTGCACCGATGGTGTGATTCTCGTTTGTTTCATACAATTCAGCAACCGGGACCTCCGATCCTGTGATCACATCTGCCAAAGGAGGAAGAGAATCCGGTGAAAGGGCGTTTAAAGCATGGGAATCATTGATCAGCATAGTCCGAAGCTTCCGGCAGACCGGTTCCTCTGCCATTTCCTCCGGAAGAAGATCAAAGACATCCATACATTTTTTATACTGTGCCTGAAGCTGCTCATATGCTTCTTCCGACATAGGAATATAGCTTCCCATGTCATTATGTTTCTCATAATGAGGCCTGATCTGTTCAAAAAGTTTTTTTGTCTCTTCTGCCAGATCTTCCAGCGAATCTCCCTGCGGCCCTTCTGAAAACTTTTCCAGTTCATCCGTCACAGAGCTCCATTCCTGAAATACACTGTTTTCCCGAAACACTTCCTGAAAGTTTTTTGATTTTTTGTTCTGGTCTGCGCTTGGATTCGGCATACTCTATTCCTCCATTCTTTGGTCTCGATCTTATAACCTTTTTCCTCTATATTTTTCCTCTATGCATATCCTACTATAGGGCGGTGGACAAATGTGGGACAAATGACTTTCTGATCTTCCGGGATCTCTATATCCCCCATCTCCTGTGTGTTTGCCTGCCGCAAAATGCGCAGACCTGCCGGACGGCTACACAGAAGTCTGCTTCTTCTCAGGAACCACCGGCTCCCCCGGATATTCGATCACATAAAACTCATATCCGTTGATCACTCTTGTGGTCCCGTATACATCCTTCCGTCTGAAACCGTTTCCATAATTAGCATGTACATGTCCATGGAGAAAATATTTGGGATGATATTTATCCATCAGCTTCAGAAATGCCTTAAACCCTCGATGAGGAAGATCTTCCATATCATTTAACTGATAGGCCGGTGCATGGGTCACAAGAATATCAAAACCTCTGTGAAACCATATCTTCCACCACAGCCTGCGGATACGGGCACGCATCTTCCGCTCCGTATACTGGTTGGGCGCATTAGGTATGTATTCCATAGATCCCCCCAGTCCCAGAATCCGCACACCCTTGTATACATAAATGTCATCTTCTATACAAATACAGCCTTCCGGCGGCTTGTACTCATACTTGCTGTCATGATTTCCCCTTACATACAAAAGAGGCGCATGGCACACTGTAGCGAAAAAAGTCAGGTACTCCGGATCCAGATCGCCGCAGGAGATCAAAAGATCGATATCCTTCATCCGCTCCGGATCATAGTATTCATACAAAAGCTTTGATTCCTGATCTGCAAATATCATTATATTCATCTACTTATTCTCCGTCTCTGTCTGACCGGATGCCTCGATCCCCTGGATCTGCATCAACTCCTGCGCCCTCTCATTCATTTCTTCCATCTTCGGTATATAACCAACCACATTCTGGGCAAGCCAGTCCATGGTAATGATCTCCTCTGCCTTCAGCCCTTTCCCCTGAGTACACTTCACACTTCCGTCCTGAGCATAGATCAGACCGTCAAAGGGGTGAAAGCTTCCTGTACGGATGGAACTCTTCAAAAATTCGATCAGGCGGTTTGTCCCCACCGGCATGGTTTCCGAGCATATTACATCGATCACATCCGCCGACATGCCCCACCAGTAGTTTACCGCTTTTTTGCCTTTCATAGCTTCGATCTCTTCACCGCTCTTAAAAGCAAGGCGGATGACCTGTTCATAAAATTTGCCCCAGTGCCATACCGGCATTGCCAGATTTTTTATGGTACCATCATCATTTTTCACATACAGACCGTATTCTCTGGAAGGATGATCCGGCTGGATCAGGTCATGACCGGAAATGTAATGGATCCCCTTTTCCTGTAAAAGAGCCGCTGCCGACCGGCTGTTTTCTTTTCTGGACCATTCCAGATAAACCTCTACATAAGGATTGACCATTCGTGCCCCCAGTGCAAAGGCATTGATATCTGCCAGGATCCCGTAGGTAGGCTGATCTGCAATATAACCTAATTTATTTTCTCTGGACAAAGCTGCTGCAATAGCTCCCATAAGGAATTTCGCCTCGTACATCCTTGCATAGTAGTTGCAGATAGAGGAGTAGGATATATTGATCGCACAGTTATAAATTTTGATATCAGGATAACGGATGGCAGAACGCACGCTCTGGTTGAACATCCGGGATGTAACGGTAAAGATAATACTGCAGCCCGCCTCTGCCTCCTTTTCAATGGCTGCTCCCATGGCTTCTTCTGTATCTGCCTGATCGATCACCATAGTGGTCACCTTTTCGGGAAATACCTGCTCTAAATGCAGTCTTCCCAGCTCATGTCCATAGATCCAGCGGGAGGTTTCCGCCGTTTTCTCATAAATAAAACCTACCTTCAGGCCATTGGGAATCTCCTCCTGAGGCATGAACCATTTTAAAATTGCCGGTTTTTTATCCTCTTCTACTTCCTGAGGGTCCTGGATCAGCTCGATCTGCCGTCCTCTGTTTGCCAGCTGGATCTCTTCCCAGATGCGCATCAGAGCCTGATACATTTCCCGCTCCGTCTGCCCCTTTACATTGTCATAGCCGTAGACCTCAATATAAACTAAAAATGCATCCCCCTCTGTCAGCTTCAACCGGTCTCCCTTTGCCATGGCAAAGGCCTTCGCAAAACGGCCGTAGGCAGACCGGAAAAAGACCCGTTCCTCCTGGGTCCAGACCTGATCCGGCTGCATTCCCATTAATTCCAGCAGTTTTTTATAACCGCCTTCTTTACTGAACCATATATCACAGTTGGAAGAAACCTTATAAAAGTCCAGAAATTCATAATATAATCTGTTTTCCAGCTCATCGGTACGTTTCGGGATCAGCCGGATCACACTTCCCAAAATGCTGTAGGCTCCTACGTATTTCATAACACTGACCCGCTTGTTTCCTTCCTGAACATAAAAGCGGTTCATAAATTCATAGGCGATAATAGGATCCTGGATCCCGTCTTCGATCTGATGCTTATAAAGACTTTCCCATTTAATTGCAAACTCTGTACGCTCCCTAAGGAGGGGCATGAAATTATTTGCAAAGGAAATAGATCTTTCCGTTGTCTTTGTTCCCACAAGCTTTGACAGCGGTATATCCATCACTCCCAAAGATACCTGGGACACAATATCCGTATAAGATAAAATCTCATCCAACACGGGAAGATATGGATATTCTCCCTTTGAAACAGAATTCTGGTACTGCTTCTTACCAAGCTTTAACGCTGCTGCATATTCTGTATCTGCCATATTCTCTCTCTCCTGTATTCACTGTAAAACACTCATTTTTTTCTGATATCCATTATAGACTTACGTCTTCTGTTGCGCAAGGCACATTCTCGGCTTCCGGCTCCGATCCTTACGAAGCCTGTTGACGGCAGCTTCTTTCGAATACCTCACAGCAAAAAGCTGCGGTATCTTACACCCGCAGCTTCCTTATCTCTTTCAATATTTCTTCCGCCTTTTGCAGCATGGTTTCAATGGTAATGCCCTTAGGTTTTCTTTCCACATAGTGGAACACCGGCACTTCCCCCGGCACCAGTTTTAAAGCACCGCCGTAGGAATTTACCAGATCCGGTATACCGCCTACATTGATCTTTGCCTTCTGGTACATGGTCAGTTTTACTTCTTTTTCCTTTACCAGAACCTCCGTTACATAGCACTTATGGGCCAGTGCGCGGACTCTGGCAATGACCAGAAGATTTTCCACGCTCTTTGGAATATTCCCAAAGCGGTCCATCAGCTCGTCCTGCATATCCATATATTCATCTTCTGTTTCAATGGCAGAAATACGCTTATAAATATCCAGTTTCTGATACTCATTTTTAATATATGTGGCCGGAATATAGGCATCAATGTCACATTCCACGCTGGTTGCGTAGGAATCTTCCTCTGTTTCTTCCCCTTTTAAGGCAAGAACCGCCTGGTTTAACATTTTGCAGTAAAGATCATATCCCACTGCTTCCATATGCCCATGCTGCTCTGCACCAAGGACATTTCCTGCGCCACGGATCTCCAGGTCACGCATAGCGATCTTGATGCCGGAGCCTAATTCTGTAAACTCTCTTATTGCCTGCAGACGCTTTTCTGCCTCTTCCTTTAAAAGCTTATCCCGCTTATACATCAAAAAGGCATAAGAAGTCCGGTTGGAACGGCCTACACGACCGCGAAGCTGATACAGCTGGGAAAGTCCCAGACGGTCTGCATCGTGGATAATCATGGTATTGGCATTGGGGATATCAAGACCGGTTTCAATAATAGTGGTGGACACTAAAACATCAATCTCTCCATTGACAAAGTCCGTCATGATCCGCTCTAACTGATGCTCATGCATCTGGCCGTGAGCAAAAGTAACTACTGCGTCCGGCACCAGCTTCTGGATCCTTGCAGCCACCTCATCAATATCCGTCACACGGTTGTATACATAATACACCTGGCCTTTTCGCGCCAGCTCCCTGTTAATAGCTTCCCGGACCATTTCTTCATTATATTCCATAACATAAGTCTGTATCGGCGTACGGTCTACCGGCGGCTCTTCCAATACACTCATGTCACGGATCCCCGCAAGGCTCATATGCAGCGTTCTTGGAATAGGTGTTGCAGTCAAAGTCATAACGTCTACATTTTCCTTTAACTGCTTGATCTTTTCTTTGTGGGCTACGCCGAAACGCTGTTCTTCATCAATGATCAGAAGCCCCAGATTTTTAAACTTTAAGTCCTTGGAAAGCACTCTGTGAGTGCCGATTACAATGTCCACCATGCCTTTTCGCAGGTCTTCCAGTGTCTTTTTCTGCCGGGACGGGGTACAGAAACGGCTTAACATATCAATGCGCACCGGGAAGTCCTTCATTCTCTGGACAAAGGTGTTGTAATGCTGCTGGGCTAAAATAGTTGTCGGCACCAGATACACTACCTGTTTGCTGTCCTGGACTGCCTTAAAAGCAGCACGCAAGGCAATCTCCGTCTTTCCATAACCAACATCACCGCAGATCAGGCGGTCCATGATCTTGCGGCTTTCCATGTCCTTTTTCACGGCTTCAATGGCATCTAACTGGTCGTCTGTCTCCTCATAAGGGAACAGTTCCTCAAATTCCTTCTGCCACACAGTGTCTTCCCCGTACTGATAGCCATTTTGGGCCTGACGAGCCGCATACAGCTTTACCAGGTCTCTTGCGATCTCCTGAACAGCGCCTTTAACACGGGTCTTGGTCTTATTCCATTCTGTACCGCCCAGTTTATTCAGTTTTGGCTTTTTGGCGTCTGCACCGGCGTATTTCTGGATGCTTTCCAGTCTGGTAGCAGGCAGATACAAATTGCCTCCGTCCCCGTATTCGATCTTAATGTAGTCTTTAATGACTTTGTCCCGCTCTACTTTCTCAATTCCCTTGTAGATACCAAGACCATGTTCCTCATGGACTACATAATCTCCTACAGCCAATTCGGAAAAGCTTTGAATGGCTTTACCCTGATAACTGCTCTTTTTCCGCCGTTTTTTCTTCTTTTCCGTACCAAACATGTCACCTTCTGTAATGATGACATATTTGATCAGTGGATACTCAAAACCTCTATGGATATTTCCATAGGTAACTAAGATCTCACCGGGAGC
>CAVIPV010000033.1:0-21838 GCA_963644495.1 Prevotella sp. | reverse complement strand
GACCGCACGGTCTGGGCGACTTTTTTCTATAGGAGTTTTTTTACAGCCCCTTTTTTATTGCCTGATTTTACTCGCATTTATAGAAAATATCAATAAATAGCATATATTCACCAAATATATCAATAGGACATTCGTGAGGATTAATGGTAGAATAATTGTACGTTGTATACAGGAGAAACGCAGTGGAGAAACAAAAAACAGGTAAGAGAAAAATATATGTATTTGCAGTGGGAATGCTTGTACTGTTTTTGGCTGGAAAATACTCTGGCTGGTCAGAACGGATCCTGAATGGGGATCTTACTCAGATTTTACAGCGTATAACTGAGGAAAATCTTCCTGCTGCCATTTCCATATATCTGGTGACTACTGTGATCGGAAGTGTAGCTTTTGCTCTGCCGGGGATCAGTTTTGCAATCCTTGCAGGGCTGCTGTTTGGTCCGGTCCTGGGGACGCTCTGTTGTACAGCAGCAGCTACTTTAGGAGCGGTTGCAGCCTTTCTCATGGGCAGGTATTTGCTCAAAGATATAGTAGGAGCAGCAGCCAGAAAAAATCCATATCTGCGCCACTGGCTGTTTGATGAAACAGGGAAAAAACAGATCTGGATCCTGATGATCACCCGGCTGGTGCCTTTATTTCCCTATAATCTGCAAAATTTTGCTTATGGGGTGACGGACATGCCTCTTAAAACCTATGCGGCTGGCTCTTTTCTTTTTATGCTTCCGGGAACCGCCATGTATACATTGGGAACAGCAGGTCTTGCAGATCCAGGTATAAGGACCGCCTGTTTGATAGGAGCCGCTATACTGGCA
Source organism: Prevotella sp. (assembly GCA_963644495.1). Lineage (GTDB taxonomy): Bacteria > Bacillota > Clostridia > Lachnospirales > Lachnospiraceae > Enterocloster. The sequence continues at coordinate 21,029 of CAVIPV010000033.1, read as the reverse complement.
GCAGCAGTACTGACAGCAGGCATCCTGTTAAAGAAAAAAGTCTTTGCAGAGCAGGAAGATCCAGATCTGAAAAACGGAGATGAGATGTGATGAATAGGCCGGTCAAAAACTGCACTCATTGCGGCATATGTACAGAAAACTGTGGATTTTTAAAGAAATATGACCTGACTATTGGGGATACAGAAAAACTTTCCAGACTGGCGTATCACTGCTTTCTCTGTGGAAAATGTTCCAAGGTCTGTCCACAGGGGATTGACGGACGGGAAATAGTACTCCAGATCCGAAGACAGCAGGTAAAAGAAAATGACGGCAGAATACCCGAAAAGGGATATGGAATGCTTCTGTGGGAGAAAGAAGATTATAAATTTCGCAGATACAGCGGGAAAGGAAAAACAGCATTGTTTTTCGGCTGTAACTTCCCTTCTTTTTATCCGGAGACTACCCGTTATCTGGGGAAAATGCTGGCAGAAAAGACAGATGCATTTTCCGTATTTGACTGCTGTGGAAAGCCGGTAGCAGAGCTGGGACTGGAAGAAAAAGAAGCAGTGATTCTGGAACACCTGGATAAAAAACTTCTGGCGGCTGGAGCCGGAGAAGCGGTTATGGTCTGTCCAAACTGTTATGCTTTCTTAAAAGGCAGACTTTCTATCCCGGTGATCAGCATTTATGAGAAATTGCAGGAACTGGGGCTTGGAACCATGATCATGGAAGAGCAGAATATTTTCCTTCCATGTCCGGACCGGGAAAAGAGAGAACTTTTAAAACAGATATTGCCATTTCTGGCAGCAGAACCGAAGATCCTTTCTGACGCAAACTGCTGTGGTCTTGGAGGCTGCGCAGCGGTGAAAGAACCGGAGCTTGCAGGTCAAATGGCAAGATCAGCATGCAGTATACAAAATACAAGTATGTATTGTGCTTCCTGTGCCGGAAATCTTACAAGAGCCGGTGGAAAAAACATAAAACACCTGCTGGTCCAGATCCTGGGAAGAGAAGAGACACCGGATGTGGGTCATTCTCTGTGGAACCGGATCCGCGCAGGAAGATAGAAGAGGGAGGAAAGTATGAAAAAGAATAAAAATAAATGGATCGAAAAGATAATACTGATCATCTGTGCTGTGGCAGCTGTAGCCGTATACATGGCAGTGCCGTCTGTACATCATGGCATGAACCGGGTCTTTGCCATGTTCGCAACAGGTGATTTTACCGTGCTCCGTGATTTTGTAGCGTCCTATGGAGCTTATGCAGCAGCATTATCTTTCCTGTTAATGATCCTCCAGTCCATTATTGCGCCATTGCCTGCATTTCTCATCACCTTTGCCAATGCAAACTTATTTGGCTGGTGGAAGGGAGCTATTTTATCCTGGTCCAGCGCTATGGCAGGTGCGGCGATCTGCTTTTACATTGCCAGGATCTTAGGCCGTGACGTGGCTGAAAAGCTGACCAGCCGTTCCGGTCTGGCACAGATCGATACATTTTTTGAAAAATACGGAAAAAATACGATCCTGATCTGCCGTCTGCTGCCTTTCGTGTCTTTTGATATTGTAAGCTACGCAGCAGGACTTACATCCATGTCCTTTTCCTCCTTCTTTATTGCCACAGGGATCGGACAGCTGCCAGCCACCATTGTTTATTCCTATGTAGGCGGCATGCTTACCGGCGGAGCGAAGTTATTTGTTACAGGGCTTCTCATTATTTTTGCCCTGTCAGCGCTGATCTTTATGATGCGCAGCATCTATATGGAACATATGAAAAAGAAAAACAAATAAAAGGAGAACATACGAAATGGAAACTTACTACAATCCGGAAGACCTGGCAAAATTTGGAACGATCGGAGAAGAGTCACCGAAGCTTGCGGAAAAATTCTTTGATTATTATGGAGCAGTATTTGCAGAAGGTGCTTTAACAGCAAGAGAAAAGGCTTTGATCGCTCTTGCAGTAGCTCATACAGTACAGTGCCCATACTGTATTGACGCTTATACCAATGACTGTCTGAACAAAGGTGTAAGTGCAGAACAGATGATGGAAGCAGTACATGTGGCAGCTGCGATCCGCGGCGGCGCTTCACTGGTCCACAGTGTACAGATGAAGAACATTATTAAGAAGCTGGAGCTGTAAGATATGAGTCAGGCATTAGAAGATATGAAAGCATTGACTGGGATACCGGATTTTGAAAGCAGGATCCAGGATAAGGAGCTGTGTTATACAGCTCCTGGTCTTTCGGTTATGCAGATCAATGTGGGAAAACGCTGTAATTTGGCCTGTAAACACTGCCATGTAGAAGCAGGATCTTCACGTACAGAGGCTATGGACCGGAACGTAATGGAAGCCTGTCTTTCAGTCTGTCGGGAGCAGAAGGTGGAAACCATTGATATTACAGGCGGGGCACCGGAAATGAACCCAGATTTTATGTGGCTTGTGGAACAGGCCAGTAAGATCTGCAGCCATGTGATCGTCAGGACCAATCTGGTGATCCTGTTAGAAGAAAGCTACCGCCATTTACCGGAATTTTACAGGGACCACAAAATTGAGATCGTCTGTTCTCTGCCTTACTACCGTGCAAGAGAAATGGACCGGGTAAGAGGTGACGGAACCTTTGATAAGGCCATTCAGGTGATCCGTCAGTTAAATGATCTGGGTTATGGAAAGGGAAATGGACTGGTTTTAAATATGGTCTACAATCCTGCAGGTGCCTTTTTCCCGCCGGTACAAAGTGCCATGGAAGCAGAGTACAGGGAAAAACTGGGAAAAGACTATGGCATTGTGTTTGATCATTTATTTACCATTACCAACAACCCAATGGGCCGTTTTGAGGCATTTTTAAAGCGCAGCGGTAACCTGGAAAGTTATATGAAAAAACTGTCAGACTCCTTTAATCCAGCAACACTTCCGGGACTTATGTGCCGTTTCCAACTGTCTGTAGGTTATGACGGAACCTTATATGACTGCGATTTTAACCAGGCAGCAGAACTTCCTCTTTCTACAGGAACGACTATTTTTGATCAGATGGGAAAGCCTTATGAAAAACGGAAGATCTGCCTTGCAAACCACTGTTATGGCTGTACAGCCGGTCAGGGATCAAGCTGCGGCGGTGCAACAGAGTAGAGAGGAAAGATAAGAACATGACAAAAGAAGAAGTCTGTCAGTTATTTATGGCCGGGATCGACTGTTCCCAGGTGGTGACCGGCGCATGTGCAGAAAAAATGGGAATGACTAAAGAGCAGGCCAGAAAAATGTCAGCCTGTTTTGGGGGCGGAATGATGTGCGGGGAGACTTGCGGCGCTGTGACCGGTGCGCTAATGGTACTTGGAGTGGTATTTGGACACAGCGAGGAAAATGACGGTGACCAGAAAGGCATTATGGCAGGAAAAGTGGCTGAATTTAAGAAGCGTTTTCTGGAAAAATATCCTTCTGATATGTGCCGTGAGATCCTGGGACATGATATTTCAAAGCCAGGTGAAATGGATAAAGTGCTGGAAAAAGGCCTTATGTTTGATCTCTGTCCGCAGATTGTTCTTGATGTACTGTCTATTTTAGAGGAGCTGGTTTAAATGAAACAGGCGCTGATCCTTTTTACAAGGATCCCGGTACCGGGAAAGACGAAAACCCGGCTGATGCCTTATTTTTCACCAAAGCAGTGTGCAAAGCTTCATACCTGTTTTCTGAAAGATATCAGTGATCAGTGCAGAAAAGTAAAAGCAGACTGTTTTGTGTGCTATGCAGCTGAAGACGGGGATGTGAAAGAACTTCAGGATATCCTTGGGAAACAGAAAGAATATTTCCCACAGACAGGTGAGTCTCTGGGGCAGAGGATGTACCACAGTCTGGAATATGTTCTTGGGCTGGGATATGATGCCTGTCTTCTTATGGGAACAGATATTCCGGAGATCAGCAGCCCGGATCTGGAAAAAGCTTTTCAGGTATTAAAAGAAAAAGACATGGTTTTTGGAAAGACAGCAGACGGTGGTTATTATCTGGTGGGCATGAAGCGGCCTATTCCGGAGGCTTTTGGTTTAAAGAATTATGGCCACAGCCATGTATTTGAAGATACTTTAAGAGAACTTTCAGATGCAGGAATAAATGTTGGATTTACAACGAAACATCAGGATATGGATACCCCGGAGGATCTTCAGTGTTACAGACAGCGGATGCGTCAGGACAAACGGCTTCAGAACAGCAATACAGGCCGGTATCTGGCTGCAAATGTAAAAATATCTGTAATCATCCCGGTCTACAATGAGGCAAAGACCATAGAAGCCATGAAAAACCAGCTGTATCCCTACCGTTCCCGTTGTGAGATTCTTTTTGTAGACGGAGGAAGCACGGACGGGACACCGGAAATGATCGGGCCGGATTTTAAACTGCTCCGTTCTGAAAAGGGGCGGGCCAACCAGATGAACCTTGGGGCAGAGAAAAGCCATGGAGATATCCTGTTTTTCCTTCACTGCGACAGTGAACTGCCGCCAGAACCGTTAGAAGAGATCCGCCGGGTAATGAAAGACCACAGCGCAGGCTGTTTTGGGATCGCCTTTCATTCCAGGAATTTCTTTATGTTTACCTGCCGGGTCATTTCCAATCACAGGATCAAGGACCGGAAGGTGATGTTTGGAGATCAGGGGATATTCATTGACAGGGATTTGTTTTTCCAGACGGGAAAATTCCCGGTGATCCCGGTCATGGAAGATTATCAGTTTTCATTGACATTAAAAGAAATGGGAGTCCGGCTGGGAATGGCAAAAAAACGGATCTACACATCAGACCGTCGCTTCCCCAAAGGTACGATCCCGAAATTAAAATTAATGTGGAAAATGAACCGGTTAAGAAAAATGTACCGGGATCATGTTCCAATAGAGAAGATCGACCGGTTATACCGGGATGTAAGGTAGGTGAGCTGCAGGTCATGGAACGGACGAAAGGATTAAAAGAATACATTCAAACAAAAGAATACCGGGAAAGTCTGGGACTGCCTGGACAGGTGACAGAAAAGTATGTCATGCTGGCTCAGGGAGAGTACAACCGCAATTATACCTTTATTCATCCCATAACTGGAAAAAAGCTGGTGCTGCGGATCAATTTTGGCAGCCAGATGCATTTAAAAGACCAGATCCTTTACGAATACAGGGCATTAAAGCTGTTGGAAAACTCCGGGCGTACGCCAAAAGCCATTTACGCAGACGGAAGCTGCAAATATCTTCCCTATGGTGTTATGGTCATGGAATTTCTGCCTGGACACAGTCTGGATTATAAAACAGAACTGTTGTCAGCCGCAGGTTGTCTGGCGGATATACACAGTGTAAAAATACCGGAAACCCATTCCCTGATCCAGCCAGAAGAATCTTTAAAAGCCATACTGGAAGAGTGTGAGGCCATGGTTAAGACCTATATGGAGTCAGATCTGGGGGATGAGCAAAAAAAGCACAGGATCCGCAGCCTGTTGGATCAGGGGTGGAAGGCAGTGGAAAGTTTGAAGGAAGATATTCCTTATCACTGCTGTATCAACACAGAGTTGAATTCTACGAATTTTCTTGTTAATGACAGAGATGTTAATAACAGAAATGCAGGAGCGGACAAGGCCGGTGATGAAAAAGAGGCGTATCTGGTAGACTGGGAAAAGCCATTGTATGGAGATCCGGCCCAGGATCTGGGACATTTCCTGGCGCCTACGACTACCTTCTGGAAAACAGATGTGATCCTGGAACAGAGCCAGATGGATGCCTTTTTAGATACATACATAGAAAAAGTAAGCGGCCGCTTTGATACCACAGGTTTAAAGGAACGGACTTACATTTATATTCCGGTCACCTGCCTGCGGGGGATCACCTGGTGTGCCATGGCCTGGGTGCAGTATCATCAGCCGGACAAAGAGATATTCAACCAGTCTACCTTTGATAAGCTGGAAGCATATCTTTCTGATGAGTTTTTAAGCCGGGTCGAGGAAATCTGGAACCGGTTTTAAACTATAAATATATTTTTTATTCACAAGGAGGAACTTTATTATGAAGAAACAGTGGAGAGTTTTATTTTTAGCAGCAGCGGCAGCAGCCGTTATGTCAACTGGATGCGGCAATTCTGCTTCTACCCAGACTACAGCAGCAACAACTGCAGCTGAAACCACAGCAGCAGAGGCAAAGGCAGAAGAGTCTGAGGCAGCAGCAGAGGTAACTTTCGGCGGAAACCGTACAGAAGAAGATATTGACTGGCAGTATGTAGACGGCAAAGATGCAGTTGCAGCAGTAGGCAGTGATGACGTTCAGTTCTTAGATGTACGTGATGATGATACCTATGCACAGGGCCATTTAAAGGGTTCCCTGCAGTGCGGATTAAAGGATTTTGAGAGCGCAGACGCACAGAAGGCAATGTATGAACTGGCACAGACTATGGACTCTTCCAAGCCTGTATACATTCTCTGCTACAGCGGCAACAAGTGCGCAAAGACAGCCATCGCAGTTATGAAGGATGCTGGTTTTGATACCAACGAACTGTTCATCATCAAAGACGGCGCTAAGGACAAAGATGTAGCAGCAGCTCTGGTTACAGAATAATTCATTCAGGAGCATTTGCCTTCGGCAAAAATTGATCAAAACGATTGGGAAAAGCAGCCTTATCTGAAAATGGTAAGAGCTGCTTTTTTGCTGCAATATATATCGTCAGGGTGTTTGGCAATTATAAATAAATTTATCCTATAAATTACTAAATTAAAACAGAAAAACCTTGACTTATGCTGAACTGTATGATAAAAATAAAATATATTCATGGGATGAATCTGAAAAAAATAAAATGCTGAGCACAGGAGGCGTAGAAATGAAGGAGATGTATGACGTTCTGATCATCGGCGGCGGTGTAGTAGGAAGTGCTGTGGCCAGGGAAATGTCACGTTACCGTTTGAAAATCGGGGTTCTGGAGAAAAATCTGGACGTATGTAATGAGACCAGCGGTCGAAATTCCGGTGTGGTCCATGGCGGCTTTGCCTATGATCGGGGAAGTCTGAAAGCAAAACTATGCGTAGAGGGAAATAAGATGATGGGGGATCTGGCAAAAGAGCTGGATTTCCATTTTATCCGCTGCGGTAAAGTGCTGGTTGGAAATACCGATGAGGATATGGAAACCTTAAAACGCACCATAGAGCAGGGAAAAGACAATGGTGCTGAGGATCTGGAGCTGATCGATGAAAAACGGCTTCACGAACTGGTACCTGCAGTAGTAGGAAAATTCGCTATGTTTTCTCATAACAGCGGCATTGTAGATCCCTTTGGCTACACTATTGCGTTAGCGGAAAATGCCCACGCCAATGGTGTAGAATATCATTTTGGCTGTGAAGTGACGGCAATCCAGAGGAAGGAAGATGATACATACGAAATAACAACCACCAAAGGCAGGTTTAAGACACGCTGGGTGGTAAACTGTGCCGGTCTTGGCTGCGGTAAGATCTCCGATATGCTGGGAATCACCGGATACCGCATCATCGGTTCCAAGGGAGATTACATTATCCTGGATAAGCGCACCGGCCCACTTCTTCCAATGCCTGTTTATCCGGTCCCAAGCAATACTTATATGGGAATTCATGTGACAAATACCACTGACGGAAATGTGATCATCGGCCCCAACGCAGATATGGTCACAGATTTCACCTATTACGGTGTACCTCAGAAAAATATGGATTATCTGGCAGAAAGCGCTTCGGACCTGTGGCCATGCATCCGTAAGGCAGATTATATCCGAAATTACTCCGGTATCCTTCCGAAATGGGTAGATGAAAATGGTGTGATCCAGGATTTTAAGATCGAGATCAAGGATGAGATCGCACCACATGCTTTAAATCTGGTAGGAATTGAGTCACCGGGACTGACAGCAGCAGTACCCATTGCCCGATATGCCATTGATCTGATGAAAGAGAGAGAAACATTAGAGGAAAATCCGGATTTCAATCCGGTAAGAAAGGGCATCCGTCATTTCTCCCAGTGTACCAAAGAAGAGCAGGCAGAACTGATCAAAGAAAACCCGGATTACGGTGAGGTGATCTGCCGCTGCGAAAAGGTGACAAAGGCAGAAATCCTTCAGGCTATCCACAATCCGTTAGGTGTAGATACCATGACAGGCGTAAAATACAGGACACGTTCCATGATGGGACGCTGTCAGGGCGGTTACTGCCAGATGCGTATTGAGCAGCTGATTGAGCAGGAACTTGGCAAAAAAGCGACGGAAGTGCAGTATGAACGTGAAGGTTCTAATGTCTTATTTGGAAAGGTACGGGAGGTGTAACTGTGAGCATGGAACATAAAACAGAAATGTGGGAAATAGAACAGGCAGATGCAGTGATCGTAGGCGGCGGTCCGGCCGGTCTGGCAGCAGCGGTACGTCTTTATGAAAATGGGGTCACAGATATTCTGATCCTGGAAAGAGAAAAGCAGTTAGGCGGTATTCTGCGCCAGTGTATTCATGATGGTTTTGGACTGGCACGTTTTAAGACTACGCTCAGCGGCCCGGAATATGCCCAGAAATTCATAGATCTGGCAGAAGAAAAGAAGATCCGTTACCTCACGGATGCTACGGTTTTGGAGATTTCAGAAGATAAGCTTGTTACCGCAGCAACTCCCGACGGTTTGAGACAGTGGAAAGCAAAAGCTGTGATTCTTGCAATGGGATGCAGAGAACGTACCAGAGGAGCTCTTGGCATACCGGGAGAACGACCGACAGGTGTATTTACAGCCGGTGTTGCCCAGGCCTATATGAACCTTTACAACCGTATGCCTGCAAAAGAAGTGGTGATCTTAGGTTCCGGCGATATTGGAATGATCATGGCCCGCAGACTGACTTTAGAAGGCGCCCATGTAAAGGCAGTTTTTGAGATCCAGCCATATCCAAGCGGTCTGCCAAGAAACATTGAGCAGTGTTTAAATGATTACAATATCCCATTATATTTAAGCCATACAGTTACAGAGATCCACGGTGACAAGCGTCTTACCGGCGTAACAGTCTCAAAGGTAGATGAACACATGAAGCCGATCCCTGGAACAGAAGAGGAATACAGCTGTGATACTCTGATCTTGTCCGTTGGCCTGATCCCGGAAAATGAACTTTCCCTGGATGCGGGAGTAACACTGGACGGCAGAACAAAAGGTGCCACAGTAGATGAATATTTCCAGACAGACCGGCCGGGAATCTTCGCAGCGGGAAATGTACTTCATGTACATGATCTGGTGGATTTTGTATCCATGGAAGCAGAAAAACTGGCAGATTCTGCGGCACGATATATCAAAGAAGGAAAATTGCCTGCATGTGAGATCCAGGTAAAGACTGATAAAAACATCAATCATACAGTTCCGCAGAGAATTTCCGGTACAGAAGACTGCTGTCTGGCTCTGCGTGTAAACAGACCTTTTAAGGACTGCGCTCTGGTGGTAAGCCAGAATGGAACAGAGATTGCCCGCAAGAAGATGAAAAAAGCTCTTCCGGCAGAGATGATCCATATAGATCTAAAAGCAGAAAAACTGGAAAGAGACGGAGATCTGGAGGTGAAAGTAGAATGGTAAGAGAATTTACATGTATCATTTGTCCAAATGGCTGTGAGATCAGCGCAGATTATGATATACAGGCAGATCAGTCTGTGGTGATCCATTCACTGGAAGGAGCTACCTGCAAAAGAGGAGCAGAATATGTAAAACAGGAACTGACAGATCCAAAGAGAAATATTGCCACTTCCGTACTGGTAGAGGGGGGAGAATTGCCTCTTGCCAGCGTACGCCTTACCGCCCCGATCCCTAAGGCACGTATCTTTGATGCAATGGAAGAGATTAAAAAATGCCGTTTAGCAGCACCGGTGAAAGCAGGGGCTGTCGTGATCAAAGGAATATTAGGTTTCGATGCGGATGTGATCGTGACCAAGAATGTGGCGAAAGCATAAATAATGATCATTGCATTACCTGCAGTGTAATGCAGAAATAGCAATATACCTATACAGAGGAGCAGCTGATTGGGCTGCTCCTTCTTGCATTTTCAAAGGGTCTAGTATATGATGATACCAGGGTCAAAAGGTCAAAAATTCGGCGCAAGCTTGCTTGCAGGAGGATTTTTGACCTTGGGACCGAAGCGGAGCGGAGATGCGAGAGTGCAAAGCACGTAGCAATCCGGTATCATAGCTGAATTGATGCGAAGGAGAACTAAAATGTCAGATAAACGTGTTGATTATATTACATGGGATGAATATTTTATGGGAGTTGCCAGTCTTTCCGGCAGACGTTCCAAGGATCCAAGCACCCAGGTAGGGGCATGTATTGTAAGCCAGGACAATAAGATCCTTTCCATGGGCTACAATGGCTTCCCAAAGGGCTGCTCTGATGATGAATTTCCATGGGGCAAGGAACATGAGCTGGACGATCCATACAACGCAAAATACTTCTATTCCACCCACAGCGAGTTAAATGCCATTTTAAATTACAGAGGGGGAAGTCTGGAAGGAAGCAAGCTGTATGTGACCCTTTTCCCATGCAATGAGTGCGCCAAGGCCATTATCCAGGCGGGGATCAAGACTATTATCTATGGTGGGGATAAATATGCCCACACACCGGCTGTAAAAGCTTCCAAGCGCATGTTAAATGCAGCAGGCGTCCGCTATTATCAGTACCAGCCAACAGGCCGCAAGATCGAGATCGAGGTATAAGATATAAAATGAAGATCCTACTTGCAGCCATTAACGCAAAATACATTCACTCCAATCTGGGGATATACAGCCTGAAGACTTACGGGGAAAAGATGTTAAAAGAATGGGGGCTGGCAGAGGAGGCGGAGATCTCTCTGGCAGAATATACCATTAACCACCAGATGGAGCAGATTCTTCAGGACATTTATAAGCGAAAACCTGATGTGATCGGTTTTTCCTGCTATATCTGGAACATTTCCTATGTGAAAATGATCCTGGCAGACATAAAAAAGGTGCTTCCAGAAGTAAAAATATGGGTAGGCGGCCCGGAAGTATCTTATAATGCGAAAGCATTTCTAACCCAGGAACCGGCTGTAGACTTTGTTATGATGGGAGAAGGGGAGATCACGTTCGCTCATTTCATGAAAGCACTGATAAAGGGCGAAGATCTGGCACAGGTTCCCGGTCTCATGCTGCGAAATGATGACGGCACCTTTACAGATACCGGCTTCCGCCAGGTAATGGACATGAGCCAGATCCCGTTTCCTTATGCTTTTATGGACATGAAAGACCTGGAACACCGTATTATCTACTACGAAAGCAGCAGAGGATGTCCATTTTCCTGCGCCTACTGCCTGTCTTCCATTGATAAACGCCTGCGTTTCCGCAGCCTGGATCTGGTGCTGCCGGAACTGGAATGGTTCCTGCAGGTGAAAGTGCCTCAGGTGAAATTCGTAGACAGAACCTTTAACTGCAAAAAGTCCCATGCAATGGCGATCTGGCAGTATATCCATGATCATGATAATGGCGTCACCAATTTCCATTTTGAGATCGCAGCAGACCTGTTAGATAAAGACGAAATGAATCTGCTTTCTACTATGCGCCCAGGGCTGGTACAATTAGAAATCGGCGTCCAGTCTACCAATGAAAAAACACTGGAGACCATCCGCAGGAAGACAGATATTGAAGAGATCCGTGAGATCACAGAAACGATCAACAGCTGGCACAATATCCACCAGCATTTAGACCTGATCGTGGGACTTCCCTGGGAAGATCTAAAGCGTTTTAAACAGTCCTTTAATGACGTATATTCCATGGAGCCGGAGCAGCTGCAGTTAGGCTTTTTAAAAATATTAAAAGGCTCTTATATGGAAGAACTGATTCCGGAATGTGACCTCCTTTACAGCGCTGCACCTCCTTATGAGGTACTGCGCACCAAATGGCTTTCCTACAGGGATGTGCTGGAACTAAAAGACATTGAAGAAATGACGGAGGTCCATTACAACAGCCGCCAGTTTACCTGTACCTTAAAAGAGCTGGAAAAAGAATTTGATACGCCTTATGAAATGTTTTCCTTTATGGCAGGTTATTACAACAGAAATCATCTGTTTGGCATCAGCCATAGCCGCATTGCCAGATACGAGATCCTCTGGAAGATGATACAGGAAAAAGTAAGGGAAGAAAAGCTGGAAAAATACCGTGACCTGCTGATGACAGATCTGTATCTTCGTGAAAATGTAAAGAGCCGCCCGACCTTTGCAAGAGATCTAAGCGGCTCTAAAGACTTTGTCCGTGAATTTTTCCAGAAAGAAGAGAAAACTCCAGAATATCTGTCTGGATATAAAGGCTATGACTCCAGACAAATAGCAAAAATGGCTCATTTAGAGCCATTAAGAGACGGTACTTATTTGTTATTTGATTACAAAAAACGTGATCCATTAAGCTATAATGCCCGGACAGTCCGGGTTTAAGGGAATCTGGATCTCTGTGATAAACAGGGACTGGTCATGGGTGAGACCGTAGTCAATGAGCGTCATTTCCAGAGCAAAACTTTCTGGCGCAAGTCCCTCGTCCTTAAAATAGGATAGAAGCTTTTCATAAAATCCCGGTGCCTGCTCATGGCTTCCGTGAAAACGGATAATGGCCCAGGTGCTTTCCGGGATGCGGATGACCTGACCATTAATAGGATCATCTTCTTCCAGAATGATAAAAACAAAATCATAAGGCTTAAAACGATGAGCTTTTAAAGAGTCATAAAACAGCCCTACTCCTACTTTTCCCAGGAAAATAGAAGCAGGGCTGTTTCCCTGTTCCATTTCCCGGATCGAATACTCCAGATCCAGATAATTTTCCGGGTTCAGCTGCTTTTTCATGCAGGCCAGCTGCAGAGGCGGCTTTTTCTCTAAAAAGATCTCTCCGGGATGAGCGGAAAGTGCCCCCTGGATCTGATTTAAACGTTTTTTGATCTGATGCTCGATCACAACCAGCTCCTGCTGCTTTTTATGCACCTGCACCAGTTGCTTTGACAAAAGCTCCTGGATGCGCCCGGTGTCCCTGTTATGGAGAAAATCCCCGATCTCATCTAATGGCATGTCTAATGCCCGCAGATAACGGATCGTATTTAAACACTCAAACTGCCGCAGGCTGTAATACCGGTATCCAGTGTCCGGATCCGTATACTCCGGTGTTACCAGCCCGGTCTTGTCATAATGGCGCAGCAGGCTGATACTTAAATGAAACAGACGGGCTACTTCGCCAATCTGGTATAGGTCTTTCTTTGACTGCATATTTTATCCTCTTTTATCTTCTCAAACATTTATTTTCTCAAACATTTACCTTTTCCACATTTTCCTTTATTATAGACACAGGCGGTTGAATTGTAAAATGCAAATTCAGATGTGAAACAAACGTGAAATGGAATTAAAATTAGGATAAAGGGATAGAAATAAACATGATTAAAATGACAGAAAAATTAAAAGAACGGATCTCTCATATATTATCAGCCTTAGACAAAGAATATGGCACCGATTTTATCTGCTATTTAAACTACGAAACCCCATGGCAGCTGCTTATTGCGGTGATTTTAAGCGCCCAGTGTACAGATGCCAGAGTAAACATTGTAACAGCGGATCTTTTTAAGAAATATCCGACGCTTAAAGATTTTGCGGCGGCGGACTTAAAAGAACTGGAACAGGACATCCGTTCCATTGGATTTTATCATATGAAAGCCAAAAACATTATCCAGTGCGCGAAACGGCTGGTGGAAGAATACGGCAGCGTTGTGCCGGAAAAACTGGAAGACCTGCTTACACTGGCTGGGGTAGGGCGGAAGACTGCAAATGTGATCCGGGGAAATATATACCATGTGCCAAGTATTGTGGTGGATACCCATGTAAAGCGCATTTCCAGAAAGCTGGGGCTTACGAAAGAGACAGAGCCGGAAAAAATTGAGGCAGATCTGATGAAGGTACTTCCGGAAGATCACTGGATCCTCTGGAATATCCATATTATTACATTAGGACGGACGATCTGTACTGCCAGAAAGCCGGACTGCGGAAATTGCTTTTTAAAACAGTGGTGTCCGGCATGTGAGGCACCGGCAGTTTTCAAAGAAACACAAAAAATAGATTAAATAGGAAAAATACAAAAATCAGAAAAACTCTGAATTTGTTTAAATTTGATTTTAGGAAGGACATACTGAAATGACCGACTCATACATTGCCCTGGACCTGGAAACCACAGGTCTGGAGCCGAAGAAAGAGAAAATAACGGAAATCGCCGCCTTAAAGGTAGAACAGGGACAGATCACAGGCCGCTTTGTGACTCTGGTAAATCCCAAACGGCCATTGACCGAGCGGGTAGTGGAATTAACAGGCATTACCGATGACATGTTAAAAAACGCTCCTGTGATCGAAGATATCATCGGAGAAGTGCTGGAATTTATTGGGGATCTGCCCCTTTTAGGCCACAACATCCGTTTTGACTACAGCTTTTTAAAACAGGCAGCAGTGAACCAGAAAATGGACTTTGAATGTGAGGCAGTAGACACTTTAAAATTGTGCCGGAAACTGATGCCGGAGCAGGAAAAGAAAAATCTGGGAAATGCCTGTACTTATTATCAGATTGAACAGCCATTGGCCCACCGGGCAGAGGCCGATGCATTATCTGCCCATTTCCTGTATCAGAAGCTGTTCACGCTTCACGGAGAAGAACAGCCGGAACTCTTTGTGACCACCCCTTTAAACTGTCGGATGAAACGGCAGCAGCCAGCCACGAAAAGGCAAAAAGAATACTTGCAGGATTTATTAAAATGTCATAGAATAGACGTAACTGTGCAGCTAGATGATATAAGCCGGAGCGATGCTTCCAGGCTCATTGATAAGATCATCCTCCAGTACGGACGGGTGAAGCCACAGAATAAATGAGGTGATAAAATGTTAAATATGAGAGACCCTAAAGTAAAGAAGATCATTTCTACCGTTATCGTTGTGATCCTGGTACTTGCTATGATCGTACCAATGGCACTGAGCGCATTAATGTACTAATTAAATGTTGTATCAATTAAAACGGTAAAAAATGGTAAAAGTTTAGGAGAATTTATGGGAAACAGGACATTGAAAGCAGGCCTTTTTGCAGCACTGGCTGCCGGGGCTTTATGGGTGCTTCCCATGAACGCATGGGCGGCGCCGGTATTCCCGGAAGGTATCAGTGCAGACGGGGAAAGTCTGGCGGGAAAAACATGGGAAGATGCCCTGCATACAGCAGAAGAAAAAGTAAAGAAACAGGCTGATGTATCCGTAGTCTTAGCTATTGAGGACAAAAAGGCAGAAACCACAGCCGGAGAACTGGGGATCCACTGGAGCAACCAAAAAGAAGCCGAAAAAGAGCTGAAAAGCTATGTAGGCGGAAGTCTGATCCGTCAGTATATGAACAAAAAGGATCTGGAAAAAGCACCTGTGGATGTTTCTGTCCAGACAGCAGCTGATCCGGATAAGATCAGGGAGTTTGTAGATACCCACTGCGACGGAGTACTGACACAGCCTCAGGATGCGTCTATCCGCAGGGAAAACGGCGCGTTTGTGATTACAGAGTCTGTTTTAGGAAAAGGCGTGGATGCAGATGCCACGGCTTCCGCTTTAAATACAGCTTTTGAAGGTCTGAAAGACTCAGGAAGTGAGATTACTGTCCAGGCGGTGATCACAGAAGAACAGCCGGCTGTTACATCTGATGATCTTAAGAACATAGAGGATGTCTTAGGAACCTGTACTACCGATTTTTCCAGCAGCGGCGCAGCCCGTTCCACCAACCTTGCAGTTGGCGCCGGAAAGATTAACGGCCGTGTTCTTATGTCGGGAGAAGTGATCTCTGGCTATGAGTGCTTACAGCCTTTTACACTGGAAAATGGTTATAAGACAGCAGCTGCATATGAAAATGGTCAGGTAGTGGACAGCATCGGCGGCGGTGTCTGCCAGATCGCTACGACGCTGTATAACGCGGCTCTGCAGGCTGAAATGGAGATCGTTCAGAGACAGAACCATTCCATGATCGTAACCTATGTAAAGCCTTCTATGGATGCTGCTATTGCAGGCACTTATAAAGATATTAAAATTAAGAATAATTACAGTACACCTGTATATATCGAAGGATATACATCTGGAAAGAAGCTGACCTTTACCATTTATGGGAAAGAGACCAGACCGTCTAACAGACAGGTGGAATATGTTTCAGAGACTGTGGGCACCACCAACCCGGGAGAGCCCCAGCTGATCACAGACAACAGCCTTGCGCCAGGGGCAAAGGTGAAAGTACAGTCAGCCCATACCGGTTATAAGTCCAGGCTTTGGAAAGTAGTAACTGTGGACGGCGTAGAGCAGGAGCGCACCCTTTTAAATGAGGATACCTACAATGTGTCCAAAGCCATTTACCGTGTAGGACCGGCTCAGGCGGCGCCTGCACCTGCACCAGAGCAGACTGCACCGGCCACAACACCTGAAACAGGAGAAAATCCTACACCTGAAACTGCAGCTACAGAACCGGCCCAGACAGAGGCGGCCCATGAGGCCGTGACAGGAGAAAACGGCGGACCGGGAGTTGTTCCTACGACTGCAGCGCAGCCCGCGGGGGACAATGCTGGTGCGGAAAGCCCGGCCAGTCCCGCACAGGAGGAAAATCCATGAGAACAGCAGGACAGGGTCCGGGCGGATTTGAAAAAAGAGACGGCTTTATAAAGCCAGGTCAGGATCTGGTAGTGGCTGGTTTTGCCGGTCTTGCCGGAACCAGATTGATCTTTCAGAAAAAAAGGGAAAAACTGGAAGGGCATTTTGCCCCTTCTTTCCTCAGATGTCTGGAAGAAAAAGACAGCTACAGTGTAAAAGAGTGGCTTGAAAATGAATTAAAGCAGAAGGATTGTCCAGTGACGGCCTGGGAATACGCAGGAGAAGGTGGCATTCTCACAGCAGTCTGGAATTTATCCGGTATTTATAACGTAGGCGTAGACATTGATCTGCGCACGATCCCTATGAAGCAGGCGGTCGTTGAGGTATGTGAGATATTTGAGGTCAATCCATATCGCCTTTTCAGTGAAAACTGCGTGATCCTGGCGTGTGACAGAGGCGGCCAGATGGTGCGAAGCCTGAACGCACAGGGGATCCCGGCGGCAGTGATCGGCAGCGCCGAAAAAGGCATTGCCCGTGTCATACGCCATGGGGAAGAGACAGCCGGATATCTGGAACGTCCAAGAGCAGACGAGTTGAGTCGTATGGAATAGCAGCCTTATAACAGGCTTATCATACAGGCCTCAGATGTCATATATGCCGCGTTACAGCGGCAATACCTTATAAGAGTGATTTTAATATTGGAGGAAGTTATCATGAGAGAAAAAATTCTGGCGGTGATCGAAAAGAACAGCAGGATCGACATAAAAGATCTGGCGGTATTGCTTGGTGAAAGTGAGATTGCAGTGGCCAACGAGATTGCCGAAATGGAAAAAGAGCATATTATCTGCGGATACCACACTCTCATTAATTGGGATAATACCAGTGAAGAAAAGGTAGTAGCTCTGATCGAAGTAAAAGTAACTCCTCAGAGAGGAATGGGCTTTGATAAGATCGCAGAGCGCATTTACCAGTATAATGAAGTAAACGCTGTATATCTGATGAGCGGAGCTTTCGATTTTACCGTATTTATCGAAGGAAAGACCATGCGGCAGGTAGCGCAGTTTGTATCTGACAAATTAGCTCCTATGGAGTCTGTATTAAGTACAGCAACCCACTTTGTACTGAAAAAATATAAGGACCACGGCACTGTTATCAGTGAACCGGTCCAGGATGAAAGGATGCTGATCACACCATGAGAAACCCCTTATCTGACAAAATCGTAAGTATCCCGTCATCCGGGATTCGCAAATTTTTTGATATTGTAAATGAAATGAAAGGTGCTATTTCCTTAGGTGTAGGCGAGCCAGATTTTGATACTCCCTGGCATATCAGGGAAGAAGGCATCTATTCCCTTGAAAAAGGCCGTACCTTCTATACTTCCAATGCAGGTTTAAAGCAGTTAAAAGAGGAAATCTGCGATTATTTAAAGAGACGTTTTGATATAAGCTATGATCCGGATACAGAAGTTATGGTAACAGTAGGCGGCAGCGAGGCAATCGATGTAGCTATGCGTGCCATGTTAAATCCGGGAGACGAAGTGCTGATTCCACAGCCAAGCTATGTTTCCTATCTGCCATGTGTTACACTGGCAGACGGAGTTCCTGTGATCATTGAACTGGAAGAAAAAGACCAGTTTAAACTGACGCCGGAGAAACTGCTGGAAAAGATCACGGACAAGACCAAGATCCTGGTCCTTCCATTCCCTAATAACCCAACCGGAGCTATTATGGAGAAGCATGAACTGGAAGAGATCGCAAAGATTGTTATTGAAAAGGATCTGTTTGTAGTCAGCGATGAGATCTACTCTGAACTGACTTACCAGAGAAAACACGCTACCATTGCAGCATTTCCAGGCATGAAAGAGCGTACAGTCCTGATCAACGGCTTTTCCAAGTCTTATGCTATGACCGGCTGGCGTCTTGGCTATGCAGCAGCGCCAAGTCTGATCTTAAAGCAGATGTTAAAGATCCACCAGTATGCGATCATGTGCGCACCTACCACCAGCCAGTATGCTGCAGTTTCCGCACTGAAAAATGGTGACCCGGATGTAGAAATGATGCGGGAGTCCTATGACCAGCGCCGCAGATTTTTATTAAACGCATTCCGTGAAATGGGCATTGACTGTTTCGAGCCATTAGGTGCATTCTATACATTTCCAAATATCAGCCGCTTTGGCATGACATCTGAGGAATTTGCTACCAAACTTCTTATGGAAGAGAAAGTAGCGGTAGTTCCCGGAACTGCCTTTGGCGCCTCTGGAGAAGGCTTTGTACGTATTTCCTATGCATACTCCTTAAAGAGCCTGAAAGAGGCGTTAAGCCGTATTGAGCGCTTTGTAAAGCGCCATGATGGAAAGGCAGAATAAGATTATGATGAATGTTGTACTTTTAGAGCCGGAAATGCCCTCTAATACAGGAAATATCGGCCGCACCTGCGTGGCTACCAATACCAGGCTCCACCTGATCGAGCCTCTTGGCTTTAAGCTAAATGAAAAAGCCTTAAAAAGAGCCGGCCTGGATTACTGGGACAAATTAGACGTACATGTATACAGCGATTACCAGGATTTTCTGGAAAAGAACCCGGATGCCCTGGGAAAAATGTATTTTGCCACCACAAAGGCACATAAAGTTTACTCAGAAGTAGACTACGAGCCGGACTGCTATCTTATGTTTGGAAAAGAAAGCGCCGGCATCCCGGAAGAGATCTTAGTGGAAAACGAAGACCACTGCGTCCGCATCCCTATGTGGGGCGAGATCCGTTCCTTAAACCTTTCAAATTCCGTGGCAGTGGTGCTCTATGAGGCTCTGCGCCACAATGATTTTGAAAAAATGGCATTAGACGGCCAGCTTCACCACATGAAGTGGAAAGATGGCTGGGAACAGAACTGAATAGGTCCAGAAGCAAAACAAGCGACACCGTAGGTGGCATTTGCTTTGCTTGGACCATTCACGAACGAGCCGCCTGCGTTAGCAGGCAGTAAAGTGCGTCAGCGCGGGGCTCGTGAGTATAAAGTCCTCCTGCATCAGCAGGGGGACTTTTTTGCACCCGACAACATTTATGATTAAAAACTCCCGCATAATCCCACCCATTTTCACATAGTCTGTAAAAGCAGTGAAATGATCATCGTGCGGTCAGACAATAAAGCGGTGCTATATTGGTGGGAGGGTTAAAATGAATGAAAGATACCAGGAGGTTTTAGAACAATATGAAATGGAAATATTATCCGTAAGAAAAGGACGGGGGTCCTGGATCTGCGAAACAGATAAGGGCCTTAAACTTCTGCGGGAATACAGGGGAACTGTGCGTAGGCTGGAGTTTGAAGATCAGGTATTGGAAAGTCTGGATACCAGAGGAAGCCTGCGGGTGGACCGGTATGTGCGGAATAAAGAAGGCGCCCTTTTAAGCAAAGCAGGAGACGGGACCAATTACATTATGAAGGAATACTTTCCGGACAGAGAGTGCAATATCAGGGATAATTATGAAATCCGCCTGGGAATATCCCGTCTTGCCATGCTTCACGGCCAGCTGCGTCAGATCCAGCCAAGAGAAGAATGGAATATGGGGTCTATTTTTATAGAAAGCCTGGAAAAAGAGCAGGAGCGCCATGTAAGGGAAATGAAACGGGCCAGAAACTTTATCCGGGGAAAACGTGGCAAAACAGAATTTGAACTGTGCGTCATGGACAGCTTTGACTATTTCTTTGAACAGGCCAAAGAAGCACTGGAGCAGATGAAGGGATTGTTCCCGGAAAATGAGATGCCGGTGCAGGTAACTGCTGCGGAACTTTCCATTGAAAATGCCACTGAAAATATGGAAAATTCTGTTGAAAACATGAAAAATCCTGCTGGACAGCAGGAAAACAGACTGGGCTATCTCTGTCATGGTGACCTGGACCAGCACCATGTATTAATGGGAAATGGCTATACGGCAATTATTGAGTATAACCGTATGCACCTGGGAGTCCAGGCAGAAGACCTGTACCGCCTCATGCGAAAAGTAATGGAAAAACACGGCTGGGATGGTGATCTGGGAATCTCCATGCTGGATTCCTACGAACGGGTCCGCCCCATGGATAAACAGGAACGGAAATGTCTTTACTATATGTTCCTGTTCCCGGAGAAATACTGGAAGCAGTTAAACTTCTATTACAATACCAACAAAGCCTGGATCCCGGCCAAAAGTACCGATAAGTTAAAAAGCCTGAAAACCCAGGAAACTGCCAGAAGCCGGTTTTTAAGGAGGCTGGAAGCAGCATGTGGATAAGATCATAGGGAAAATGAAATTGGTTGTAATAATGTAACTGGCTGTGTATACAGAGTGCCCTGAAATATCGGGGCATTTTTATTGCGGATTTTTCATTATTGTTTGAACTTTTGATACTTCTAAAACAATTTTGAAAAACATTAAAAAAGTTGTTGACAAATGGTTTGGGATTTGCTAATATATATTTCGCGCTTGAG
>CAVIPV010000032.1:5073-21888 GCA_963644495.1 Prevotella sp. | reverse complement strand
A
Organism: Prevotella sp.; assembly: GCA_963644495.1. Lineage (GTDB taxonomy): Bacteria > Bacillota > Clostridia > Lachnospirales > Lachnospiraceae > Enterocloster. The sequence continues at coordinate 21,887 of CAVIPV010000032.1, read as the reverse complement.
CGTAGCAATTCGGTATCAGAGGGGTCAAAATACCTTTTGACCCCAACATCATATAACTTATATTTCCTGTTTTAATGCTCCAAGAACCTTATAATAGCCTTTCAGTTCCTGTAAAGTAACCCGCTTTTCGTTGAGAAGCCTTTTCACTTTCTTCATCTGCCGGTAGTATTCCCGGTCGCTTCCAGGCGCTTCATCCTTCTTTACTGCTTCTCTTACCAGCTGTTCCAGTTCTTTTAACTGGCTTTCTCCCTGTTCCTTTAAAATACTGTCTAAAAACTTCTGTTCTTTTAAGGTAAGGGATGCATCTGCCAGCAGGTCAGGACGTCTTTCCAGTGTTCTGCGGATAGACTGTTCCCGGCGCCAGCTTTCAATATTTTTATGATGCCCGGAAAGAAGCACCTCCGGCACCGGCTTTCCTTCATAAACCTCTGGTCTGGTATACTGGGGATATTCCAACAGATTGTCATAGAAAGACTCTACCTCTGCAGAATCCCCGTTTCCCAGCACTCCCGGCACCAGACGGGAGATGCAGTCGATCATCACCATGGAAGGAAGCTCGCCTCCTGTAAGGATAAAATCACCTGCTGACAGGTATTCTGCCTGGATCAGCTCTAATGCTCTCTCATCAATACCCTCATAATGGCCGCATAAGAACACCAGGTCTTCTTCTTTTGCCAGTTCTTCTGCAATAGACTGGTTAAACACACGGCCCTGGGGTGTCATATAGATCACTCTGGGGCGTTTGCCCAGCTTTTCACAAAGTGCCTCATAGGCATCACATACAGGTGCCGGCTGAATCACCATTCCCGCACCGCCCCCATAAGGGGCGTCATCTACATGTCTGTGCTTATCAGTTGTATAATCCCGGATGTCCACTGCTTCTACGGAAATAGCACCGCTTTCAATGGCACGGCCGGTAATGCTGGTCTTTAAGCCATTTTCCACCATATCCGGAAATAATGTTAATATATGGAAATTCATAGATTCTCCTTCCAACGGTTCTTAAGCCTGGTCTGAAGGCGGTATAAGGTATTCAGGGCATCAATAGGCGTCATAGTAGACAGCTCCAGTCCGTCCAGTTCCTTGATGATATCATCATCTTTTACAGTATCAAAGAAGGACAGCTGCTGCATATCCACCTCATCCGGCTTTGGAACTGCCTTGTGCTGCACCACATTGGCACTGACTGCTGCAATCTCCTTGGCCTTTGCTGTAATATCATTTTCTGTCAGTTCACTGGCGATCTCTTTTGCTCTGGCGATCACAGAGTCCGGCACACCTGCTAACTTTGCTACCTGGATACCATAGCTCTTATCCGCTCCGCCACGGACGATCTTACGCAGGAATACGATATCATCCCCCTGCTCTTTTACAGCGATGCAGTAATTCTTGACTCCGGCGATAGTTCCCTCTAACTCTGTCAGTTCATGATAATGGGTGGCAAATAAGGTCTTCGCACCTAACAGCTTGGTATTGCTGATATGTTCTACCACAGCCCATGCAATGGAAAGTCCGTCAAAAGTACTGGTTCCACGGCCGATCTCATCTAAGACTAACAGGCTGTTTCTGGTAGCATTGCGAAGGATGTTTGCAACCTCCGTCATTTCCACCATAAAGGTACTCTGGCCGCTTGCCAGGTCATCGGAAGCGCCTACTCTGGTAAAGATACGGTCGCAGATACCAATGTTTGCCTCCTGGGCCGGTACAAAACTTCCTAACTGTGCCATAAGCACGATCAGGGCCGTCTGTCTCATATAAGTAGACTTACCTGCCATGTTAGGTCCTGTGATAATAGAAAGGCGGTTCTTTCCATTATCTAAGAATGTATCATTTGCCACAAAGAGATCGTCACGCATCATCTGCTCTACTACCGGATGACGGCCGTTTTTGATCTGGATCACGCCTTTTTCATTAATAGAAGGCTTTACATAATTCCTTCTGGTTGCCACAGAAGATAAGGAGCAGAACACGTCAATGCCTGCAATGGCTTTGGCGGTCTTCTGGATACGCACTACCTGGGCTGCAATGGAGTCGCGGACCTGGCAGAACAGGTCGTATTCTAAGGATACCAGCTTTTCCTCTGCTCCCATAATCACGTCTTCCAACTGCTTTAACTCATCTGTGGTAAAACGCTCTGCATTAGTCAGTGTCTGTTTTCTTACAAAGTAATCCGGTACCATATCCTTAAAGGAATTTGTTACCTCAAAATAATAGCCAAATACCTTATTGAACTTGATCTTTAAATTCTTAATGCCCGTCTTTTCTTTTTCCCTGTTTTCCAGTTCACCAAGCCAGGTCTTTCCTTCTGTTTTGGCGTGGCGCAGGCGGTCTGCCTCTTGGTCATAGCCTTCCCGGATCATGCCGCCTTCACGAATGGTAATAGGCGGATCATCTACAATGGCTTTTCCGATGAGCTCATAAATATCTTCCAGTGGGTCTAACTCTGCCTCTAATTCCTTTAAAAGATCTGCCTGGAACTCTCCTAACAGCTTTTTAATATAAGGAAGCATTTCCAGGGAGGTCTTAAATGCCAGCAGGTCTCTTGGATTGGCTGTTTTATAGCTGATACGGCCAATAAGACGCTCCAGGTCATATACCGGATTTAAGTATTCACAGATCTCTTCTCTGGAAATATAGTTCATGTTCAGCTCTTCCACTGCATTCTGACGGCGCAGGATCTCATCTTTGTGGATCAGAGGCTGCTCAATGTAATTGCGAAGAAGTCTGGCACCCATAGCCGTCTTTGTCTTATCCAGCACCCATAAAAGAGTTCCCCGCTTCTGCTTTTCACGCATGGTCTCCACCAGCTCCAGATTTCTTCTGGTGGAAGTATCAATGACCATGTACTGGCCTGTAGAATAAGGAGTAATACCTGTAATATGCTCCAGAGTGCTCTTCTGGGTCTCATACATGTATTCCATAACAGCCCCTGCTGCAATGACGCCTGTAGGATAATCGTCCATTCCCAGCCCGCTTAAAGAACCTACCTTAAAATGCTCTCGTAGCACCTTTTTACAGGACTCATCAGAGAAGAAATGACTGTCCAAAGCAGAGATCGCCACCTGATACCGGTTCTTCAACTCGTCAAGATCTACGCCAGATACATAAAAAGCATTGTTGCAGATGATCTCAGAAGGGGAAAATTTGTTGATCTCGTCAAATAATTCCCTGTCTGACTCTACTTCTGTTACCAGAAATTCGCCGGTACTGATATCGGCTGTGGAAATACCGTAGCGGCTGTCCAGATATACGATACCCATCAGGTAGTTGTTTTTTGTCTCGTCCAGAGCCTGGGCACTGGTAATCGTTCCCGGTGTTACCACACGGATCACCTCTCGTTTTACCAGTCCCTTTGCCAGCTTGGGATCTTCCATCTGCTCTGCAATGGCAACTTTATAGCCCTTTTGTACCAGGCGGTAAAGATAGGAATCTACTGCATGAAAAGGTACGCCGCACATAGGCGCACGCTCTTTTAAGCCGCATTCCTTACCTGTCAGTGTGATCTCCAGTTCTTTGGATGCTTTCAGGGCGTCATCAAAGAACATTTCGTAAAAATCCCCCAGGCGGTAAAATAAAATACAGTCCGGGTACTCTTTTTTTGTCTCCATGTAATGTTGCATCATAGGAGACAGCTGTGAATAATCGATTTCCAATGGTGTTCCTCTCTTCTATTTTATATGTACTCTCGGAGTCTTTCGTGATCGCGGTCGAAATGAATTACTGGTTCAGCCGTCCCATGTAATAAAAGCCCTTGCTTTCCTCTAAGTATACATCTACCAGTTTGCCAATTAAAGACGCATCTCCCGGGAAATGTACAATGGTATTGTTTGACATTCTTCCTGTTACTAACTCCGGGGAATGGTCATTTACTTCTTCTACCAAAACGGTCTGGACTGTGTGTACATCTCTTCCACAGACTTCTGCAGAGATCTCCTGAACCTCCTTTAACAGGCGGTCGAAACGATTCTTTACTACATCCTCCGGTACCTGGTTTTCCATTGCTGCTGCCGGTGTTCCGGTACGCTTGGAATAAATAAAAGTGAATGCGCTGTCAAAACGTACTTTTCTTACTACGTCTAAGGTCTCTTCAAAGTCTTGCTCTGTTTCCCCCGGGAAGCCAACGATAATATCTGTTGTCAGGGAAATATCCGGGATCGCTGTTTTGATCTTCTCAGCCAGTGCCAGATACTGTTCTTTAGTATAATGGCGGTTCATTGCCTTTAAGATACGGCTGCTGCCGGACTGTAACGGCAGGTGGAGGTGGCGGCAGATCTTTTTGGATTTTGCCATTACCTGGATCAGTTCATCAGAAAGATCCTTTGGATGAGAGGTCATAAAGCGGATGCGCTCCAGTCCTTCGATCTTTTCTACTTCTTCCAGAAGTTCAGCAAAGTTTAACGGCTCATCCAGTCCCTTTCCATAGGAGTTTACATTCTGGCCTAACAGCATAACTTCTACTACGCCGTCTTCCACCAGATTTTTGATCTCACCAATGATCTCACCTGGTCTGCGGCTTCTTTCACGGCCGCGCACATATGGCACGATACAGTAACTGCAGAAGTTGTTGCAGCCAAACATGATATTTACACCGGATTTAAAGGAATATTTGCGCTCTACCGGCAGGTCTTCCACGATCTGGTCTGTATCTTTCCAAACGTCTACTACCATTTTATGCTTTGGCTTCTTATCTTCCCGTCCCTGGGCTTCCAGTTCCTCTAAACGCTCTTCCAGACAGGTACTTACTAACTCTGCCAGCTTGAAAATATTGTGGGTTCCGAAAATAAGATCTACAAAACGGTAGGTCTTTTTGATCTTTTCTACTACTTCTTTTTCCTGCATCATGCAGCCGCACAGAGCAATCATCATGTGAGGATGTTTTTTCTTTCTTGCACCTAACTGGCCCAGTCTTCCGTAAACACGCAGGTTTGCATTTTCACGGACTGTACAGGTATTATAAAGGACAAAATCTGCATCTTCTGTTTCCACTGCCTTGTATCCAATGGTCTCCAAAATACCTAACAGTTTTTCAGAGTCCCTGGCGTTCATCTGGCAGCCAAAGGTATTGATACAGCAGGTAAGGGGCCTTCCCAGGTTTTCTGCTAAAATGTGTAACTGCTCTTTTGCGTGAGCCATAAAATACTGCTGACGTTCAGGCTCCTGCTGTGGTATCTCCGACATAAATAGAGTTTTATTTTCCATGTAAATCTCCTTGAAATCTTCTTTATCTAAAACACACAATCAGGCCGGGCAGAACATCACCCAGCCAGTTGCGTCTTTACTCTCTTAATTTAATCAACTTTTCCTATCCTGTTAAATGGATAATAACAGAACAGCACTTTTGCCACGATCTTATTCTTGGCAACAAATTTATTATCCCAGAAACGGGCATCTAACGAATTGTTCCGGTTGTCGCCCATCATGAAATAACAGCCTTCCGGCACTTCATAAGGTCCATAGGAACCTTCCATCGGTTCCGGCAGATAGGGCTCATCAAGAGGTGTGTCGGAGTTATTAATGTATACCTTTCCGTCCTTTACCTCAACTGTCTCTCCCGGAAGACCGATAACTCTTTTTACGTAGTATACTTTTTCATTATCCGGATAACGGAAGATCACAATGTCTCCTCTTTGCGGATCATCTTTAATATAAGACAATCTGGAACCGATGACGCGGCTGTGGGACATAATTGTATTTTCCATAGAACCGGTTGGGATACGACTGTTGGCAATAACGAAATTATTTAAAACAAAAGCGATTACTACCGCAGCTGCAATGATCTGGAGCCAGCTTAAGATTTCTTTTCCTAAGCTGGTCTCCTGTGCTCCTGTTTCCGGTTTTTTCCGGCTGCGGCCTTTTTTTCCTTCTTCTGACATGTTATTTCCTTTCTTATCAAAGCTTTAAGAGCTCAATGCTCACCCTTAGCGGATCTGTCCATCTCCATAAATTATATATTTGGTGGTGGTCAGTTCTTTTAATCCCATAGGGCCTCTGGCATGAAGCTTCTGGGTGCTGATACCGATCTCCGCTCCAAAGCCGAACTCTTCACCGTCTGTAAAACGGGTCGATGCATTTACATACACTGCCGCAGCGTCCACTTCATCTAAGAACTTCTGTGCATTGAAATAATCGGATGTGATAATGGACTCGGAATGGCCGGTATTGTATTTGTTGATATGTTCAATGGCTTCTTCTACAGAGTCTACGATCTTTAAGGATAAGATATAATCCAGATACTCTGTGCCCCAGTCTTCTTCTGTAGCAGGAGTAAATTCCGGCACTACAGCTCTGGCTGCCTCGTCTGCTCTCACCTCTACCTCTTTTTCTGCCAGACGCTTTTTAAGAAGTGGAAGGAACTGGTCTGCGATCTTTCTGTGGACGATCAGGGACTCACAGGCGTTGCACACACCAATACGCTGAGTCTTTGCATTATAGATAATATCCAACGCCATGTTAAAATCAGCCGTCTCATCTACAAAGATATGACAGTTTCCTGTACCTGTCTCGATCACAGGAACTGTACTGTTTTCCACTACAGAGCAGATCAGTCCTGCGCCGCCTCTTGGGATAAGCACATCCACATAGCGGTTTAAGCGCATCAGTTCTCTTGTGGTCTCTCTGCTGGTATCTTCGATCAGCTGCAGGGCATCTTCCGGAAGCCCGGCTCTTGTAAGGCCGGTGCGCAGCCATTTTGCAATGGCCTTGTTGGACTCAATGGCATCACTGCCGCCTTTTAAGATCACTGCGTTTCCTGATTTAAAGCAAAGGCCGAACGCATCCGCTGTTACATTGGGACGTGCCTCATAGATCATGGCAATGACACCTAAAGGCACACGTTTCTGGCCGATCTTTAAGCCGTTTGGGCGCAGCTTCATAGAGATCACTTCTCCCACCGGGTCATCTAAGGCAGCTACTTTTAAAAGGCCGTCTGCCATAGACTGGATCCGTCCCGGATTTAAAGCTAAGCGGTCTAACATGCCTTTGCTCATGCCGGAGGCTTCTGCCTTTTCATAATCTGCCCGGTTGGCTGCCAGGATCTCTTCTTCTCCCTCAAGCAAAGCTCTGGCCGCTTCTTCCAGTCCTATATTTTTCTCTCTTGAACCTAAGTTATTTAATATTCTGGAAACTGCTTTTGCGCGGCTTCCGATCTCTTCCAGTGTCATAACCCATCTCTCCTTCTGGCTACAATATACTCTCGGAATTTTTATACTTCCTTGATGCCACCGTATTTCTTTCCCAGGTCTGTAATAGAACCGTCTTTCTCTTTAATGGAGATATTATTTAAGTTGCTTCTTAAATTAGTGCGGATCGCAGCCAGATATTCTTTTCTTAAAGCCGCCTGTTCGTTTTTTTCTTCGTCTGTAAGGCCTACAGACTGGGATTTATGATAAAGTTCATTAATTCTGTCAATTTTGCTTGAGTCCATATATTTGCTCCTTCATGATGTTGCTGCAGTTTTGCCACAACACCTTAATATTCATTATTCAGATAATGCATCAGGTCAAAGTCCAGATTGGGGTGTGCTAAAAACAGCGTCCCTTTTTCTTTTCCACTCATAATGTCCATGATCACATCTACCTGGTCGCCATTTGCGATCACCATATCAGCGCCGCTGTCTGTGGCAATACGGGCTGCTGCCAGCTTTGCTGACATTCCGCCGGTTCCCACACTGCTTCCGGAAGTCTCTTTTCCCATATTTAAGTACTTCTGGCTGATCTCAGGCACCAGACTGATAAATCTGGCATCCGGGTTGCTTCTTGGATCATCGGTGTAAAGACCGTCAATATCTGAAAGCAGGATCAGAAGATCTGCGCCGATGAGGGCTGCTACAATAGCGGAAAGGCGGTCATTATCTCCAAAACTGTCTACATAAGGGATCTCAGATGTAGATACAGTATCGTTTTCATTTACAATAGGAATAGCCCCTAAACGCAACAGCTCATCAAAGGTGTTCTGGGCATTGTAACGGGAACTGTCATTGACCATAGTATCCTTGGTTAAAAGGACCTGGGCTGCCGTCTGGTTATATTCGCTGCAAAGCTTCTGATAAACCATCATCAGTCTCGCCTGTCCAACTGCTGCAAAAGCCTGTTTTTCAGCTAAACTGTCTGGTCTTTTATGACGTCCAAATGCCTGTCTGCCTGCTGCAATAGCGCCGGAAGAAACAAGGACTACCTCTTTGCCTTCTCCTCTCAGGTCGCTGAGCACACGGATCAGTTTCTCTATCTTAATCAGGTTCAATTCTCCTGTCTCCGGATGAGTCAAAGAAGAAGAACCAATCTTTATTACAATTCTTTTTTTATCTTTTAAACTGTTGCGTTTCATTGTCTCCATGGTTGTCTTTTGTCAGCTCCCTTCTGGTGCGTCCTGCTCATCGGCGCAGGACCGGACTTTTCCATTAATCATACACCAATTTTTTTACTCCGTCAATTTGTATCTTCTTATGATCTCTTCTGCCACTTTTAAGCCGTCCATGGCTGCTGAAGTGATACCTCCTGCATATCCGGCGCCTTCCCCGCAGGGATATAAGCCTTTTACTGAACTTTCCAGATTTTCTCCTCTTGGAATACGTACCGGCGAAGAAGTGCGGCTTTCCACACCTGCTAAAATAGCATCCGGTCGGTCAAAGCCTTTGATCTTTCTTCCGAAACTTTCCATTCCTTCTACAAAAGCCTCTGAAAGTTCCTCCGGAAGGATCTTTCTTAAGTCTGCAAACTGATATTCCCCACAAAATGCAGGCTGCACTTCGCCAAACTCCTCTGAGATTTTTCCGTCTTTAAAATCCCCGTACAGCTGGACTGGTATTTTTCCTTTTCCTGCTTCATACGCTTTTTCCTCAAGTTCTCTCTGGAAGTGGATACCAGCTAAAGGATGTACTTCTTCTCTGCTTTTTGCATCGTGAGAAAAATCCTCGGGATTTACTGTAACGATCAGGGCGCTGTTGGCATTCTCTCCTGCTCTGTCGTGATAGCTCATTCCATTGACTGCCAGACGGTTCTTTTCCGAAGAAGCATTGACCACATAGCCGCCCGGACACATGCAGAAGGAATACACACCTCTTCCATAGGAAGTCTGGGCTGTCAGCTTATAGCTTGCAGGCCCTAATTCTTTGCATTCTGCCATTCCATACTGGCTTTCATTGATCATAGCCTGTGGGTGCTGGATACGAAAGCCTACTGCAAAAGGCTTTGCCTCCATGGATACCTGCTTCGTATAAAGAGTCTCAAAAGTATCTCTGGCACTGTGTCCAATGGCTGCAACTACTGCCTGTACCGGGATCCGCTCTGTATTATTTACTGTCACTGCTGTCAGTTTTCCGTCTGTTATCTCAAAATCTGTTACCTGGCTTAAAAAGCGAACCTGCCCCCCCAGCCTTTCAATCTCTTTTCGAATAGACTTAACAATATAGCTCAACACATCTGTTCCAATATGAGGCTTATTTGCATAACAGATAGAAGGATCTGCTCCAAACTCTGTAAGGATACGCAGCACTTCTCTGTTTCTGCCAAAGGTATCTTTTACAAGGGTGTTCAGTTTTCCGTCTGAAAAAGTACCTGCGCCTCCTTCTCCAAACTGCACATTAGATGAAGGGTTTAATTCTCCTGTTTTCCAGAACTTTGCCACCCGTGCTGTTCTGGCATCTACGTCTTCTCCCCGCTCTAAAATCAAAGGTTTGTATCCTTTTCTTGCCAGTGCAAGTCCGCAGAACAGTCCTGCAGGTCCCATTCCAATGATCACAGGTGGATATTTTAAAGGCTCATCCCCGCATTCAGGAAGCGCATAGGGTTTTTCTTCGTGAACGGTGATATTCCTGTCTTTTCTCTTTTTTACAAAGCGCTCCTCTTCTTTTTTTCCGCCGCTTTTTAATGTAATATCTACAATATAGCTGTAATGGATCTCAGGCTTTTTTCTTGCGTCTACGGACTGTTTTACCAGTTCTATCTCTTTTATCATCTCCGGCTGGATGTGAAGTTCTTTTGCCGCCTTTAAAAGCAGGTCGTTTCTGGTATGCCCCAGAGGCATTTTCAGCTGACTGATGCGTATCATGTTCTTGCCGTCCTCCTGTTTTCTGTGTATATTTCTTTGCTGTATCTTTTTTATCTGTTGCTCCTGCCGCACATCTTCCTGCAATCATGCCACTGGACCAGGCAAACTGGAGATTGTATCCGCCGCAGATGCCATCTACATCCAGGATCTCACCTGCCAGATACAATCCCGGACATATCTTTGACTCCATGGTCTTCTCATCCACTTCATTGGTATCCACACCACCGCAGCACACCTGGGCATTGGCGAAAGGATTGACGGACATGACTACTGCTTCGTACTCTTTTAACTCTTTCCGGATCTTTTCTAACTGCTTTCCAGTTAAAGAGCCGCAGGAAGTATTAGGATCGATCCCTGCAAGCTTTAAAAGGGCCTGAGCCAGCTTGCGGTTTAACATTCCTGTAAACAGCTCCTCTGCCGGTTTGTAAGCCAGTAAAAGAGCCCGTTTCTTTAAAAGCCGGAAGCTTTCATTATCATCCCAGTCTGGCATAAAGTCCACATAGACTCTCACCTTTTTCTTTTCATCCAACGCTCTGGCTGCATACCGGCTTACCTGGAAAATAGGGATGCCAGAAAGACCATAATCGGTGATCTGCAGTTCTCCTCTGTCACTTGCCAGAGTAATGCCGTCTGCCTGCAGTCTTACTTCTGCCTCTGTACGGATACCTGCCATTTGTTTATAAAGATTTCCCTGACAGCGAAGCTGCACCAGGGCTGGAAGAGGCTTGATCACAGAATGTCCCAGTTGTCTGGCATATTCATAACCGCTGCCGTCTGAGCCGGTAGAAGAAGCAGCCTTGGAACCGGCTGCCAAGATCAAGGCGTCTGTCTCTATTTTCCCCTGATCTGTATGTACAAGAAAGCCATTCTTTTTCTTCTCGATCTTTTCTATATGGCAGGAAAGAAGAACTCTGATCTTTAACCGCTCCACTTCTTCTCTTAGCACATCTAAAACAGAAGCGGCCTGGTCGGAGTTTGGATAAACATAACCATTCCGGTCTTTTGGCACAATCCCTAATCCCATAAAAAATTCCAGAGTCTCATTTACATCAAATCCCCTTATTACCTGCATAGGAAAATCCTTCCTGCCGCAGCGGTAGCAGTTTTCTTCCATTTTATAATTGGTAAGATTACACCTGCCGTTGCCTGTAGAAAGGATCTTTTTTCCCACACGGTCCATATGTTCTATAACGGCCACTTCCGCCCCATTTCGGGCTGCGCCAATAGCTGCTACAAGCCCAGAAGCGCCGCCGCCGATAATTCCTACTTTTTTCTTCATATTGCTTAAACTCCTGTTTTAACTTGTATACGACTCCAGATAATGGTATACGTCCATCATGTCTGAAAACCAGATGCCTTCCATCAGGCGGGTTCTTTCACTTTCCGGGAAATCCGTCACCGGGATATGGGTGTACAGACAGACGGTACTTTTATCACTGCAGAATACAAGAAGGAAGCCAGCCTCGGAAACCAGGAAATACTGGGAATTTACCGGGGTAATGCTTTCCTGGTTGGCAGCTGCCCTTCCTTCCATTTCATTGACACTTTCTGTTTCGATCACTGTATTAGGTACCGGTGCCTCCTGACGCATCTGATAACGGGCTACCCCGTAGATCACCAGAACCGATACCACCGCTGATATACTGAATAGTCCCAGGGCAAATAAAAAATGTTTCATGGATACTGCCTCCTGTATCAGGTCCTATTTTTCTTTTTGACCTTTTAAAGGTAGTATCTGCCAGAATGGGCTATTTTAAACATACAGTAATACTACTTGCAGCATCCTTTATATCAGTCTGACTTTTTTCAAAATACGGATCAGCTTAGTTCCCATAGGCATATCCCGCAGTTCTTCTTCATCAATTGCCTTAAGTCCTACTAAAAGCACAGCATAAACAGCTGCTGCTACTGCCACTGCAGGGAATACCACAATGGCTCTTCCGGAGCGTCCTCTTAAAAAAGCTGCCGGAAGGATAAAGGTAAGTGCCTTATATACGCCCCAGGCTACAACACCCATGATGCAGGCGCTGATAGCAGGCAACACAAAGGTCTTTTTGTACTCCTGACGATACCTTGCATGTTTTGCAATGGTACGGGCATTTAAAACGCACATGATAAAAGCAAATACAATGTTAGCAAATACAACACCGTAAATACCCATATGGAATACCATAAGAAGTACCCACAATACAGCCACATGGATCACCAGAGAAACGGCTGCGTGGCGTACCGGCACTTCCATACGGTTTAATCCCTGAAGCACGGCATTGGTCACAGTAGACAATGAGAAGAATACTACAGCCAAAGAACCTGCCATGGTCAGACTTACTAAAAGGCTGTTATCTTCACTGATAAATAACAGGTTGCATACCGGATCAGCTAAAACTGCAATTCCCACTGCTGCGGGAATAGAGATCAGCATGGAAAACCGGACAGCTGCTGCGATCCTCTTTAAAGTCTGTTCCCTGTCTCCGGCAGATACGGCTCTTGTAAGAGAGGGGATCAAGGAAGAAGACAGTGCATTGGAAACTGCCACCGGAATGTTAAATAACAGCTGATACTGTCCTAAAGCTCCCCAGAATACAGCGATCTCTTCTCCGCTGTATCCTAATTTATCCATTCCCTGTCCAAATATAAAGTTGTCCACTACATTTGAGCAGTTATAGATACCGCTGCTGATTACAATGGGAAGTACGGTGATCGTCAGCACATAAAGGATCTTTCTGTAACGGGTCCGCTTTCTTCTTGCCATTTTAGCAGCTTCCGGGGGCAAGTCCTCTGCTGCAATACGCTGTTTTAAAACAGAACGGCCGCTTTTTGCTGTAAGGAAGATAAAGAAGATGAACGCAGTCAGTGCACCGGCGCCTGTACCAATGGTTCCTCCTGCAGCGCCTAAAGCATAAGAATAGTTCTTTGCTCCCTGTGCCGCATTCATTCCTTCCCCTACACGGAATAAAAGTCCCGCTGCCACTACACTGACAATGGCGTTTATGATCTGTTCTAAGATCTGGGAAATGGCTGTAGGGATCATAGTTCCTGTTCCCTGAAAATAGCCTCTTAAAACCCCCAGATATGCCATGATCCAGATGGTAGGTGCCAGCGTCTTTAAGGCATAGCTGGAATATGGCGTCTTGATCAGTCCCGCAAAAGAGTCAGAACCAAACCAAAGCACAATGGCTGCCAGTCCACCTGTTACCGTTGCATAGAGAAGTCCCGCTTTTAAAATACGGCGGCAGTTCTCGTATTCCCCTTTTGCCAGTCTTGCAGATATCATTTTTGAGATTGCCACCGGCATACTGTAGGAGGAAAGGATCAGTAAAATGTTGTATACATTATACGCAGATGTATAATATCCATTTCCCTGCTTTCCAATAATATCATTTAAAGGCATACGGTAAAGCATACCGATGATGCGCACCAGGATACCGGCCATAGCCAGGATACTTCCCTGTATTACGAAATTTGCTGCCTTATTTTTCTTTTTTCCCTGTACTGCTTTCATTTATCTTCTACTGTGCTCCATGTTTTATTACTTGCAACTGAGAACGTGTATGATCACATTTTCAGTTGATCTCAGACTTTTCAAAGTCCTTTGTAGGGATGATGCAGACCCAGGTCTTTCCCTGATTTAATACGATTTCATTGTGATTCAGATCGTAATAATGGGTCACACCAAATTCCCCGTCTTTCTCCCAGCTGATGGGGATCGCTTTTCCATCTGTGAGATAATACCCGTATTCACCGGTATGTACATTGATATTCAGGTACTGAGTAGAGGCATAAAAACCACTCTGGCAGTACTGGAAGATCACATTTTTTACTGCAACCGGGCCTTCACTTCCCTGATGCACATCTCCATACTGGTATCTGTGATATAAACCGTCATTGCTGTCATAGACAAACTCCGGCTTATTCATAATATAACCTGGTTTTGCATGAGTACCATCCATCACACCTGGCTTTCCATCTAATGAGATTTCTACGCCGTCTCTTGCAAAAAGATAATGGCCTTCATAAGACTCATCATATTCTGTGCTGTAACCTAAGGTCTCAATGGCTTTTTTCAAACGGTCCCCGCTTGTATATGCATTGTGGGGAGAACGTTTATCCTTGCTTCTGTAATAAGTAGTATTTCCAATGGCATCCAGACCATTGATATTGTCCACATTATTAAGATAAGGCTTTGCAAAGGTACTCTGTCCATAGTGGGCATAAATTGCGTCAAACTCTCTTGCAAAATAAGTATAATAAGTACGGCAGCTTCTCACAGAACCAATGCGGTCCAGATCATCATAATCCTCGATCACTGCCATATAACGGTTCATGCCTGCTTCTACCGGCGCTTCGTAAACCACACCGGCCCGGTTCATGCCGTACTGGGGTCTTGCTTCTTTGTCATTACTCATCATAATAGCGATGGGACGGCGGTTTGCCTGTTCTACCGGTACCATCTGTCCTGTAAGAAAGCTGCGGATCATGCCGTCTTTTTCTTCTCTTTCAGAAAAAAGGATATGATCGGAAGCTTCTTTGGGTTCTTCCTTTTTTTCCTCATCCGACTGGATCAGGATCTCGGGAGCAGAAGTGGCTGCCTGGGTTGTTGTTTCCTGGGTCGTGGGAACCTGGGTCTGGGCGGCTTCTTCTGTTTTCTTTCCGCACCCGGCACTTAGTGCTGCTATGCACAATATGGTCCCTAACATCAATTTTCTTCGTACTGCCTCTTTACCTCTGCTCCCTTTTTTCATCTGGTGTACCCCCTTGTGTCCAGGATCTGTCTCTGACGTTCTTCCATGACCAGGCGTTCTTCATCTACCATGTGGTCATATCCACATAAATGAAGCATGCTGTGGGCTACTAAAAATGCTAATTCCCTTGTCTGGGAATGACCGTACTTTTCAGCCTGTTCTTCCACCTTGTCTACTGAGATCACGATGTCCCCCAACATCAGTTCTCCTGTTTCCGGGTTGAAATAATCTTCTACTGCGTCTTCCACATGGTCAAAATCAGAAGGTTTTTCATAATCTACCATAGGGAACGACAATACATCTGTAGGCGCATCGATCTGGCGGTATTCTTTGTTGATGGCCTGGATCGCATCATTATCCGTTAAGATCACATTTACCTCTGCCTCATAAGGGCATTTTTCAAAATCAAGGGACGCTTCTACGATCTCTTTTATGATCTCCTCATAGGGAAGATCCAGTTTTTTCTCTGCTTCATACTCAATAGAAACTGTCATTACCGATTATTCCCCTTTCGTGTATTTTTCACTGCCGGAGCTTTTCTTTCCCCTCTGGCGGTCTTTGATGCGTTCTTTTTCTCATAATCGTCATATGCCTTAACGATTTTCTGTACCAGCGGATGACGGACTACGTCAGAACTGGTCAGAAAGCAAAAACCGATATCATCAATATATTTAAGGACTTTTAATGCTGTGTCCAGACCAGAGGCCGCACCGGAAGGAAGATCCTTCTGTGTCTGGTCTCCTGTGATAATGACTTTGGAGCCAAAACCAATTCTGGTTAAGAACATCTTCATCTGTGCCGGTGTCGTATTCTGTGCCTCATCCAGGATGATATAGGCATTATCCAGAGTACGTCCTCGCATGTATGCCAGAGGCGCCACCTCGATCAGTCCCTTTTCTGAATTATGCTGATAGCTTTCCGCTCCCATGATCTGATATAAAGCATCATACAATGGCCGCAGATATGGATCGATCTTGCTCTGTAAGTCACCAGGAAGGAAGCCTAACTTCTCTCCTGCTTCAATGGCAGGTCTTGTAAGGATGATCCGCCCTACTTCCCCGTTTTTAAAGGCCTGGATCGCCATAGCCATGGCAAGATAGGTCTTGCCGGTACCCGCCGGTCCGATGCCGAATACGATCATTTTCTTGCGGATCGAGTCCACATAATGTTTCTGTCCTAAAGTTTTTGGCTTTACCGGCTTTCCCATAATAGTACGGCAGATAATGTCCTTGTCGATCTCTAAGATCTGGTCATCATTTTCCGTAAAAGAAAGGGATAATGCATAATCCACATTCTGCTCGGTAATGGTATTACCACGCATGGAAAGCTGGATCAGGTTATTAAATACGCTTTTTGCCTGGCCAATGGTCTTTTCCGGGCCGATCAGCTTGATCTCGCCGTCTCTGGCGATCATGGTCACATGAAGGGTCCGTTCTATTTTCTTTAAATATGCATCGAACTGCCCGCAGACATTTCTCTCATGTTCTGCCGGGATGTCGATCATTGTTTCAATTACACTCATCCGTCTGTCTGATCTCCTTGGGTCTTAGAAACAGGTGCGCTGACCGCTGCAGGCTCTATGACCTTTAACGTTCCGCTGATCCTGTAACCAGATATATTCTTTTCTATTTTATCATTATTTTCAAGAATTTGTACCCCTTTTTCCCTTAATTTTTCAACAAATTGGCGATTTGTTTCTGAAGCTGTCTCTTCCAGTTCTTCTTTTGTATATCCTTTCTCATAAACTGTCATATATTCCCCTGTGATCTTCCCCGCAAAAAGGGGCAGATAAAAGCTGGAAAACAGCTTACACTGGGTCATATCCACGGTATAATCCCAGTCTTCTTTATTTCCATTTTTTCCCAGTTCAGGCATGAGAAAAGAGAAGGAAAAGGGGCCTGCGATCAGGCGAAAGCCATACCGCTTCTTTCCTGTGGGATAGCGCACTTTCCGGGTCAGCGGCATTTGTTTTTCATACGTTTTCATGGTCTCTGCCAGGATCTCCCCCTGGGACTGTACATAAAAGGC
>CAVIPV010000032.1:1094-5063 GCA_963644495.1 Prevotella sp. | reverse complement strand
GATATCTCCTGTTCATCGTCCCCGATCACAGGCACCCGGCCGCTGACAAGGATCTGTCCCGGCTCTATTTCTTCCCCTTTTTTCACTTTTGGTATGCCCTGGCGCACCATGATATAGGTAATAGTACCGGACACATCCGATACCAGGTCACAGGCCTCTTCTTTTTCTGTCATTTTGTCCTGTATGATCTTATTTTCCTTGATCTGGATCACCAGCCTTGTGCCGGACACTCTGGCTGACACCCAGGTGATCTGTGGAAAACTCTCCCGCATTCCAGTTTCCAAAGCTTCACAATCCACATTTTTCTTTTTCATGCCGTATCTTATATCCTGGGTGTCCAGATAGCGGACCAAAGTATCGGTTGTATAATGGTGATTGCCCTGAAAATGGATATCCCACACAAAAAGGGACATAAGATATAAAAGAAGAAAGAAACCGAAAAAGCCTGCGGCTGCGTACCACCGCTTCCTGTTCCTGTGAAGAAAAAATGGCAGTCCCCGCCGCTCACATATATGTAATCGCGCCCCCGCCCCTCTGGCACAGTCTTTCAGACGGTAAACATCTTTTAAAGAAAGACAGCACTGGTATTCTCCTTTTTTCAGACACACTAACTCCCATAAAAAAATCCCCCTGATCCTGCACCGCTCCAGAAAATGTTCCGGGCTGATGCTTTTTATATGTATCCTTACATAGCCTTTAAGCAGGCTAAAAAACCACCAGATCATCTTTACACCGCCCTTTTTGATGAATGTCCTCTCAACATGACAAACTGTTAAACTCTAAAGACTGTATCTGGCCTGTTATTTTTAAGGCATCTTCTGTATAAGTCTCTATTTCCAGACGCTGCCCCTTAAATACCACCATACAGCCTGCCGCCTTTATTTTTATATAGGTATCCGTGTAAATAAGAAGGCTCCTGAAGTTTTCCACCACCGCCTCATAGGAGCCCGTAAAATGGATCAGGATATCTCCTAACATCACATCCCTTGGAAGGCCAAGAGCTTCCACCGCGGCCCTTTTTCTGTCCTCTCTCATGGCATTTCTCCCGGAGCCTTTTCCTTTCATTATATGACGGCACTTTCTGCGGGATACGCCTTTTCACTTTTATCCTCTTTCTGCACCCATTTTTTGATCCGGGAATATCTTATAGGGAAAGAATTTTTCTGTGAGGTTTTTATGAATTCCAAGTTAAATCCTGCTTCTGAAGCCATTTCCATGGTAAAAGCAGCTCAGACAAACGAAGAAGATATTCCTGTAACTCCCCTGCCAGATCCAGGAGAAGGCGGTCCTGTGTATGACGGCTCTATGGATAATGGTTCTGACGGCAATGGCTCTTTCGGTGACGATCTCAGCTCCGTTCCCGTAGTTCCTCTGCCAAACCCGGGAGAAGGCGGTCCTGTATATAATGGCCCTAATTATAACCGTCCTTCTGGCGGCAACGGACAGACAGGCGGTTCCCAGGTACCGGTATACCGTCCTGTTTTCCCTTCCAACGGCTCCATTACCATTCTCCCAGGCATCAGCTTTCCCTGCTATAACTGCACCACTTCCTCCAGCCTGGGCCGTGTACGCATTTTAAATGCTTCTTCCGGCTACCCAGCCTTCAATGTATCCTTAGGAAACTGGCGCATTGGAGAGCAGTTAGATAACGGGGATCTCACCAGCTACGTACAGGCATCCTCCGGCTTCCAGACCGTTACTGTATCCGGCACCAATGGCTATATTTATATCCAGAAAATGATCACCATCCGGGCCGGTTCTGCCTCTACAGTGGCGATCATCAACACCACTACCGGCCTTGATCTTATGGAGATCTCCGATCTTTCCTGCAACGGCCCGTCCGGTACTGCCTGCATCCGCGCCTGCAACATTTCCCCGAACCTTGGACCTTTTGACGTAGCCTTAGAAAACCGGGGCAATTCCTACCGCACCTTCACCAATGTCCGTTTCCAGGAAGTGACCCCATTCTCCAGCTTTGCACCAGGCTGGTATTCCATTTATGTATTCCGTACCAATGCATTTAATAATAGCAATGCCATTGCAGCAGCTTCTGCCTCCTTAAATTCCGGCGGATCTTATACGCTGTATATGTTTAACGGACCTTCAAGTACAGACGGACTGCGGACACTGATCCTGTCAAATTAGTATTTTGTATGCAATAAAGCAGGAAGCACTGTGGTTTTAACTTACAGCGTTTCCTGCTTTTTATCAATTCGCTTATTTTATAAAGTATAACAACGTCTTTACAGTCCGATCCAGTTCCAGCGGTTTTTCCAGAAACTCATTCATTCCCGCCTGGATGCATTTCTGTCTGGCTTCTTCTGACACGCAGGCAGTAGCTGCAATAATAGGAATAGTCTCCCCGTCTTCCCTTCCAGAGGTACGGATGACTTTTGCAGCCTCATAACCATCCATCACCGGCATCATAATATCCATAAGCACTGCATCAAAACTGCCGGATGGTCTGCTTAAGTACTCTTTTACTCCCTGTTCTCCGTCTTTTGCAGTTATAACCGTAGCTCCTGCTTCTTCTAACATAAAGCGGGCAATTTCCGTATTCAATTCATTATCTTCCACCAAAAGGATGCAGGTGCCGGAAAGATCTTCCATATTTTCTTTTGTATTTTCGGCCTCGCCGGGAACATGATCCTGTTCTTTTGCTTCCTTTACCGGCACCAGTTCAAAAGGCACCGTGATTTTCACAGAAGTTCCTTCATCTGGACTGCTGTCAATATGGATCGTGCCATGCATCTGGTGGATCAGTGTCCTGGCAATGGAAAGTCCCAGTCCGGTTCCCTGATATACAGTTCTGGCATCAGATCTCTCCTGGGCAAAAGGCTCAAAAGCATGGTCCAGAAACTCTTTTTTCATGCCAATGCCTGTATCCAAAATAGTACACTGGTATACAACCTTGCCATTGGTATACTTTAATTCATCATTCCAGTAAATATATCCCCCAGGTTTATTGTATTTTTCCGCATTTTCCAGGATATGACGGAACACTTCACGGATGCGGTCCTGGTCAGCCAGAACCAGCGGCCAGCTTTCTGCTTCCCCGGTCTGTTTTCTCACAAGGGTGATCCCCTGTTCATCTGCATGGAGAATAGCCGTATCCAGCATCTCTTCCAGCAAAGCTGCCAGATCTGTTTCTGTCTTCTCCTCTTTTTCAGATCCGCTTTCCAGCTTATTCATCTCCATTACATTATCCACTAAATTCAAAAGCTGGTATACCGCCATTTTGGCCTTACGCCGGTTGTCCTCTAAAACCTTTGGATCATCACATTTCCGGTTCATTTCTATAATGCCCAGAATGGCATTTAAAGGCGTGCGCATATCATGGGACATATTATTTAAAAACATCTGCTTTACGCGGCCGGCTTCCTTTGCCTGGCGCAGGGCGTCCTCTAATACCTGGTTCTGATGCGCCTCTTTCTTCGCCGTCTTTCGCAGGGATACCACATGGACAGCCGTTATCATTATGATAATAAACAGAACGCCCACTGTAATGGCACTTACAAGTCCCAGGTTATCTTTTACAAAATCATCCGGTGTATAAGTCATCAGCTGGCTGATATAGGGATATGCATGATTTAAACCATATCCGTTTCCCAGTATACTGATGCCATGGTTTAATAAGCGCAAAAGAGCTGTATCGCCAAAAGCAACGCCAAAGCATCTTTCATCCGCCTCTGGCAGCGGCCGTATCTTTAAGCCATCATCTGTTCCGATCAGCTTCATGGAGCGGAGCACATTGATCACCGTGCTGTCTGCCTGACCTTCTCTCACTGCCTTAATGCAGTCTTCAATGTTATCAAACAGCAGGATCTGGGCATCCGGGAAATTGGCTTTTGTGTAATAATACTGAAGTTCATTTCCACGGTTTACCGCTATCTTTCTGGTAACATCATCTTCGTTGTTTCCGGCATACACCAGATCCATGGTTGAGCTGACTACGCAGGAGCTTTGCTG
>CAVIPV010000032.1:0-1068 GCA_963644495.1 Prevotella sp. | reverse complement strand
CATAGGGGATCTGGCCTCCCACTGGGAAAACAATGTCTACTTCCCCGTTTTTCAGGGCTTCGATCATCCCTTCATGACTTTCATAGCCTTGATAGGAGATGTCTGGCTTGTAGTTCTGCCCTGGAAGAGCAGCAAAAAGATCAGGAATAAGATCTGCGATGAGGCCGGAAACCTTCCCATTTTCATCGGTATCGCTGTAAGGCATATAATGCTCCAGATAACCCACTTTTATCTCAGAATGCTCTTCCATCCATTCCTGCTCCTGAAGGGAAAGAAATACGCTGATCGAGCTGTCCGCTGAATATTTATTGCGAAGAGTCTCCACATACAGCGTATCCTGGGTACTCATTATCTCCAGGGCCATATTCAGTTCCTTTAAAAGATCTTCCCGGCTTTTAGAGACGCACAGATAATAGGGCTGCTTTCCTATGATCTCCACAGGCGTAATGCCTGTATATTCTGAAACAACATTGTCCGCACTGACAAAACCGTCGATCTGACGGGCATTAAAGGCGTTTGCACACTCCGTCAGATATTGATAGGTAACGATCTCAATTTCTGCATGGTTTTCCTCTTTCCAGGTATTTAACGCAGCAAGGATCCTGGGATCTTCCGTCGCGCCTATCTTCTTTCCTTTATAGGAGGCAACATTGGCGCTTTTCATGGACATGTCATCGGAGTCTTTATAAATATAGATCGTCTCTTTTAACATCTCCTGATCCGGATATAAGATCTGCTGGCTCCGGTCTTCTGAGTAGGCCACTCCCGCCATCATATCGATCTCACCACTTAAAAGCTTCTCGTACAAAGAAGCCCAGTCACCGGACACATATTCATACTGCCAGCCTGTATAAGAAGCGATCTTTTGCAGGTATTCATAGCTGTAGCCTCTGTGCAGCGTCTTTACCCCGTCGCCTTCCTGGAAATCTTTTGCCTGGTAGTAGCCTATTTTTACTGTTTCGCCGTTTGTCTGCTCGCCATAGGTAGTAAAATCGCAGCCCAGACATATCAGGCTGATACTGTATAACAAGATCATATGATGTTGGGGTCGAAACATAACTTCTAGAC
>CAVIPV010000031.1:0-22027 GCA_963644495.1 Prevotella sp. | reverse complement strand
GTAAAATTTCTCTGTTTTTCATATATAGATCAGCTACATGGCTGAACTGTAACCAACAGCCCAAACAACAGGTTCCCGGACCATTGACAAAAATCCCGTTCTGACGTAAAATCGAAAGGAAACGACGAAAATCAAAGAGGATCTATGAAATTCCATGAAAAAAGGCGTTGAAGGGGATCATTAAGTCAGAAAGCCCGTTACAGAGAGAGGAACACTGGTGGAAGTTCCTTACGAAAGCGTGACCCAACCTGCCCTGGAGCTCTGTATGATAAATACAGCGTGTTTCCCGCGTTATGGGATAAACAAGAGGGTTTCTGCAGAGGCAAAATGTCTTTTGTCTCAACATTTTTACAGGAACTAAGAAGGGTGGTACCGCCGAGTCATTCGGTCCCTTGCAGTAAGTTGATGCATGGGATCGGATGGCTCTTTGTTTTTGTGTTAGAAAGAAATAAAAAGGAGAAAAATCATGGCAGACAACAAAAAAATGGTAGAAGCGATCACATCCATGGACACTGATTTTGCCCAGTGGTATACCGATGTGGTTAAAAAAGCAGAGCTGTGCGATTATGCAAGCGTAAAGGGCTGTATGGTCATTAAGCCAGCTGGATATGCGATCTGGGAGAACATCCAGAAGGAACTGGACCGCAGATTTAAAGAAACAGGCGTACAGAACGTGTACATGCCTATTTTCATTCCAGAAAGCCTGTTAGAGAAGGAAAAAGATCATGTAGAAGGTTTCGCACCGGAAGTTGCATGGGTAACTCACGGCGGATTAGAGCCACTTCAGGAGAGACTTTGCGTAAGACCTACTTCCAAAGGTATACAACCAGTGGTGCTCCGTAGTACGTTGGGAGAAGACAACCCGTCCATTCCTTCGTTCCAGAGAGTTCTTATGGCAGGAAGGACATACTGCTCATGCAACTGCTGAAGAAGCAGAGGCACGTACCATTCAGATGTTAAATGTATACGCTGATTTCTGCGAGCAGGTTTTAGCGATCCCGGTTATCAAGGGACAGAAGACTGACAAGGAGAAATTTGCAGGTGCTGAGGCTACTTATACCATTGAGTCTCTGATGCATGACGGTAAGGCATTACAGTCCGGTACCAGCCACAACTTCGGTGATGGCTTTGCAAAGGCATTTGACATCCAGTTTACAGATAAAGACAACACATTAAAGCATGTTTACCAGACTTCCTGGGGTATGACAACACGTATGATCGGCGCGATCATCATGGTACATGGTGATGACAATGGTCTGGTACTGCCTCCAAGAATTGCTCCTGTACAGATCATGGTAGTTCCGATCCAGCAGAAGAAGGAAGGCGTATTAGACAAGGCATTTGAGTTAAGAGACCGTCTAATCAAATCCGGCTTCTCTGTAAAGGTAGACGACAGCGACAAGAGCCCAGGCTGGAAGTTTGCTGACTGCGAGATGCGTGGTATCCCGTTAAGAGTAGAGATCGGACCAAAGGATATGGAAAACAACCAGGCTGTTCTGGTCCGCCGCGATACTC
Source organism: Prevotella sp. (assembly GCA_963644495.1). Classification (GTDB taxonomy): domain Bacteria; phylum Bacillota; class Clostridia; order Lachnospirales; family Lachnospiraceae; genus Enterocloster. Next base: position 20,512 of record CAVIPV010000031.1, on the reverse strand, counting down.
ACGAAAAGACTGTTGTTTCTCTGGACGAGTTAGAAGCAAAGGCAGAAGAACTGCTTGATACCATTCAGAATGACATGTTAGAGAAGGCAAGAAAACACAGAGACGCTCATACTTATACCGCTTTGGGCTGGGATGAGTTCGTTGAGACCATTAACACAAAGCCAGGTTTCGTAAAGGCTATGTGGTGCGGATGCCAGGAATGCGAAGACAAGATCAAGGAAGTAACCGGCGCAACCTCCAGATGCATGCCATTTGAGCAGGAAACTCTGTCTGACAAGTGCGTATGCTGCGGAAAGCCAGCTAAAAAGATGGTTTACTGGGGCAGAGCATATTAATATGAAAATGAATATCCCGGAACCTGCAAGAATGATCATTGACAGGTTAAATGAACATGGTTACGAGGCCTATGTAGTAGGCGGCTGTGTCCGGGACATGATCCTGAAAAGAGAGCCGGGGGACTGGGATATTACCACCAGTGCCAGACCGGAGCAGGTCAAAGCTCTCTTTAACAGGACACTGGATACAGGCATACAACATGGTACTGTGACCATTATGGTTGGAAAAGAGGGATATGAGGTGACTACGTTCCGGGTGGACGGCGATTATACAGATGGCCGGCACCCGGATACTGTTACTTTTACCCCTTCTCTTGAAGAAGATTTAAAGCGCCGTGATTTTACTATTAACGCCATGGCTTATAATCACAATACCGGTCTGGTGGATATTTTCGGCGGCAGGGAAGATATTGACCGGAAAGTGATACGTTGCGTTGGAAATCCAACGGAACGCTTTACAGAAGACGCCCTGCGTATCCTGCGCGCCATCCGTTTTTCTGCCCAGCTGGGATTTGAGATCGAGGATGCTACGCGGCAGGCGATCACAGAGATCGCTCCTAATCTGATCCATGTAAGCAAAGAACGTATCCAGGTGGAGCTGACCAAGCTGCTTTTAAGCGACCGGCCGGAGACCATGAAGCTGGTATATGAAACAGGTATCAGCCATTATGTTTCGGAAACATTTCATAAAATGGGAGAAATGATAGGGGATATGCCTGTTACGGTTCCTGCAAAAAAGGCCCTTCGCTGGGCTTTGTTTTTACGGAAAGGAACACCGGAACAGGCAGTGCGCATTTTACGGGATCTGAAACTGGATAATGATACCATTTACCAGGTAAAGGTGCTGACTGGGTGGATCGAAAGGTCCATTTGCGGGGAAATTGCACTTCCAGATGAAAAAACAGGTGAAATGTGTACGCTGGAAACCGCAGCGGAACTGAAATTTATGCCGGGGATCGAAAGTAAACCCCAGATCCGCAAGGTCATGAGCCAGATGGAGCCAGAACTGTTTGATGATCTGTTAAATATCAAGCTGTGTCTGGCAAAAGCGGCAGAAAAGGACGGCAAAAGTGCGGCAGTAGAGCAGCTTGAGAAGATCTGCACGCTGCGGGATGAGATCCGCGCAGACGGCGACTGCATTTCCTTAAAAATGCTTGCTGTTACAGGAAATGACCTGATAAAAGCCGGAATGAAGCCGGGAAAAGAAGTGGGACAGACGCTGCACCATTTTCTGGAACTGGTTTTAGAAGAGCCGGAGAAGAATACGAAGGAATATCTGCTGAAGATCCTGAAAGAGCAGGTTTAAATATGTGGGGGATAACATGGAGAAACTGATATTTTCACTGGTACTGGTCCTTACAGCAGGTATTATCTCCCTGATCACAGGCAGGAATAAACGGTAGCTAAACAGGATCCCGGAAGGAATGGCTATTTTGTGCCAGCCGCCGGGAAAGAGATATGTGCTGTATGCCATGGGGGGACTGGTATTTCTGTTTGTCATGTTTTTTACAGTTCTTTATATTATGGACGGAGCGCCGGAAAACGCACGGTTCATGTGGGGACTGTGTGTGGCAATGGCAGTATTGCTGCTGTTTGTCACTATACTGGCCGGCAATATCATGGCCAGAGACTGCGTGTATTTTGACGATGAAAAGTTCCAGATAGAAAAAGCCTTCAAAAAGCCAAAGATTTATAAATGGAGCGAGATCCGGAAAGTAGATGGCGATTTTGATAACTGGATTAATCTGTATCTGGGGGATGGAACAAAGGTCCTTACAACGGGACTGGCCCAGGTGAATTACCGGCTGTTTCGCAATGTAGTTAAGGTACAATGTTCCGAAGCTGTTGCAGGATATTATCAGGAAAAGTCTTATGAGCATCCCCAGAAATGCGTTCTGCGGTATGGCCGGGAGAATTTTCTGCTGGCAGGTCTGGGAATTGTGATCTTTCTGTTGTATGTGGCACTTTTGGCAACGGGAGATGCTGTTGACCTGTGGGAGCTGTTCCTGGAAAGTGATCCTTCCAAATGGTTTTCTATCTGGTTTGCCCCGGTCTGCGGAGTGGTCAGTCTGCTCGCTCTGTTTATACTGATGAATACCAGTGTGCGGTATTCTAAAGAAAGTATGGTCTTAAAATATCCTTTGCGAAAAAGTAAGGAGATCTGCTGGAGAAACATCAAAAAGGCAGAGTTGACCATGCTAAGAAAAGAAGGAAAGGCACATTGGAAAGAGCTGCGGATCTATATAATATCTTCCTGACAGCAAAAGCTCTATGATATGGATAGGAAGCAGCTTTTGTAAGTGGAGATGTTATTGTATATGTACAAAAAGATTTTGGGTTATAAAAAATAGTAATGTATGTTTTTACTTAATCTAAAGGATGTACACATATAAAAACATTGCAATATTTACAAAGGTTGACTATAATATTGGATACACGATGGAAACATCAGAGTTCAAAGGAGGATTTGAAAATGAAATTAATTAACACAGAAAAAGCACCAGGCGCAATCGGACCTTATTCTCAGGGTTTTGAAGTAAACGGTATTGTTTATACTTCCGGTCAGATCCCGGTAAATCCAGCTGACGGCACTGTACCAGAAGGCATCGCAGGACAGGCTGAGCAGAGCTGCAAGAACGTAGGAGCTATCCTGGAAGCAGCAGGAAGCGGCTATGACAAAGTTATCAAGACCACCTGCTTCTTAGCAGATATGGGCGACTTCGCAGCATTCAACGAAGTATACGCTAAGTACTTTACTTCTAAGCCAGCTAGAAGCTGCGTAGCAGTTAAGTCTCTTCCAAAGGGCGTTCTTTGCGAGATTGAAGCAATCGCTGAGAAATAAGTAATAATTGTAAAATGAAAATGGCTGCAGTTTCCTGGAAGCTGCAGCTTTTTTTCGCTTAAGATGGGTGGTTTTAAATATGAAGAGTAATATCGTGATCATGAATTTCAGCGGAGTTTATGAAATGCAGGGGCTAAGGGAGGCGCTGGAGCAGAAAATGACCAGTGTAGCGGCAGAACAGGAAAATATGGCTGTCAAACCAGTGATTACCCAGTTGGACTGCCAGGACATTCCGGGAACCAACTGTTATTGCGATAGTCTGGCAGAGGAAGAAATCGGAAAAAGAATTGCTTCTTTTGGCCCAGAAGGACTGCATTTTTTAGACTCTGGCAATTACCATTATCTGACAAAACTGTGGCTGGAACTGGTAAAGGAACCTTTTGAACTGTTAGTATTTGACCACCATACAGACATGCAGCGGCCGGCCTTTGGTGGGATCTTGTCCTGTGGCGGCTGGATCCGGGAAGCGCTGGAGACCAATGAAAATTTAAAGCATGTGATTTTGGTGGGTCCACCGGAAACTGCTATGGAAGAAACGAAAAAAGAGCTGTTAGAGGACGGAGAAGAGCTGATCAGGAAAGTAACATGGATCTCTGAGGAAGAATTTCTTCAAAATGTGGAAAAGCCAGACGAGATGCAGAAAATTTGTGGACAGTGTAATGTGACCGGCACAGAAATGGATGAAAAAGAACCGCTCCCATTGTATATCTCCATTGATAAAGACGTGTTATCAGAGTCGGAAGGAAAGACCAACTGGGATCAGGGAAATGTGGTTTCAGACCAGATTTTACATTTTATAGATATGTATATGCGGCAGACACCAGACAGACAGCTTATAGGCGTGGATATTTGCGGGGAAGACCCGGAAGCAGACAGTGAGGAAGTTCAGACTGCGTGCTGTGCAATCAGTGAAAAGATATGTCGTTTTATAATGACATTGTTTAAAGCAGATTAAAACGTGAAGATTTGTCAGCTTTCCCCGTCAGTCTGACGGGGACTTTCTATAATATTCTAAAGCATTTTCCAGGCCACCAAAGCCAGAATAACCAGAAAGACCACATTGTAAAGTGTAAATACCTTCATATAACGTCCGGTATGTGCATTTTCTGTTCCCACGTAAAAACGATAGGAAATCAGGCTGGCTAAGGATGCGATCAGAGTTCCAAGTCCGCCGATATTGACTCCGTATAGTAAAGAAACAGCCTGATCGGTGAAGCCTGAAAGGAGAATGGCAGCGGGTACATTGCTGATGCACTGGCTTAAAAGGATACCTGCACCCAGTTCACGGCCATGGATCAGTTTATGGAGCAGGTCAGATACTGCAGGGATGTGCTGTACATTTCCTATAAAAAGGAAAAAGAAGACAAATGTTAAAAGCAGGAAATAATCTGCTTTATGAAACAGTGTCCGGTTGGTAAAAAGCAAAGTTACAAGGACGAGAATCAGCATAAGGGGATATGGGATCAAATGGGATACGCATCCCAGACAGATCACAAAAAGAATCAGATAAACAGCCAGTTTTTTCGGTTCAGGCCGTTTTGCAGCCGGTTGGGAAGCTATGTCTACTGGTGCAGCAGGAAGCATGTGGGCTGCTATGATCAGTAAAACCAGAGACAGAGCTGTAAGAGGAAGCATGCGTATTAAAAAGGTGCCAGTGGAGATAGAAAACGCAGACGCTAGATACAGGTTCTGGGGATTTCCTACAGGCGTGAACATGCTTCCTAAATTTGCACCGATGGTCTGTAAAACAATAGTTGGGATCAAAAGCTTCTGCTGCTTTGCCATAGTCAGTATCATAATGCCAAAGGGCACAAATGTAAGCAATGCTACATCATTGGTGATGAACATGCTGGAAAAGAAACACAGCAGGGAAAGCACCAGTAACAGCTGTCTGGTGGTATGTACTTTAGATAAAAGCATGGTGCCAAGACAGTGGAAAAGACCAATGCTCTGCAATCCGGCAACTACCAGCATCAGGCTAAAAAGCAGGGAAAGGACCCGAAAGTCGATATACCCGATGTAAGCAGCGGATGGATGTACAAAAAATGTGGAAATAAAAGCTAAAATTCCGGCAATACATAATACAGTTTCTTTTTTTAAAAAATGGATACAGGTGTTTCTAAAATCTTTCATATTGAAATCGATACCTTATTATAAATTATAAAATTAATTTTTTCACTTCCACCAGATTGGTATGCTGTCCATTTCCCCGTGCAAATGGGGTCGGTCTCTGAGAGGTGAGTACGTTAATGGAGCCCCGGGTATCTACGCCGTTTTCATCTGGTGTATACCAGGTCCCCTGGGAGAGTGTGGTGACGCCTTTGGCAACCCGGTCCGTGATCTTAGTGGGTATTTTTACCTGGCCGCGGTCATTGTATACAAGGACCATGTCGCCGTCATGAATATCTCTGGCTGCAGCATCTTCCGGGTGGATCCATAGCTTTTGAGGATCCAGCTTGCGCAGGTTTAAGTTATTGTCATGGACCGTATGGGTGCGGCATTTGGTGTGCCAGCCGGATAACTGTAATGGGAAGCGTTTGGTCAGCGGGTCTTCCGGTCCTTCTGGGGGCGCTACATACCTTGGAATCGGCGGCATGAAGTCTTTCAGGGGTGCTTTCCACAATTTGGTGGAAAACAGCTCAATTTTTCCGCTTGGAGTTGGGAATGGATGATGTTCCGGGTCTTTTACCTCTTTTTCAAAGGAAATGGGGTAATGTCCTTCTTCAAATTTATAAATACCTTTTTCCCGGAATTCATCATATTCCGGCAGTTCCGGCTCTCTGGTGCGCAGATCATCATAAATATAGCGAACCCACTGGCTGTAATCACGGCCTTCTGTAAATTCTTTTTCTAAACCGATCCGTTTTGCCAGTTCCCGGATCCATTCATATTCTGTTTTACATTCATAAAGAGGCTCGATCACCTTATTGTTAAATCCCAGAAATTCTGTAAATTTCCACGGTTTTGTAATATTTTCCTCTTCAAACATGGAAACTCCTGGAAGGAGCAGGTCGGCAAATTTGGCGCTTGCTGTCATAAACAGGTCGGAGCAGACGATAAATTCACATTTGGAAGTGTCTTTTAACAGTTCTGCTGTGCGGTTAATGTCCCCGTGCTGGTTTATAAGGGTATTGCTTGCCAGGTTGAAGATCATTTTGATATTGGAATCCAGAGTAACACCCGTTGGATTATCAAAGATCCCCTGATCACAGGTGCGGATGCCGTCATATTCGTTCAGTTCTGTACCATGATCTACTGCGTCCGTCCACAGGAAAACAGGAAGCAGGCGGTTGTAAGGATTGTTAGGGACTGGAAATCCCGGCAGCTCATGGGTAGAGCAGTCCCCGGCACCGGCTGCAGAACCGCCGCTGATACCTACATTTCCGGTGAGACAGGCAAGAAGGATAGCGCCGCGGGCACTTTGCTCGCCGTATGCATTTCTCTGTGCACCGTATCCCTGAATGATAGCCGCTGGTTTGGTAAGAAACGGATCTACGCCCTCCGGCATATGGGCTGCGTCAAAGCCAAGACAGCATTGATCCAGGAATTTCTGGTCCTGAAGACCTTCTTTTATAATAACGTAGGCCATGGCATCGGCAAGAGCACTGTCTGTAGCAGGACGGATGGGAACCCACTGCGCATTTAAAGCAATAGCAGTATCATTTTTTCGCGGGTCAATGACAATAATAGGAATACCGGCTGCTTTTGCCTTCTTTAAATAAAACATGGTGCTGCTGTCAAATTTCGTTTCTGCTGGATTGTGGCCCCAGAGGATGATCAGGTGGCTGTTCAGCCAGTCAGAAGGATGGGTGCCGCTCTCACTTGTTCCGTAGGTAATATCTGTTGCATTACGGATGCAGGCAGAACTGTAGGAGTTGTAGCAGCCAAGATAGCCGCCGTCTAAGGCCAGCAGACGCTGCATCATGCGGTCACCACGCATAACAGCGCTGATGCCGCAGCCGTCATTGACATAACGGGAGCCGGGGCCGTAGGTATCACGGATGCGGATGTATTCAGATGTAAGGATATCCAGGGCTTCCTCCCAGCTGATCCGGGCAAATTTGCCTTCGCCCCGTTTGCCTACCCGTTTCATAGGCCAGCACAGCCGGTCTTCGCCTAAAAATGTTTTATGATAGTTTAAGCCTTTGGCGCAGGCACATAAAGGAACGGGATGCTCCGGTGTTCCTTTGGTTTCTGTGGAAAGTTTTTCAATAACTCCGTCACGGACGTGGGCGTAGATGATGCAGCGGCCGCCGCAGTTGTTCCGTCCGGTTGTGGGGATGATCTTCAGTTCGCTCATGGGGGTAGTACCTTTCTCTTCTATTAGATAAGTATAAAAACTAGCTAACTGCGCTCAGTATAGCACGAAATCAAAATGGCCTGCTATAGGTTTTACCTATAGCCAGATAAAGATTTTATGAAATAGACAGACCAAGGGGGATGTGCTAAAATTCAGACTATCAAAAGAAACACAGACAACAAGCAACAAACACAAGCAAGTGAAGTCAGACCACCAGGGCCTGACAAGAGAGGAGAAACTATTATGAAGAAAAGATGGCTTACATTAGCAGTAGCAGCAACAGCAGCAATTACCATTCTTGCAGGATGCGGCAGCAAGACCGCAGAGACCACTGCAGCAGCAACTGAGGCAGAGACCAGTGCAGAGGCTTCTTCTGAAGCAGCTGAAAGCAGCGCAGAGGAGACCAAGGCAGAGGCAGCAGAAGGTGAAATTCCTGCTCCAGAAGGTGATGACAACAAGATCTCCATCGGCGTTACACCAGTTCCTCATGCCGAGATCGTAAATGATGTAGTAGTTCCAAAGCTGGAAGCAGCTGGCTGGGACGTAGAAGTGGTTGAGTTTAACGATTATGTTCAGCCAAATACCAGCCTGGAAGACGGCGAGATCGATGCAAACTACTTCCAGACCATCCGCTATCTGGAAGAGCAGAACAAGGAAAGAGGCCTTCACTTAGTAGAAGTTGCAGGCATCCACTTAGAGCCAATGGGTATCTACTCCAACAATTACAAGAGTCTGGAAGAACTTCCTGACGGAGCAACCATTGCAGTTCCTAACGATGGATCTAATGAGTCCAGAGCTATTAAGCTGTTAGCAGACAACGGACTGATCACTCTGAAAGAAACAGATGATCTTTATGATCTGACCTGCATTGAAGAAAACCCTCACAACTTTGAGATTACTGAGCTGGATGCAGCAAACCTGCCAAGATCCTTAGACGATGTAGATGCGGCAGTTATCAACGGAAACTACGCACTGGAAGCAAACTTAAATCCTGAAAAAGACGCTTTAGCAGCAGAGCTTGCAGACAGTGACGAAAGCTACAAGTACATCAACTACCTGGTTGTTAAAGAAGGAAATGAAGAGACGACTAAGACAAAAGCTCTGATCGCAGCTTTAGAGAATGATGATGTAAAGAGCTACATCGAAGAAAAGTACAGCGGTTCTGTTATCCCGGCATTCTAGTTCATAACGCAGATACCGTTCCTGTATACAATAGCAACAGAGACAGAAACATCCGGAAATCCCCCGCTTCTGAATGTTACCTGATATGAAATGGCAGAGGCTGCTGTGAAAACCTGAAAACAGGAAATTTTACAGCAGCCGTTTGCCCGTTTTTATATCTGTTTCAATATCTGTTTAGATAGGAGAATTTTTTTATGATCAATATTGAACACGTAAGCAAACAATTTGGCAGTCTTCAGGTGCTGGAGGATATTTCCATTAACATTGATCAGGGAGATATCTTTGGAATCATCGGACAGAGTGGTGCTGGTAAATCCACACTGCTGCGCTGCATCAACGGACTGGAAAAGTACAACGGCGGCTCTATTACAGTAGAAGGAAAGGAGATCGCAGGCCTTAGCCAGAAGGAACTTCAGCTGGTGCGCAAGGATATGGGAATGATCTTCCAGAACTTTAACCTGTTAGGCCGTCTGAATGTATATGATAATATTGCCCTTCCTCTTCAGTTCTGGGGCCAGAACAAGAACAGCAAGGAAAATCATGACCGCATTATGGAATTATTAGACCTGGTTGGCTTAAAAGATAAGGTAAACAGCTATCCGAAACAGCTTTCCGGTGGTCAGAAGCAGAGAGTAGCCATCGCAAGAGCCCTTGTTTTAAATCCAAAGATCCTTCTTTGCGATGAGGCAACCTCCGCACTGGATCCCCAGATCACAAAAGGCATCCTGGCACTGCTTTTAAAAATCAACAAAGAGCTGGGGATCACCATTGTTGTGGTAACACACCAGATGGAAGTTGTAAAAGAGATCTGTAATAAGGTTGCATTTTTAAAGCATGGCAAAATGATCGCTACCGGAAAGCCGGAAGAACTGTTTGTAGCCCCGAATAAGGACGTTCAGGAGTTCGTAGGCGACACCATGGAATTTCTTCCAAAAGAAGGTGTTAATGTGCGTCTGTTCTTTAATGATGATACAGCCGGTGACAGCGCTATTACCCATCTGGCGCATGAGCTGGGCATCAATTTTGGTATCTGTCAGGGCAAGTTAGAGAACTTCCGTGGAACCATTATGGGAAGCCTTGTGATCAATGTAACAGAAGAAGACAAAGAGCGTGTAACTGCATGGCTCACAGACAGAGGCATTTTATGGGAGGTGCTTGAAAATGTATGATGTAATTATGAAAGCCTTCGGGCAGACCGTATATATGGTGGTCGGTTCTACCCTTTTTTCTGTAATTTTAGGTTTTATCCCGGCTATCGTGCTTACAGTGACAGCACCGGACGGCCTGCGGCCTAACAAGATCATTTACGGTATCCTGGATATTCTTGTAAATGTATTCCGCAGCTTCCCATTTATCATTTTAATGGTTATCGTGATCCCATTTACCCGTATGATCGCAGGAAAAGCTATTGGTACAAAGGCAGCTTTAGTGCCATTGACCATTTCCGCTATTCCGTTTGTAGCCAGAGTCATTGAGTCTGCTCTTCGCAGCGTAGACCAGGGCCTGATCGAAGCAGCCCGTTCCTTTGGAGCAGGAGATCTGCAGATCATCTTCCGTGTATACTTAAAAGAGGCTCTTCCAGCTATCCTTTCCGGTATCACACTGACTATGATCAGCCTGATCGGCTACAGTGCAATGGGCGGTGCTATTGGTGCCGGCGGTCTGGGCGATGTGGCGATCCGTTATGGATATCAGGCATACAAGATGCCATATCTGATAAGTACCAGTATTGTTCTGATCGTCTTTGTACAGGTGATCCAGAGTGTAGGAAACCTGTTATACAAGAAGTTATCATAAAAATAAGCATGGCATGAAGAAAAGCAGCTGTTCTGTTGCAGTCCCTTATAAATGGGACCGGCAGAGCGGCTGCTTTTTTGTACAGTGAGATGATCCGGTACTCCGGATCTGAGTGTATTTTAGAAGAAAAATCCCCCAACAAAATACACCACATAAGCGGCAATCCATGCAATAACACACTGTAAGATCACCACAGTCAGTGCCCATTTTCCACCAAGCTCTCTCTTAATAGAAGCAATGGCTGCCACACATGGTGTATACAGCAGGCAGAAAACTAACAGACTGGCAGCAGACAAAGATGTCATGCTGGCTACCAGTGTGCTGGTCTTTCCAAAGAGGATAGACAGCGTGGAAACCACACTTTCTTTGGCTAAAAATCCCGTGATCAGGGCAGTAGCGATCCGCCAGTCTCCCAGTCCCATTGGGCGCATTAACGGGGCGATCAGGCTGGAGATCATAGCAAGGATACTGTCTTTAGAGTCTGTAACAATGTTTAAACGCAGGTTAAAGGTCTGTAAGAACCAGATAGCCAGAGTTGCCATGAAGATAACGGTAAAAGCTCTCTGAAGGAAGTCTTTTGCCTTATCCCATAAAAGCAGGCTAACGTTTTTGGCTCCCGGCATACGGTAATTTGGCAGCTCCATTACAAAAGGAACCGCTTCGCCGTTAAATAATGTTCCCCGCAGGATCAGCGCCATTAAAATACCCATGATAATGCCGCCAAAATACAGGGCGATCATCACAATGGTGCCATGTTCCGGGAAGAAAGCTGCTGTAAAAAAGGCATAGATAGGCAGCTTGGCGGAACAGCTCATAAATGGAGTCAGTAAAATGGTCATTTTACGGTCACGTTCTGATGGTAGTGTACGGCTTGCCATAACCCCTGGAACGGTACAGCCAAAGCCGATGAGCATAGGTACGATGCTGCGTCCAGAAAGACCGATCTTTCGCAGCAGTTTATCCATGACAAAGGCCACTCTTGCCATATATCCGCTGTCTTCTAACAGTGACAGGAAGAAGAACAGTGTGACAATAATAGGAAGGAAGCTTAATACACTTCCCACACCATTGAAAATACCGTCCATGACCAGTGAATGGATTACAGGATTGACATTCCACAGGATCAGGAAATGATCCACCAGCGTAGAAACGGCAGAAATACCGCTGTCAAGGAGGTCGGATAAGAAACTGCCGATCACGCCGAAGGTCAGGTAAAATACCAGCCCCATAATACCTGCAAAACAGGGGATAGCAGTATATTTTCCAGTAAGTATTTTATCCATTTTCATGCTGCGCAGGTGTTCCTTGCTTTCTCTTGGCTTGATAACGGAAGCATCGCAGGTTTTTGCAATAAAATCAAAGCGCATATGGGCAATGGCAGCCGCACGGTCCAGACCACGTTCTGCTTCCATTTGGGTAATGATATGCTCTAGGGTCTGTTTTTCATTTTCATCCAGATGCAGGCTGTTTATAATAAGAGGATCTCCTTCTGCCAGCTTGGAAGCGGCAAAACGCACCGGGATACCAGCAGCTTTTGCATGGTCCTCGATCAGGTGCATAATGGCGTGAAGACAGCGATGGACAGCGCCGCCGTCATCATTTACGTCGCAAAGATCCATGGTCCTTGGTGGTTCCTGATATTTGGCAACATGGATGGCATGTTCTACCAGTTCGTCAATGCCTTCATTTTTGGCAGCAGAAATAGGAATGACCGGGATACCAAGCATTTCCTCCATCTGATTGACCATAATAGAGCCACCATTATCCCGCACCTCGTCCATCATATTTAATGCAAGGACCATAGGAATATCCAGTTCCATTAACTGCATGGTCAGATACAGGTTTCGTTCAATGTTGGTGGCATCTACAATGTTGATGATGCCTTTTGGATGTTCTTCCATAAGGAAGTTTCGGGTCACCAGCTCTTCGCTGGAATAAGGGGACATGGAGTAGATGCCGGGGAGATCCGTTACAAGGGTATTACTCTTTCCGCGGATCATGCCGTCTTTCCGGTCTACCGTAACACCAGGGAAGTTGCCTACATGCTGATTTGAACCGGTAAGCTGGTTAAACAGGGTAGTCTTGCCGCAGTTCTGGTTCCCTGCAAGGGCGAAAGTAAGCAGTTCTGTATCAGGAAGTGGATTTTCCGTTGCTTTAATATGGTATTTTCCACCTTCACCAAGACCAGGATGAGGCGTGGACTGCTCAATGACGCTTAGATCCGGGTTCTGGGGGCGTGGAAGAATGCCGTCCCGCACATCTGTAATTTCTATTTTTTCTGCGTCTGCAAGGCGCAGAGTCAGTTCATAGCTGTGGATGCGCAGCTCCAGGGGGTCGCCCATAGGTGCGTATTTTACCATGGTCACTTCCCCTTTTGGGATAAGGCCCATGTCTAAAAAATGCTGGCGCAGAGCACCTTCTCCACCAACAGAAAGAATCGTTGCAGTTTTTCCAATGGGTAGATCGCGAAGTGTCATACAAGGCTCCTTTATTCACCCGGCAGACTATAGAAAAGTCCACCGGGATGATTTTATTGATAAAAATTCTCATTAATACCAATTTAACGTATGACACATAAGAAGATTTGTCAAGAGAAGAATGATAAGGTTAAGATTTATTTTCCTACAGAATCAAACTCATCATAAATTTCTTTGGAAGGTTCTTCTGTAAGAAGGGAAACAATAACAATAGCAAGGCAGGAAAGGATAAATGCAGGAAGCAGCTCATAAATATTGAAGTTTCCGCCAAACGGGCGTACCAGATACTTCCATATAAAGACCATAACTCCGCCGGTAAGCATGCCGGCCAGTGCGCCCTGTATATTGGTGCGGCGCCAGAAGAGGGCGAACAGCACCAGAGGTCCGAAGGATGCACCGAAACCGGCCCATGCAAAGGATACGATGGTGAATACAGAGCTGTCCGGGTCCCATGCCAGGAAAATGGCGATCACAGCAATACCAATAACTGTAAGGCGGGCTGCATTCATGGAAGCAGCAGCGCTCATTTTGATCTTTAAGAAGTCCTGAAGCAGGTTCTGGGATACGCTTGAAGCAGCAGTTAAGAGCTGGGAATCAGCGGTTGACATGGTACATGCCAGAATACCTGCAAGGACAACACCTGCCAGCAGCGACAATAAGAAGCCGTTCTGCCCAAGAAGATGTGCAAACTGGATGATAACGGTCTCAGACTGGGAGTTGGTGGTGAACATAGGGATAGAGCCTGCTACAGAAGCACCATATCCGATGATGCCGATGAGAATGGCAACGCACATGGAGATCAGGACCCATACAGTTGCGATTCGGCGGGAAAGCACCAGTTTCTTCTCCTCTTCAATGGCCATGAAACGAAGAAGAATATGAGGCATGCCAAAATAACCAAGCCCCCATGCTATAGTAGATACAATAGAGAGAAAACCATAAGGTGCGGCGGAGCCGGAGACTCTGTCATGAAGATGGGTCATGGAAAGGTAACCTGCTAAGGCGGCAGCATTATCTGCCACCTGGCTCCAGCCGCCAGCCATGTGGATGCCGTAAAATACGATGACCACCAGGGAAATGGACATGACCACGCTCTGGATCAGGTCTGTGGTGGAAACAGCCATGAAGCCGCCCATAACGGTATATCCCACGATAACGATCGCTCCAATGATCATGGCAATGTGGTAATCGGTGCCGAAAAGACTGGAGAACAAAGTTCCAATGGCCTTGAATCCGGAAGCTGTATAAGGGATAAAGAAAATAAGGATAATAATGGCGGAAATGCACATCAGAATATTCCTATCATCCCTAAAACGTCGGGAAAAGAAATCAGGAATGGTAATGGCATTACATACAATAGAATAACGGCGCAGACGTTGTGCTACGATGAGCCAGTTTAAATAAGTGCCAAGGCCAAGGCCGATAGCGGTCCAGCCTGCGTCTGCAATACCTGTAAGATAGGCAACACCCGGCAGACCCATTAACAGCCAGCTGCTCATATCAGAAGCTTCCGCACTCATAGCTGTTACAAATGGGCCAAGCTTTCTGCCGCCTAAATAGAAATCATCAGCGGAATCACCGCTGCCCTTTTTGCTGAAATAGAATCCCACGTACACCATTGCAACCAGATAGATCACAATGGCCGTCAGGATACCAACCTGTCCTGAGATCATAATCTTTTTCCTCCTCATAAAACCATTTTGCAAATATTGAGGACGATTATAACATACATAAAAATAGACTACAATACAGAACGAAGTATAGAATAAATACTGTACGATCATAGATTAAATTGCAATAAAAGCCAGTATTTATATAGTAAAAATAACTGTACGACTATAAAAATAAAATCTATACAAATATCAAGAATAAAATAATAGAATTGCGAGAGTGCAAAGCACGTCTTTTACGGAAGAAAACTGCTTAAAAAGCCGGGAAGGACTTTTGCGCTATATTCCGCCAGGGAATATTCCCCTGCGCAGAGACACCAGTCATAAAGAAGGGCCCGCTCGCAGAGCGCATACAGCTTTACCATTTCATTTACATTGGAACGGCGGCTTAACTGTCCATCATCCTGACCTTTGGCGATGATCTTTCGCAGCAGTTTGTAGTAGATGCGGTTGTGATCCAACAGATGTTTTTCCCCATTGGTAGTCAGCTGGGTAGAATAAAGTCTTGCAAGAAGATCCAGGGAAATGCTGTTCTCGATCATATGAAACAGTTCCCGGTTTAAAAACAGCAGCTGCTCCATAGCCGTCATCTGTGGTGTTAAAAGCCCGGTCAACTCTTCATATTTTTCATCAAAAAGAGAACTTAAAGTAGAAAGAAGGGCGTCCTTGCCATCAAAATAATGGTAAAAAGAGCCTTTGGAAGTGCCGGAAATCTCGATGATCTCTTCTACAGTCGTATCTTCATATCCCTGCTCATAAAACAACTTCCAGGCGGCGCTTACAATGCGGCCTCTGGTGTTGCGGGTGGATTTTTTTGCCATGGGAGGTTCCTCCGAGAGTACATTTTCTGGGTCTATTATACATAAAAAACGGGTTTTCTGTAAAGAAGGACAGAAAACCCGTTTGGATACCAGAGGGGGCAAAATACCTTTTGACCCCTACATCATGTATATTACAGAACCATGGCGATGACAAAATTATAAACCGTACAGGTGATCACGCTGACAGGGACAGCAATCATGAGAAGACGGTTAAACAGCTCATTGCGTTCTTCCTCTTTTGGAGTGGAACCAAGGATCAGGGAACCGCCGGAAGAGAATGGGCTGATGGCACTGGACTGTGCTCCAAGGACTGTGCAGGCAAATAATACAGGTGCACTTAAACCTACGGAAGCAGCAAGATTCGGAATCAGCGGGAAAAGAGCCGGGGTAACAACACCGGTTGTGGAGCTGAAGAAGCTCATGACTGCGCCTACGATACTGAAGGCGATAGGAACCAGCGGCTTTGGCACATTGGAGCCGATCCAGGCAGAAAGTGCTTCAATGGTACCGGCTTCTACGGCCACAGCAATCAGCATTCCGGCACCGGCGATCATAATAATGGTATTCCATGGGATACGTGCAATGGCTTCTTTCTGAGGAGCCAGTTTTAACAGCAGGGCGATCACGGCGAAGATGATGGCTACCAGACCAACATCCACCTTGCTGCTGATATATTTGATGGAAGGATTGCCTGACATAAGAATATTTAACAGAGGGAAGATCAGGACAATGACCATCATTGACAGCATTAAAGTCAGAGTGATTTTCTGATCCTTTGTAAAAGTTTCCGGTTTCTTAAAAGTAACGCCTTTGCCGATGTTTCTGTTTTCCTTAAAGCCAAAGCGGAAAATAGTGATCAGGATCAGTGAAAAGATAACGGCAAAGAGAAAAATCTTCATTTCCATATTAAAGGAGTCTATAGCTTCAATTTCCGGCGATGCTTCATAAGCAGTATCTGCCAGACCGCGGAAGATAACCCCCAGATTTGAGGTTGGGAAGTTTCCGCCTGCCAGGGCACCGCAGTTAATGGCAACAGCACCGGTTAATTTATCCATTCTGGATTCGTCACAGATCACCAGAGTGATGGGCGCTAAAAATGCAAGAACAGTGAAGTAGGTAGCACCCATGACAGACAGGATAACAGCTACTGCAAACAGCGCGTAGGGAAGCAGTCCCGGAAAGCTGCGACAGGCATATAACAGAGCACCGGACATTTTTTCAAGCGTTCCGTTGATCGCTGCAAAATTATAAAACAGTGAAACAGACAAAATCACGAACATGGTATTGGTAGGCCAGAATCCGATAATCTGTTTTGGTTTTAAACCCATGGCAAAACAGCCGATGATGTAGGCAAATACAATACAGAAAAGACCGGTATTGATCTTTGTTCTGTATCCAAGAAAGATTGCCAGAGCAATTGAAAGAATAATGATGATACTTAACATACGTTTCCCTCCTGATATATTTTAACTTTTCCCGAAAGCCTTCTGTCTGCGTATCTTATTCGATTCCGAGAAGTCTGTAAGGAATAGTCTTTGTCATATGGTAAATATGTTCCGCCGGGATGCCGTGGTCAGCCAGATACTGCATGTATTCCTCTAAAGCCAGTTCCCAGTGTGGATTTTCCGTCTGCCCGCCGTCTGTATCTACCATAACATGTTCGTAACCTACAGTTTTGATGATCTCCAGATTGTCCGGAAGATTGCTCTTATAAGCGCCGCCGCCCATATTCTGTGCGTAGCACCGTTCCAGGATCACATCATAATCCTTTACCAGACGGGCCTGATCTTCTATACTCATATCTACCACCCACCATTCCGGATGAGTAATAACAATCTTCTTTACGCCGGCATCTCGTGCAGCTTCTACTACCGCAAATGCTTCTTCCGGGGAAACATGGGCAGTTCCAAGGACTGCGTCATAGTCACGGATCAGCTTAAATACATCTAAAAGTTTTGGAACTACTTTTCCGTCCCGTACCAGTTCGATGCCGTTAGCCGGATCCTGTCCCATTTTTTCCAGATGGCGTTTGGCTGACTGTGTAGGAAGCCAGATCTCCTTTGCACCAAGTTTTAACCCTTTTTCTACTGCCTCCGGATTAATACCGCCGATCACTTTGTTCATGACCACACCGCCGTACATGGTAAAACCGGTATTTTCACCATAGACCCGTTTTACGTACTGGTTGGTGAGATAAGCCCGGTTTACAGTAAAGCCCAGGTGGGTTTTGATGACAATGGCTCTGGCACCTACCCGGATCGCTGCGTCTGCAAGCTCAAAGTCATCATAAGCACGCAGCCTTAAGTCAGGATTTGTGTGTACGTGCATGTCACATACACCTTTCATGGAAATTTTTTCCATAGAGCACCTCCTTATAAATTATGAAATGATATGAGTGTCAAAAGACCTTTTGATCCTGGTGTCATGAAATAATAATACATGATTTATGCTAGCAGGAAAATGAAAAATATGTTATAGTACATATCGGAAAAACCGATGGCACTATAAAAATTTAAGCGTAGTCAAAAATTAAAAGTCGGGCGGCAGATATGCTGTGCCATTCATAAAAGGGGTGTGAAGTTCATGGAAATGAAGGAACTGGATTATTTTATCGCCATAGCAGAAGAGAAAAGTATTTCAAAAGCGGCAGAACGCCTGTTTATGGCACAGTCCAGCCTCAGCCAGTTTTTAAGCATATTGGAGAATAACATAGGAAGCAAGCTGTTTATCCGCACATCCCGCGGTGTACGCCTGACCCAGGAAGGGGAGCTGATGCTTCAGTATGCCTATAAAACACTGGCAGAATACCGGTCTGTCCAAAATGAGATCAAAGATGTCAGACAGTTAAAAAGCGGCCGGGTGATCATGGGAATCAGCAGTTTCAGAGGCTCCTATCTTCTTCCCCCTGTATTAAATGCCTTCCGTCTGGAGCATTCAGATGTAAAAGTGGAGATCGTGGAGCAGAATTCCATGGCACTGGAGCAGCGACTGCTGTCCGGTGGGATTGATATTGCCCTTCTGGTCATGTCTGAAGCAGATCCCAGACTGAATATAGAACGGGTTATGAAGGATGAGATATGCCTGATCACCAGTCATACCCATCCAGTCATGGCTTTTGCCCGGGATAATGACAATAACCCGAATTCCAGGATCCCTCAATATGTGAACTTAAAAGATACGCTTTCTTACGAATATCTTCTCAGCGACTACGATACCATCCTGGGACGGGAAGCAAGGCGGATCTTCAACAAAAATGGAGTGCAGCCTATTGCCAGCAACCATGCGCTGTCAGCCCTTATGTCAGCGGCCATGGGAGCAGCGGGCCTGGGACTTGCATTTACCTATTACAGTTCCAGACATTATTTCAGAAATGCAGAATTTTTATCCTTAGGCGCAGAAAGTGCCTTTGTTGATCTGGGCATAGCACTGCCGCCTGGCAGATACCATTCCAGGGCGGCTTTAGCGCTAAAAGATACCCTGATGGAGGTTTTGCAGGCGGCAGATGGTTGATTTAAGTTATTTCTCCTCCCGGCTGCAGATTGCCAGCCGGTGCTGGTATTTCTCCCTTGTAGCCATTCCGCCCCGGATGTGGCGTTCGGACTTGTTCAGATCCAGGACCACTCTGGCCTGAGCAGCAAGAGATGGATTGATGGAGATAAGTCTCTCCGTGCAGTCCTTATGCACAGTGCTCTTGCTTATCCCAAACCGTTTTGCAGTCTGACGCACTGTAGCGTTGTGATCTATAATGTAATTGGCAATGGCTACAGCCCGTTCTTCAATATAATCTTTCAAAGGAAAACCCCTCAGAATACTTTTGTACAGTCTATGAAAGTATCTGAGGGGTTATGTATAAAGGTTGGTTAAATATCAGTCCAGCGGAAACTTCAGCGGAACTGCAGGAATGGACTCTGTTAAATTGTGGGCATCCATGTAATTGATATAGGCCTCTTTGGTCAGCACCGGTTTAAAGTTTTCTTTTAATTCTTTTGCATAACGTGCTTTTTCTTTTAAAAGATTATAAGCAGTCAGCGCGAAGATCTTTGCCGGAAGTACATAGGCAATCTCTTCATCTACAGGGTGCATGTTCTTATCGTGAAGAACGCCGGTATACCCGCCGGTGTGGAACTGAAGCAGCGGTATTAAGGAAGAAAGATCACCTAAGTCAGTGGAACCGCCCTGCTTGTAATTGGGGTCTATCTTTTTTTCCTTATATTTATCAGCAAAAATGGAAATGGCTTCATTTAAAGCTCTCAGGTCATTAACCGGTATGGTAGGAAGATAGCCTGGTAAGGTGATAATGTCGATACCGCAGCCGGAAGCCATGGCACCGGCTTTTACAGCGCGGTCAAATTTTTCATTGGCATTTTCAATAGCCGGAATATTGTTGGCACGGACAGAATACTCCAGGGTAGTGTGATCAGCGATAATGTTCATGGCAGTACCGCCTCTTGAAATGAAACCGTGAACACGGACTGAATCCTCATCTCTGTAGCTTTCCTGCTGCATATTTACAGCCTGAACGGCTAATGTTGCTGCATTTAAGGCGTCAACGCCTTTATGAGGTACTCCGGCAGCATGAGACGGGACTCCGTAAAAATGTACGACTTTGCTTAAAAAGCCATTACTTGTGTTATTCATGATCAGCATATCCGCATCAGGGGCTGCGTGATGTCCAACTGCGACATCAATATCGTCAAATGCTCCAATACGGATCAGTTCGCTTTTTCCACCGCCGTAACCGATCTTTCCTTCTTTGATCAGCTGGTTCCTGAATTCAATCTCTACAAATTCCTCAGCAGGTACAGCAAAGAAGACAACTTCCCCGTCAAGTGCTTCTTTCACTTCCGGATCACACAGTGCGAAAGCGGATCCCATCAGTGCCGCCATCTGAGCATTGTGTCCGCAGCAGTGTGCTGCTCCTGTTTCAGGATTGGCTGAAGGGCTGTCTGGAATAGGAAGGGCGTCCAGTTCTCCTAACAGGGCAACTGTGACCGGTTCTTTTCCTGTTCCTTTCAGGTATGCCTTTGCGCCTCTGATACCGAATTGCTACGTGCTTTGCACTTTCGCAATTCTAAAAACATTCGTAAT
>CAVIPV010000030.1:0-23075 GCA_963644495.1 Prevotella sp. | reverse complement strand
TGGAAGCAGATGACCTGATGCAGGAACTTCTGGGGATTGCTGATAAAAAACTGACTCTGGAAGAAACCTATGATGCATGGTTTTCCAATATCACTCCGGAAGCGGTGCAAACGGTACTGGACTGCGTTGACAGAATGAAAAAAGGGATGCGTGATGAGATTACCTATCTCTGGAAACATCCTGTTCTGGGTGAGCGATATGTACGCTGCGGAGGCACAGCGAAGCCGGTGGAAGGTGGATTCGTGCTGCGGGGATACCACTATGATGTGGATGAAGCAGTCCGTGCTCAGAAGAAAAAGGATAAGGCACTGGCAGAACAGGTTGCAATTATTGACACCTTGGCCAGAAATTTCAAAAATGTATTTATTGCAAATTTAAACAGCGGGACAGCGAGAATTGTGCGGCTTGCGGACGACTATGATGTCCGGGCGGTTCTGGCTGTCACGGAAAAAGAATTTCCCTTTGGTTCCGTCATAAAGCAATGGATAGAGGAAAATGTGCATCCGGATGACAAAGCAAGGATGGAAGATACATTTTCTTTTGAAAACCTTTGCAGAGTATTTTCAGAACGGGATGAATATAATGGCACTTACCGCAGTACAGAAGGCGGGGCACTTCATCATTACCAGTTTGATTTCAGAAAAGCGGACGACAATGGAAATATTGTAGCCGGGTTTCAGGTCATTGATGCGATTGTGGAGGAGCACGAGCAGCAGGCGAAACGTGAAAAGGAACTGGAAGATGCACGTCTGCGTGGAGAAAGAGAGCACGCAGAGGTAGTGAATTCCCTGTCAACCATTTATTCGACCATTTTCAGGGCGGACATTGATACAAGCCAGTATGACATATTGACCAGTGTGCCTCTTATGGGAGAGGTGGCCAAGACCAGCGGTAATTTTGATGACGTAAAGGAGCAGATCCTCGCATCCTTTATGGAACCGGAATTCCGGGATTCCATGCGCGAATTTTTAGATTTCAGGACCCTCGCAGAACGTCTGCAAAATGTCAATTCCATAACAACGGAATATAAAGCGCCTACCGGTCAGTGGATGCAGTCACGGTTCATTGTGAAGAGGAGAAATGCGGACAGCACAGCAAAAGAAGTACTCTATGTTGCTAACGATATCACAAAAGGAAAAATGCACGACCTGGAACAGCAGGAAGCGCTGGCACATGCTCTGTCTGCAGCCCAGCAGGCAAACAAAGCAAAGACAACCTTCTTAAACAGCATGTCCCACGATATCCGCACACCGATGAATGCCATCATTGGTTTTACGGCATTGGCACAGACGCATAGCGATGACCAGGCGCAGGTACAGGATTATCTTGGCAAGATCAGTACCTCCAGTACGCATCTTCTGAGCCTGATCAACGATATTCTTGACATGAGCCGTATTGAGAGCGGTACGGTAAAACTTCAGGAGACGGAGGTTCATATTCCGGATCTGCTGCATGACCTTCGTACGATGATTCAGAGTCTTATTAAAGCCAAGAACCAGAATCTTTTTATTGATACACAGGATGTGGTGCATGAGGATGTGTTCACGGATAAGCTTCGGCTGAATCAGATTCTGCTGAATATCGTGGGAAATGCAATCAAATTCACACAAGCCGGCGGAGATATCATCATCCGGCTGGTTGAGAAGCCCTGCAGCTTAAAGGGCTATACAACGTATGAGTTCTCTGTAAAGGATAACGGCATCGGAATGTCGAAGGAGTATCTTGGACACATATTCGAGACATTTACCAGAGAATACAGTGCAACCGTCAGCGGCATTCAGGGTACGGGTCTTGGCATGGCCATCACCAAGAATATCGTGGATATGATGGGCGGCGATATCAGAGTTGAAAGTGAAGAAGGAAAGGGTTCCCTGTTTACGGTTACCCTGAATCTGCGGATTGGCAGCGAGTTTGTCAGGAATGAGCCGATTCCGGAGCTGCTGGGAGCAAAAGCACTGATCGTGGATGACGATATGGATACCTGTAGAAGTGTCAGCAGGATGCTTTGGGATATCCAGATGCGCCCGGATTGGACGACATCCGGCAAGGAGGCCATCGTCCGTGCACAGGATGCAGCGGAAATGATGGATGAATATAAGGTCTATATTATCGACTATCTGATGCCGGATATGAATGGTATCGAGACAGTCCGCAGAATCCGAAAAGTCATAAGCGCAGATGTTCCGATCATTGTCCTGACGGCCTATGACTGGGCAGATTTTGAGTCTGAGGCAAGACAGGCAGGGGTTACGGCATTTGTATCAAAGCCGATCTTTATGTCGGAACTCAGAAACGTGCTGACCCAGCCGGTAATCAAGGAAGGCATAGAAAGTCTGGAAAGGGAAAAAGAGAAGAAAGAGACTTATGATTACAGCGGCAGGAGAGTGCTTCTTGTGGAAGATAATGAGCTGAACCGGGAGATAGCTACTGCAATTCTGGAAGAAGCAGGCATGAAGGTGGACAGCGTAGATGACGGAGATATTGCAGTCTCTACTATCAACAAGGCTCCTGCGGATCAATATGATCTGATCTTTATGGATATTCAGATGCCTAAGATGGATGGTTATACAGCTACCAGAGAAATCCGGACACTGCCGGACAACCGGAAAGCAAACATTCCGATCATTGCCATGACGGCGAATGCTTTTGAGGAGGATAAAAGAAAATCCTATGAGTCAGGCATGAACGGGCACATCATAAAGCCGATCAGTATTGAGGAAATTGCGAAGGTGCTGGATGGAATCTTTAATGAGAGAAATCGAGAAATCAATGTAAATGGAGATATTGACATAAAATGA
Organism: Prevotella sp.; assembly: GCA_963644495.1. Lineage (GTDB taxonomy): Bacteria > Bacillota > Clostridia > Lachnospirales > Lachnospiraceae > Enterocloster. The sequence goes on along the minus strand of CAVIPV010000030.1, from coordinate 20,277 downwards.
AAGAAAAATTAAGCTTCCTGAGCGAGCAAGCAAGCGCAGGAGGATTCTGACATGAGCAAAAAAGGAAGGAACTCATTATTCCGCTGCTTATACTGATAGCTGGAATTGTTTTGCCCGGAACCATGGCAAAAACAATTATGAGTGTACCACCGGTGCAGTACTTCCTGCAGCTGCAAAAGACGGTATTGTGACCCATGCAAACCACTTTATCGTACAGCCAAAGATTCATGCGCTGCAGCGTACCTTAAGAGATGAGAGACTTCGTGAACTTCTTATGGAGAAACATGGAGAGATCGATGTGGATTATATTAAGTGCTGCATGGCAGATCATGTGAACTATCCACAATCCCTCTGCTGTCATCCACCGATCCTAACTCAGCCTCTTATGATGAGAAGCATTACCGTATCCAATGAGATCGTAGATTTTGAGGCAGGTGTTGTACATATCTGTGAAGGACCGCCTTGTACAGGAGATTACAGAACCTATGTATTATAATACCTTGTACTTATATGCGCGGCGGTACCAGCCACGCATTGATCTTTCGCAAAGAAGATCTTCCGGAAGATAAGACTATATGGCCGGAATTTTTTATGAAGGCCCTGGGAGTGAGAAAAACAGCAGCTGGACTTTCAGCTATGGGTGTGGATTTCCCGACCCATAAGATCATTATCCTTTCTCCTCATGAGGGAGATGATGCGGATGTTGATTATAATTTCTTCCAGACAGATAATGAAAAATTATTATGTGGATAACCGGGGAAACTGCGGAAACATGTCATCTGCTGTAGGCCCTTATGCCATTGATGAAGGGATCGTAGAGGCAAAGGAACCAGAGACCATCGTCCGTATCTTCAATACCAACACCCAGAGGATCATCAGAAGCAAAGTTCTGGTGAAAAATGGAAAAAGCTGTATTGAAGGCGGTACCAGGATCCATGGAGTTCCAGGTACAGGTTCTCCTATTGAACTTACCTTTGAAAATCCAGGGGGCGGTCTTACAGGAAAATTGTTTCCAACAGGAAATAAACAGGATATTTTAGATGTTCCAGGATATGGAAAACTGCCCATTACACTGATCGATTGTGCCAATCCAGTGGTTATCTTTAAGGCAGAGGATGCCGGCTTAAAGGGAACGGAACTGATGGAACTGAATAAAAACCAGAAGTTTATCGACCTTGTTACTTACGTAAGAGGTATGGCGGCAAAACTTTGCGGCCTGGTGGATAAATGGGAAGATGCAGCTACAAAATCCACCTATATGCCATTTGTAGGTATTGTTTCAAAGCCACAGAGCTATAAAGATATGGATGGAAACTTTGTAGATGAGAACAATATGTCCATTTGCTGCCGCTCTTTTATTACCAGGATGCACCGGGCTTATCCTATTGCTGCCTCTATTGCAACGGCAGCAGCATCACGGGTACCGGGAACGGTTGCCTATGAATGTGTATGCCCGAGAGGTTCAGAAGAAGATATAGTCCTGGGCCATGCAGGAGGCTACACAACAGTAAACATTAAAACAGAAGGGGAGCAGATCCTTTCAGGAACTGTGATCCGCACCGCATGCCCTATTATGCAGGGAAATCTGTGGGTGGAGATCCAGGATTAGAAAAGTATTTGTTACAGTTCAACCATGCGCTGGTTTGAATGAGAAAAAGTGTTGCAAGCTTGCTTGCATAAGCATTTTCACGTTCAAATCAGCATATGGTGGAACCACCAGGCTTCTTGTTTTCATGAATATGGAAACAAGAAGATGTCATGGCTGAACTGTAACAATCATTTTAGATCCAGCCGCCGTCCAGACCAATGATCTGACCGGTAAGATAAGATTCTTTATAGCCAAGATGATAAGCCAGATCGGCTACTTCTTCTGCTTTTCCTAAGCGTCCGGCGGGTATCTCATCTACCAGGGCGATCAGTTCATCTTCTTCCATCCACTGGTTCATTTCTGTATCAATAGCACCGCAGGCAATGGCATTGACCTGTATGTTGCTTGGTCCAAGTTCCTTGGCAAGAGCACGGGTCAGTGCATTAATCCCCCCTTTGGTTGCCGAATAAGCTGCCTCACAGGAAGCACCGGCAACCCCCCATACAGAGGAAATATTAATGATCTTTCCTTGCTTCTGGTGTACCATATAAGGGATCGCCAGTTTGCAGCAGTTAAAAACAGAAGTCAGATTCATGTGGAGCATTTTCTCCCAGTCTTCGCTGCTCATATCCTGGAGCAGTCCAATATAGGAAACACCGGCATTATTTACCAGCACATCTACACCGCCAAACTGCTTTTTCACTTTTGCGAAAAATTCTTTGCAGCAGTCCATACCTCCCATATCTCCCATATAAGCCAGACATGGCACCTGATAATTTTCAATCTCTTTTTTCGTCTGCATCAGCCGCTCTTCATTGCGGATGCAGCTGATGGCTACATTGTAGCCTTTACGGGCAAATTTAATGGCAATGGCCTTTCCGATACCCCGGGAAGCGCCGGTCACAAGTACTGTTTTTCTTGGCATAAGCTCACGTTCCTTTCTACATGTTGTAGTACTGTTGCTGTTCATGTGTTGCGCGATCAGTAACGCAGTATTTGCTTCCTCTATTTTAGCACAGAACTGAAATGTTAGTATATACCAGGTTGTCAGTAAAGATAATTGTAAGAATTTGAAGTGCAACAATAGAAAAATCTATGCTATAATAATTACGGATTGGTTACAATATGTTAAGAGATAATGAAAAAATAGACAGGAAACAATAAAATGACATCACATATCTATGATCTGATCATAATCGGTTCAGGACCGGCGGGGCTTGCAGCAACTGTATATGCCCAGAGAGCCTGTCTGGACACTCTGATAATCGAACGATCTACGGTGAGCGGCGGACAGATATTAAATACCTATGAAGTGGATAATTATCCCGGATATCCCGGTATCAGCGGTTACGAGCTGGGAATGAAACTGAGGGAACATGCAGATAAACTGGGAGCACATTTTAAAGAAGATACAGTTTTAAAAATAGAAGATGAAGGCCCGGGGAAAGTAAAACGGGTCATGGGAATGAATGAGACCTATGAAGCCAGGACACTGATCCTTGCAACAGGTGCATCCCATAAAAAGCTGGGAATCCCAGGGGAGAAAGAACTTGCAGGAGCAGGTATTTCCTACTGTGCCACTTGTGACGGTGCATTTTTCAGAAACAGGACCGTTGCTGTGATCGGCGGCGGTGACGTGGCTGTGGAAGATGCCATTTTCCTTTCACGTATGTGCAGCAGGGTGTACCTGATCCACAGAAGAGGAGAGCTTCGGGCTGCAAAAAGCCTTCAGAACCAGCTGTTTTCCAAAGAAAATGTGGAAATACTCTGGAATACAGAGGCAAAAGCCATAAAAGGAGACGGGGCAGTAGAAAGCCTGTTGCTTTTTGATAAAGAAAAAGGGACTGAAAGATCCATTGATCTTCAGGGCGTGTTTATCGCGGTAGGAATACAGCCGGAAACAGCCGCTTTTGAAGGCATTGTGGATATGGAACATGGCTATATCAGGGCCACAGAAGAAGGTATCACATCTGCACCTGGCATTTTTGCAGCAGGTGATGCAAGAACCAAGAAATTACGGCAGATCGTTACAGCAGCGGCAGATGGTGCCAATGCAGTGACAAGCGCAGAGCAGTATCTGTCAGACTTAAAGAGAGGATAAAAGTACCGATGAACACATGGAAAAAATTATTGATCATCAGCGGAATGTGCAGCCTTGCAGGCGTGACACCGGCTTTTGCGTCCACAAATCTGGAAACCGGTTCCTCTCTCGCAGGAATTTCCGTAGCATTAAATAATTATTATGCAGGAAATGCACAGCCTGAAAAGAAACTGGCATCTTCCTACGATCAGTTAGAAGCAACAGCAGCAAAGAGCAACAGCGAAACAAAAGCGGCTGCTTCCCGGGAAAAAGCAGCATCAACTGCCAAGACAGAGACCAAAGCACAGACCTCATCCGGGGCAAAAACAGAGACCAAAGCAGCGGCTTCCCAGACAAAGGCTGCATCATCTTCCTATGATAATATTGCAGTATCCAAGGTAAGCGGATCTGTTAATATCCGTACAGAGGCCAATACTACCAGTTCTGTTACAGGAAAGATCTACAATGACTGTGCAGCTACCATTCTGGATACAGTAGACGGTGAAGGCGGAAAATGGTATAAGATCCAGTCCGGTTCTGTAACCGGTTATATTAAATCCGAATATTTCGTTACCGGCCAGAAAGCAGAAACAAAGGCGAAAGAAGTGGGAAAGACTTATGGAACAGTAGTAGATACCACCAGTCTCCGTTTAAGAGAAAGCCCGGATCTGACCAGCAAGACACTGACCCTTTTATCAGAAGGAGCCCAGTATTCTGTTGTAGGTCAGGAAGGAGATTTCCTGAAAGTATCCGTAGATACAGATCTGGAAGGCTATGTATTTAAAGATTACATGAAGACCAGTGTAGAATTTAACAAGGCAGTTTCTGTAGAGGAGGAAAAGGCCAAAGAGGAAGACGAGGCCAAGCGTAAAGAAGAAGCGGATAAGGCAATGAAGGAGTTAGAAGCAGCAAAGAAAGCAGAAAGCAAGGCTGCTGAGACCAAGGCAGAAACCAAAGCCGAGACAAAAGCAGAGACCAAGGCAGAAACAACGGCTGCAAAGAAAGAGACCACTGCTGCACCAAAAGAAGAGACCCAGAAGGAAACTGCAAAAGAGACAGAAGCAGCTATGAAAGTGATTGCTGCCAATCCGGAAAAGGCAGAGGATGTGACCGTAGCAGCCCCAACTGTAAAACAGGAGACCAAAGGGGAAACTAAGGCAGAAACAAAGGCTGAGACCAAAGCAGAAACAAAAGCAGATACAGTAGTGGAAGCAAAGACAGAGACAAAATCCGAAGGACCTGGAACAAAACAGGAGACAAGCTCTTCCAAGAGCTCCGAAAGTTCTACTGTAGAAACCGCTTCCAGAACCGCGCTGATCGCCTATGCACAGCAGTTCTTAGGAAATCCATATGTATACGGCGGCACCAGCCTTACAAAAGGCGCTGACTGCTCCGGTTTCGTTATGAGCGTATTCTCACACTTCGGCATCAGCACAGGCCGAAGCTCCAGAGATCAGGCTGCCAGAGGAAAAGCCATTCCTGTCAGCGAAGTAAAACCAGGGGATCTGCTGTTCTATGCCAGCGGCAGCTACATCAACCATGTAGGTATCTACGTAGGAAACGGAAAGATCATCCACTCCAGTACACCTGCAACCGGTATCTGCTATGCACCATCCAACTACAGGACACCTTGCAAGGCAGTTACATTCTTTGATTAATACATACTTAGATCAATACGATACATACAGACATAAAAATGGGGAGCCAGCCGGCTCCCCTGTTTGTTTTATGAAGTTTTATAAGATTTAAAATTCCGGTTCGATCAGGCCGTAAGTACCATTTTTACGCTTGTACACTACATTTACCTGCTCGGTCTCGGAGTTCAGGAATACGAAGAAATTGTGTCCTAACATCTCCATCTGGAGGCATGCCTCTTCAGGATTTACCGGTTTCATAGCGAATTTTTTGGTCTTAACGATCTGGATATCATCCTCGTAAGAAATATCTTCCTCATCCTCGATAAATGCCTGGGAGAATGCAACTGCGGTCTGCTTCTTGTCGATGAGTTTCTTTTTATATCTGCGGATCTGGCGCTCAATGATCTCTTCTACCAGATCAATGGATACATACATATCGGTGCTGCTTTCTTCAGCACGGATGGTGTTGCCTTTAACTGGAATGGTCACCTCAATTTTCTGTTGGTCTTTCTGGGCGCTGAGCGCTACGATCACTTCGGTGTCAGGAGTGAAAAAGTGTTCCAGCTTTCCGATCTTCTTTTCAACGGCTGCTTTCAAACCTGGAGTTACCTCAATATTTCGTCCTGTTATGGTATAACGCATAATCATCAACTCCTTTTTCTGAGATATGGATATTATAGCATATTTATTATAAAATTACAACCTAAAATCCGAAATTGACTAATAATTTCTCTTGATTTTTTATAAAAAAAGTATTCGAAAGACACAAAAGGATATTGAGTTATTAATAATGCTTATCAGAAAATGTCAATAGGAATCGTGCATATTTTGGCCAGAAACCGCAGATTTATGAGATATACACAAAAAAGAAAAAGGATCCGAAACAGTGGAACCTTTAAAAAAGAACAGTAAAAAATATGTGGATAATGTGGATAAGTCGGTGTATAACTAGAAAACGCAGAAAAAACGACAAAATTCGATGTGGATAACTTTGGGGGAAAACTTTGTGGATAAGTGTGGACAATGTGGATGTGCACAAAACCGAACATACTTTTTGTGCAAGATGTCTGGTTTACCATAATAAGAGGGGGAAATGTAAACTTTTTATGAAGTCGTTGAATTAATCTGTGTCAAGTGATACAATATATTAGATTGTATCATAAGCGTACTGTCTGCATTTGCAGGTCAGACGCAGGTTGAAAAGAATTTATATTTATATAAGGAAGAAGTTAGGAGAGCATACCATGAACGTAATTGAGAAACTGTTCGGGACTCACAGCGAAAGAGAATTAAAGATGATCCGTCCGATCGTTACAAAGATCGAAAGCCTGCGCCCCGAAATGATTGCCAAGTCAGATGAAGAGCTGCGCGATCAGACCCGTATCCTGAAAGCAAAGCTGGCTGACGGAGCAACTCTGGATGATATTTTACCAGAGGCATTTGCTACTGTCCGTGAGGCGGCAAGAAGAACACTGAACATGGAGCATTTCCCGGTACAGCTGATCGGTGGTATTGTACTCCATCAGGGACGTATCGCTGAGATGCGTACAGGTGAAGGTAAGACTCTGGTTTCCACTTGCCCGGCTTATCTGAATGCATTAAAGGGAAAAGGTGTACAGATCGTTACTGTCAACGATTATCTGGCAAAACGAGATGCTGAGTGGATGGGACAGGTACACCGTTTCCTGGGACTGACTGTAGGTGTTGTATTAAATGACATGAACAGTGCCCAGAGAAAAGAAGCATATGCCTGCGATATTACCTATGTAACAAACAACGAACTTGGTTTCGACTATCTGCGTGATAACATGTCCATTTACAAAGAACAGCTGGTTCTGCGTGACCTGGACTACTGTATCATCGATGAGGTGGACTCCGTTCTGATCGACGAGGCAAGAACACCTCTTATCATTTCCGGACAGAGCGGCAAGTCTACCAAGCTGTATGAAGTATGCGACGTTTTAGCACGTCAGTTAGAGCGCGGTACTGTTTCCAAGGAATTTTCCAAGATCGACGCTATCATGGGCGAAGAGATCGAAGAAACAGGCGACTTTATCGTAGACGAGAAGGATAAGGTAGTAAACCTGACCGAACAGGGTGTTAAGAAGGTTGAGGAATACTTCCATATTGACAACCTGGCTGATCCGGAGAACCTGGAGATCCAGCACAATATCATCCTTGCTCTTCGTGCAAACAACCTGATGTTCCGTGATAAGGACTATGTAGTAAAAGATGACGAAGTCCTGATCGTTGATGAATTTACCGGACGTATTATGCCGGGCCGCCGTTATTCCGATGGTCTGCACCAGGCGATCGAAGCAAAAGAGCATGTAAATGTACGCCGCGAAAGCCGTACACTGGCTACTGTTACTTTCCAGAACTTCTTTAACAAGTTCACAAAGAAGGCAGGTATGACCGGTACTGCTCTTACAGAAGAGAAGGAATTCAGAAACATCTATGGAATGGATGTTATCGTAATTCCAACCAACCGTCCTGTTATCCGTAAGGACCTGGATGATGCTGTTTATAAGACAAAGAAAGAAAAATACAATGCAGTTGTTGATGAAGTTGTAAGAGCCCATGAAAAAGGACAGCCGGTTCTGGTTGGTACTATTACCATTGAAACTTCCGAACTTTTAAGCAAGATGCTGACCAAGAAGGGCATTCCTCATAAAGTCCTGAACGCAAAGTTCCATGAACTGGAGGCTGAGATCGTTGCAGATGCTGGTATCCATGGCTCCGTTACCATCGCTACCAACATGGCAGGCCGTGGTACCGATATTAAGCTGGATCAGGAATCCAAGGATCTGGGCGGTTTAAAGATCATTGGTACAGAGCGTCATGAGTCCCGTCGTATTGACAACCAGCTGCGTGGACGTTCCGGACGTCAGGGGGATCCTGGTGAATCCAGATTCTACCTGTCCCTGGAAGATGATCTGTTAAGACTGTTTGGTTCTGAGCGTCTGATGCACATGTTTGAGGCAATGGGCGTACCGGAAGGCGAGCAGATCGAGCACAAGATGCTTTCCAATGCCATTGAAAAAGCTCAGATGAAGATCGAGGGCAACAACTACGGTATCCGTGAGCAGTTGCTTAAGTTTGACGAAGTAAACAATGAGCAGCGTGAAGTTATCTATGCAGAGCGCCGCAAGGTTCTGGATGGCGATAACATGCGTGATCTGGTACTGAAGATGATCACTGATATTGTAGAAAATGCAGTAGATATGTCTGTTTCTGATGATGATACAGCAGAAAAATGGGATCTGACAGAGTTAAACAACCTGCTTCTTCCGATCATTCCATTAAAGTCTGTTGTTCTCACAGATGAGCAGAAGAAGTCCATGAAGAAGAACGAATTAAAGCATACATTAAAGGAAGCTGCCATCAAGCTGTATGAGACCAAGGAAGCTGAATTCCCTGAGCCAGAGCAGATCCGTGAGATCGAGCGTGTGGTTCTTCTGAAGGTTATTGACAATAAATGGATGTCACATCTGGATGACATGGATGCTCTCCGTGAAGGAATCGGCTTACAGGCTTATGGCCAGAGAGATCCGGTTGTTGAGTACAAGATGCAGGGCTATGAACTGTATGAAGCTATGATGGCTGCGATCCAGGAAGAGACTGTACGTATCCTGTTCCACATCCGTGTAGAGCAGAAGGTAGAGAGAGAATCTGCTGCCAGAGTTACAGGCACCAATAAGGATGCAACACCGGTAGCTCCAAAGAAGCGTGAAGAGCAGAAGATCTATCCAAATGATCCATGCCCATGCGGTTCTGGAAAGAAATATAAACAGTGCCACGGACGTATTAAATAGTCCTGTATAAGCGAACTTAAAAATCTTCCTGTGTGGTGGTAAAGCAATGAACCATACAGGGGGATTTTTGCAAAAAAGAATAAAATTATAAAAAGAAAGCGGGTGAAGCTGTGGTTGAGTTAGATAATTTTAAATATACGTTATCAACGTATGACAAACCATTAGTGGAAGTGAGGGATTCACTTTGACCTGGATAATAAGGTCAGACGAATCGCTGAATTAGATAAATCCATGGAAGAGCCGGACTTCTGGAATGAGCCGGACCGCTCTACCAAACTGGTGCGGGAAGCAAAACACTTAAAAGATGAAGTGGATACTTTCCGTGAACTGGAACAGGAATATGAAGACATCCAGACCATGATCCAGATGGGGTATGAGGAAAATGATGCTTCTCTGATCCCTGAGATCCAGGAAATGTTAGATCATTTTTCCGAGACACTGGAAAAGATGCGTATGAAGCTTCTGCTTTCCGGCGAATATGATGGCTATGATGCCATTTTACGTCTGAATGCAGGTGCAGGCGGAACCGAATCCTGTGACTGGTGCAGCATGCTGTACCGTATGTACTGCCGCTGGGCAGAGAAAAAGGGCTTTAAGGTAGAAGTTCTTGATTATCTGGACGGTGATGAAGCAGGCATCAAATCTGTAACCATTCAGATCAGCGGGGAAAATGCCTACGGATACCTTCGCTCTGAACATGGTGTACACCGCCTAGTACGTATTTCACCTTTTAATGCTGCAGGTAAGAGACAGACTTCTTTCGTGTCCTGCGATGTAATGCCGGATATTAAAGAAGATATTGATATTGAGATCAACCCGGATGATATCCGTATTGATACCTACCGTTCTAGTGGTGCCGGTGGACAGCATATCAATAAGACTTCTTCTGCTATCCGTATTACCCATTATCCTACAGGTATCGTTGTTACCTGCCAGAATGAGCGTTCCCAGTTCCAGAACAAGGATAAGGCAATGCAGATGCTGAAAGCAAAGCTGTATATGCTCCGTCAGGAAGAACAGGCGGCAAAAGCAGCTGGTATCCGCGGTGATGTAAAGGATAACGGCTGGGGAAGTCAGATCCGTTCCTATGTACTTCAGCCATATACCATGGTAAAAGACCATCGTACAGGTGAAGAAAGCGGAAACGTAGACGCTGTATTGGATGGCGCTATTGACAACTTTATCAGTGCATATCTGCGCTGGATGAGCCTTGGCTGTCCAAACAAGAATGCTATGTCAGATGATTAGTGAAATAAAGACTGCTGTAAAATGGGAGACCGTTTGCAGCAGTTTTTTTGTCCAGAAATTAACAAGAGAAAGTGGTTGCAATTCCCTGAAAAGTATGTTAATATCTTCCACATGAATACAGATGTGTTCGCAATACGGACATGGACAGGAAGGAAGAAAAGGGTTCATGGAAGACAAAAGTAAGTATTTTGTTGTAAAACAAAAGGCAGTACCGGAGGTCCTTTTGAAGGTAGTAGAAGCCAAAAAGCTTCTGGAAACAGTAAGGGCTATTACCGTGCAGGAAGCAGCAGACCGTGTGGGGATCAGCCGCAGTTCTTTTTACAAATATAAGGACGATATTTTTCCTTTCTATGACAATACAAAGGGAAAAACCATTACACTGGTAGTCCAGATGGATGACACACAGGGACTTTTAAGCGACCTGCTTCATGTGGTTGCAGTGTACCGGGCAAATATCCTTACCATTCATCAGAGTATCCCGGTCAATGGAGTTGCTACTTTAACACTGAGTGTGGAAGTAAGAGAGGATACAGGCAATGTATCCAGTATGATCGATGAACTGGAAGTTTTAGACGGTATCCATTATGTGAAGATACTGGCCAGAGAATAAATGATATGAATATGGAACATACAGGGAGCGAGAGATTATGATCAAGACAGCAGTTATGGGATATGGTACCATTGGATCCGGTGTTGCAGAGATCCTGGACCAGAATAAGGCAGAAGTTGCAAAAAACGCAGGGCAGGAAGTTGAGTTAAAATATGTTCTGGATCTGAGAGATTTTCCAGACAGTCCGGTAGCAGATAAAATCATCCATGATTTTAAGATCATTGAAGAAGATCCGGAAGTACAGATCGTAGTAGAGACTATGGGCGGATTAAATCCGGCATACCCATTTGTAAAAGCATGCCTGTTAGCTGGAAAGCATGTAGTTACTTCCAATAAGGCTTTAGTAGCTGCTTATGGAACAGAACTGCTGCAGATCGCAAGAGAAAAGCAGGTAAACTTCTTCTTTGAGGCAAGTGTAGGCGGTGGTATTCCCATCATCCGTCCATTATATCGCTGCCTCATGGGAGAGCGCATTGAAGAGATCACTGGTATTTTAAATGGAACTACCAACTATATCCTGACAAAGATGGATAAAGAAGGGGAGACTTTTGAAAATGCCTTAAAAGAGGCTCAGAACCTGGGATATGCAGAGCGCAATCCAGAAGCTGACGTAGAAGGCCATGATACCTGCCGCAAGATTGCTATCTTAACCTCTATGGCAACTGGAAAAACGGTTAATTACGAAGATATTTATACAGAAGGTATTACCAAAATTACAGATATCGACTTTAAGTATGCAGAGAAAATGGGAACCTCTATTAAGTTGTTTGGAACCAGCCGTATGAAGGATGGCAAGGTAAGCGCTTATGTAGCACCTGTTATGATCAGCAAGAGCAATCCACTGTATTCTGTAAACGATGTATTTAACGGCATCGTTGTAAAAGGAAATATGCTGGGAACTTCTATGTTCTACGGAAGCGGCGCAGGAAAGCTGCCAACTGCCAGTGCTGTAGTTGCAGATATTATTGAAGCAGCACAGAATATGAACCACAATGTTCCTCTTGGCTGGACCGATGAAAAGCAGGAGATCCTTCCTATGGATCAGACCAAATTCCGCTATTTTATCCGTGTTGCTGGTTCTTACAGAAACAAAGAGCAGGAATTGAAAGAGTATTTCGGCAAGGTAGAAGTGATCGAACTTTACGGAATGGATGAATTTGCTGTTCTTACCACAGAAATGACAGAGGGAGAATTAAAGGCAGCTGCCAGCGCCTTTGATACAAAAGCCCAGTCACGTTCTGAGTATGGTATCAAACAGATGATCCGTGCGGTGCTGTAATTTATAAATTTATAACGGAATAAAATAAAAAGGTGAAATAATAAAAGCCATTCTCTTAAATATAAAAACAAGAGAATGGCTTTTTTGACATGTTAAATATTTTTGTGAAGCAATTAGTTTGCCGGTGCCTGTAACTGCATCTGAAGCTGCTGCTGCATCTGGTAGATCAGCTGATTGATCTGTGGTCCCTTTATCGGGTCCCGCAGCAGATCATAATAATTGATCAGGCTGTAAAAGAAGAACATGGTCATGGCAATGGCGATGATGCTGAAAATAAAACCAGCCAGCGCCTTGCCTGGATATTTCTTTCCCGGGTGGATATCCGCGTTTTTAGCCATAATGGCAAGTACGATACCGATCACTCCGCAGATCAGTCCCATAGGAGTGTTCTTTCCACTTACAAGGGAAAATGGCAGATAAAATAAGCTGCAGATAATGCCTGCAATGCCGCTGATCAGGGAGCAGGCTGCCAGCTGCTCTGCTGAGCTGGATGTTTTTCTTGGTTTTTTGGAAGTATTATTCATAAGTTAAAGTAGGATCCTTTCTATTTCGCTTATTATAGCATGTAAATGATAGGATGTCCAGCCAGCCCAAGTCTTGCATAAGGCTTTAAGATGAATTATAATAAAACCTCAGAACAATAAAAAACATGTGAGGACTATCAATGGATATTATCAAAGCACTGGCAGAAGAACTGAATATTGGACGCCACCAGGCAGAGGCAGCTGTAAAGCTCATTGACGAAGGCAATACCATTCCATTCATTGCCAGATACCGTAAAGAAGCAACTGGTTCATTAAATGACGAAGTTTTAAGAAATTTAGATGAACGTTTAAAATATTTAAGAAACCTGGAAGACAGAAAAGAGCAGGTCATTGGCGCTATTTCCGAACAGGGGAAAATGACAGCAGAACTGGAAAAGCAGATCCGGGAAGCGGCAACCTTAGTGGCAGTAGAAGACTTATACCGCCCATACAAGCCAAAACGCCGTACCAGAGCCATGATCGCCCGTGAAAAGGGCTTAGAGTCCCTGGCAAATGTAATTCTTTTACAGAATTTAAAAGAACCGGTGGAAAAAGCGGCAGAGGCTTATGTTTCCGCTGGAAAAGGTGTGGAAAGTGTTCAGGATGCTATTAACGGAGCCATGGACATTCTTGCAGAAGGTATTTCTGATGATGCAAAATACCGCACATATATCCGCAACATTACCATGAACAAGGGACTTCTCCAGTCCACTGCAAAGGACGGGGAAAAGCAGTCTGTATATGAAACCTATTATAATTACGAAGAGCCGGTAAAAAAGGCAGCAGGACACCGTATCCTTGCGTTAAATCGAGGAGAAGATGAAAAGATCCTCACTGTAAAGGTAGCAGCGCCAACAGAGCAGATCCTGGGATACCTGGAAAAACAGGTGATCACAAGGGAAAATCCATATACCACACCTGTATTAAAGGCAGTGATCCAGGACAGCTACAGCCGTCTGATCGCCCCGTCTGTAGAGCGTGAGATCCGCAGCGAACTTACAGACAAGGCACAGGAAGGCGCGATAAAGGTATTTGGCAAAAACTTAGAGCAGCTCCTTATGCAGCCTCCAATTGCTGGAAAAGTGGTATTAGGCTGGGATCCGGCATTCCGTACCGGCTGCAAGCTGGCTGTTGTAGACAGCACAGGAAAAGTTTTAGACACTGTGGTCATTTTCCCGACTGCTCCTCAGAACAAAGTAGCAGAGTCCAAGAAAATATTAAAAGACCTGATCCATAAATACGGCATTTCCCTGATCTCTGTAGGAAACGGAACTGCTTCCAGAGAGTCAGAGCAGATTATTGTAGAGCTGTTAAAGGAATTAAAAGAGCAGGTACAGTATGTGATCGTAAATGAGGCCGGTGCTTCTGTTTATTCTGCAAGCAAGCTGGCAACAGAAGAATTTCCGAAGTTTGACGTAGGCCAGAGAAGTGCTGTTTCCATTGCAAGAAGACTTCAGGATCCGTTAGCAGAGCTGGTAAAGATCGATCCGAAATCCATTGGCGTAGGCCAGTATCAGCATGATATGAACCAGAAGAACCTGGGAGAAGCGCTGGAAGGTGTTGTAGAAGACTGTGTAAATAAAGTAGGCGTTGACTTAAATACTGCATCTGCTTCCCTGTTAGAGTATGTTTCCGGTATCAACAAGACTCTGGCAAAGAATATTGTTGTCTACAGAGAAGAAAATGGCGCTTTTAAGAACCGCAAGCAGCTGTTAAAGGTAGCCAAACTGGGACCAAAGGCATTTGAACAGTGTGCCGGATTTATGAGGATCGCAGGTGGTGATAACCCATTAGACGGCACCAGTGTTCACCCGGAAAGCTATGAGGCAGCAGGAAAGCTGTTAGAAAAGCTGGGATACACAGGAGAACAGTTATCCCACGGCGGTTTAAACGGCATTAGCAAAAAGATCGGTGATTATAAGAAAATGGCAGCAGAAATGGGCGTAGGTGAGATCACACTTCGTGATATTACCGCTGAACTGGAAAAACCGGCCAGAGACCCACGCGATGAGATGCCACGTCCTGTTTTAAGAAGTGACATTATGGAAATGAAAGACTTAAAGCCGGGAATGGTATTAAAGGGAACGGTGCGCAATGTGATCGATTTTGGCGCTTTTGTGGATATCGGTGTTCATCAGGACGGCCTGGTACACATTTCTCAGATGACAGACCATTATATCAAGCATCCATTAGAGGCAGTAAGCGTAGGCGATGTGGTAGATGTGAAGATCTTAAGCGTAGATATAGACAAGAAGAGGATTTCTCTTACAATGAAGGGGGTAAAGGATGGTAATTGATACTTGGGAACCGGAGGAGACAAAGGCCTTTGGAAAGAAAATGGGACAGGAAGCAAGACCGGGACAGGTGATCTGCTTAAACGGCGACCTGGGAGTGGGAAAGACCATATTTACCCAGGGATTTGCAGAGGGACTGGGGATCGATGAACCGGTAAATAGCCCTACATTTACCATTGTACAGCAGTATGATACAGGAAGACTGCCATTGTATCATTTTGACGTATACCGTATCGGTGATATCAGTGAAATGGACGAGATTGGCTATGAAGACTGCTTCTATGGAGAAGGGGTTTCTCTTATTGAATGGTCCCAGCTGATTGAAGAGATCCTTCCGGAGCATGTAACAGAGATCACCATTGAAAAAGACTTGGAAAAAGGTTTTGACTACAGAAAGATACGGGTGGAGGAAAAATAATGAAAGTGCTAGGTATTGAAAGTTCATCTTTAGTAGCCAGTGTGGCACTTGTAACAGATGACATTCTCACAGCAGAATATACAGTGAATTTTAAGAAGACCCATTCCCAGACACTCCTTCCTATGTTAGATGAGATCGTAAAGATGCTGGGGCTGGACTTAGAGACCATTGACGCGATCGCAGCAGCAGGCGGGCCAGGTTCTTTTACCGGCCTGCGTATTGGCGCGGCTACTGCAAAGGGCCTTGGACTGGCTTTAAAAAAGCCTTTGATCCATGTACCTACAGTAGATGCTATGGCTTATAATATGTGGGGTGCTTCCGGGCTTATCTGCCCCATCATGGACGCAAAAAGATGTCAGGTATATACAGGACTGTACCACATGGAAAATGGGATCGAGACCGTTATGGAACAGTGCCCTATGGACATGGGAGAATTGGTCGATCAGTTAAATAAGCAGTCCGAGCGTGTGATCTTCTTAGGAGACGGTGTACCGGTATACAAGAGCATGATTGAAGAGAAAATGACAGCTCCTTATGTATTTGCACCGGCCCAGATGAACAGACAGCGTGCATCCTGCGTGGCAGCTCTTGGCATGAAAGCCCTGACAGAAGGTTATACAGGAGCTAAAGTGCAGCCGGCAGACGAATTTGTACCGGATTACCTGCGTAAATCCCAGGCAGAAAGACAGAGAGAGGCGGAAAGCTCACCAGACGGACAGGCTGGAAAGCTTCCGGGAGATTATTGATCATTGTCATATAAATAATGCTGCAGGTGATCATTTTGAAGAATGCAAAGATCGGGAGAACAGATAAATGTGTGTAAATAAAGCTGAATGGAAAGCCGGATGTATCCGCCAGATGGAAGAAAAAGACGTAGAGCAGGTAGAACAGCTGGAAAAACAGTGCTTTTCTGTTCCCTGGTCTGAAAACATATTAAAAGACGGCTTAAACAGCTGGTTTGATACCTATCTGGTGTGGGAAAAAGAGGGGATCATAGCCGGTTACTGCGCTTTAAGAGTCCTTGCAGATGAAGGAGAGATCCAGCGCATTGCAGTTCTTCCTTCCTGGCGCCGTCACGGGATCGCTAAAAGTCTGATGGATGCCATGATACAGGTATCAAAGGATAAAGGGGCGGTCCAGATGTCCTTAGAAGTGCGGGAAAGCAATACAGGGGCCAGAAAGCTGTATGAAAATTATGGCTTTGTCCAGGAGGCAGTCCGCAAAAACTACTATGAAGACCCGGTAGAAAACGCCTGTATCATGTGGAAACATGAGCTGTAAGAAACTACCAGTAAAAACAGGTATAAAATATGTATATAATGGAGAGGGACGGGATACGTTCCTCTCTTTTTGTCAGGATGTACGGCCAGTTTGGTGCTAGGTACGCTTACAATAGAGACAGAGAAAGGCGAGGATACAAATATGAGAAAAATGGGACCAGACGGGCAGCTGGAAAGGATGATATGCAATGCCTGCGGCAAGAAACTGGTGGTAAAACAGGGAATCGTGAGAGAAGGAGTCATAAGCATTGACCATACATGGGATTATTTCTCAGAAAAAGACGGGCAGATCGACCATTTTGACTTGTGTGAAGAATGCTATGACCAGCTGACAGCCACTTTTAAAATAGCGGTAGAAAGAGAAGAACAGACAGAGTTCTTATAGCCTCCGTACATGGATGTGCCCAATTTTCCTCAGCACTTGATTATTAAGCTGCAAATGTGATATGATTTGGAAAGTTAAATGTATGATGTTCCTGCGTGGAAACTGTGTGGGAACATATAAAAGAAAATGAGGAAAAAATATGTTAGATATATGTTTACTTGGAACAGGCGGAATGATGCCTCTTCCTTACCGCTGGCTCACATCCATGATGGCCCGGTGCGCAGGCAGCAACCTTCTCATTGACTGCGGAGAAGGTACCCAGATCGCGTTAAAAGAGAAGGGATGGAGCCCGAAGCCTATTGATGTGATCTGCTTTACCCATTACCATGCAGACCACATCAGCGGCCTTCCAGGACTTCTCCTGACTATGGGAAACGCAGAGCGCACAGAGCCGCTGATCCTGATCGGTCCAAAGGGGCTGGAACGTGTGGTAAATGCATTATGCATGATCGCGCCGGAGCTTCCATTTGACCTTAAATTTATTGAACTGACAGAACAGGAAGAAAGCCTGCAGATCGGGCCTTATGTGATCGACGCCTACCGTGTGAACCATAAGGTGATCTGCTATGGCTATTCTATCCGCATACCGAGAAAAGGCCGCTTTGATGTAGAACGTGCAAGAGAACAGATGATCCCACAGAAATTCTGGAGCCGTCTTCAGAAGGGAGAAGTGATCGAAGAGGACGGAAGGACATTTACCCCGGATATGGTTCTGGGAGCTGACAGAAGAGGTTTGAAAGTTACCTATTGTACAGACACCCGTCCGGTTCCGGTGATCGCCCAGTATGCAAAAGACGCAGATCTTTTTATCTGCGAAGGCATGTACGGCGAGAAAGAAAAGGCAGCAAAGGCCAGAGAGTATAAGCATATGACCTTTTATGAGGCTGCAAACCTGGCAAAAGAAGCTCAGCCGGCCCAGATGTGGCTGACTCATTACAGCCCGTCTCTTACAAGACCGGATGACTATATGGACGAGGTGAAAAAAATCTTCCCAAGGGCAAAAGCTGCCAGAGATGGCTGGACTGTGGAACTGGAGTTTGATGAAGAGTAACAGGTGCTCCAAAAGGACATTTTCCAAGAGCACACATAAAGGATAAGGTGGAAATATGAATACAACTGCATCAGAAGATGTTTTAATACTGGCGATCGAAAGCTCCTGCGATGAAACAGCAGCTTCCGTTGTGAAAAATGGACGTACCGTTCTGTCAAATGTGATCTCATCCCAGATCGCTACCCATACAGTATATGGCGGCGTAGTGCCGGAGATCGCTTCCAGAGAGCATATAAAGGCGATCAATTATGTAATAGAGCGTGCTCTTACAGAGGCAAATGTGACTCTGGAGGATATTACAGCTATTGGCGTTACCTACGGACCTGGTCTGGTAGGGGCATTATTAGTAGGTGTGGCAGAGGCTAAAGCCATTGCTTATGCTGCACATAAACCATTGATCGGGGTTCATCACATTGAGGGACATGTATCTGCCAATTTTATTGAAAATCCGGATCTGGAACCGCCATTTGTATGCCTGATCGTTTCCGGCGGTCATACTCACCTGGTAATTGTAAAGGATTATGGAGAATTTGAGATCATAGGAAGGACCAGAGATGACGCTGCAGGAGAAGCCTTTGACAAAGTGGCAAGAGCAGTAGGCTTAGGCTATCCAGGCGGACCAAAGGTAGATAAGGCTGCAAAAGAAGGAAATCCACATGCTATGGAGTTCCCACGTGCAAAAGTAGCAGACTCCCCCTATGATTTCAGCTTCAGCGGTTTAAAATCTGCAGTGCTGAATTATATTAACCATGCAAAAATGACAGGGGAAGAGATCTATGTGCCGGATCTGGTAGCTTCTTTCCAGAATGCAGTAGTAGATGTTCTGGTAAGCAGGGCTATTGCTGCAGCAAAGGAATATGGCTATAAGAAACTGGCTATTGCAGGAGGAGTGGCATCTAACAGCGCTCTTCGTGCAGCAATGAAAGAAGCCTGTGATAAGAATGGCATTACATTTTATCATCCATCCCCTATTTTCTGTACCGATAATGCAGCTATGATCGGTGCAGCTGCTTACTATGAGTATATAAAGGGAAATCGTTCCGGCTGGGACTTAAATGCAGTTCCAAACTTAAAGTTAGGGGAAAGATAAAAGAAGAAAATGGGAGCAGAGCAAATGAGGGAACATTGCACAGCCATCGTCCTTGCAGCAGGCAGAGGAAGGCGTATGGGTACACAGACAGCAAAGCAGTATCTGGAATTAGAGGGAAAGCCTATTCTTGCATATGCCCTGGAGGTTTTTGAACAGTCAGAGGTAATCGATGATATTCTGCTTATGACAGATGAAGACCATGTAGATTACTGCAAAAAAGAGATCTGTGAGAAATACGGTATAAAGAAAGTGTCTGCTGTAGCTCCAGGCGGAAAAGAACGCTACGAGAGTGTATGGAAAGCGCTGTGCATTTTAAAAGAAAGAGGACAGTCAGGATATGTAATGATCCATGACGGTGCCAGACCTTTCCTTACAGGAGATATCCTGGAGTGGGTATATAAACAGGTGCAGGTGCAGAGGGCCTGTGTTGTTGGCATGCCGGTAAAAGATACGATCAAGCTGATCAATAAAGAAGGTCAGATCATAAACAGCCCGGACCGTTCCCTTGTATGGCAGGCCCAGACCCCACAGGCGTTTGCACTGCCTCTTATTATAGAGGCTTTTGAAAAGCAAATGAAAGAAGACTGCAGTCATATAACCGATGATGCCATGGTAGTGGAAAAACAAATGGGTATTCCGGTATATATGGTGGAAGGAAGCTACCGCAATATAAAGATCACAACACCAGAAGATCTGGTCATTGCCCAGGCGTTGTTAAAGGATTGAAGTGGTTTTAAGAAAAGCTAAAAAAGTTTTTGAAAAACGGTTTTTGAAAAAATATAAAAAAAGTGTTGACATATTCTGACAGGCATGATATTATAACTGAGCTGCTGATGAACAGCAACAAAATAAGAAAAACAAGAAAAAATAAATTAAAAAACTCTTGACAAATCGTTTCTTATCTTGTAAAATTGAAAAGCACGTTTGGAGAGATATCGAAGCGGTCATAACGAGGCGGTCTTGAAAACCGTTTGTCCG
>CAVIPV010000029.1:0-23150 GCA_963644495.1 Prevotella sp. | reverse complement strand
ATTTAGAGATTGTGTTCGATACGATTATATAAACTGGTTTCCGTCCCCACCGGGGACTTTTGTTTTATCTATTATGAGTAAAGCAAACTACAGTGCAAAGGTCATTGTTTCCGTCCCCACCGGGGACTTTTGTTTTATCTATGAATTGCTTTGTCTGCTTCTTTGCAGTCTTTAGGTTTCCGTCCCCACCGGGGACTTTTGTTTTATCTATCCTGTCTTTGGAACCCCTTGAATTTGCAGGTTCCATTTGCTGGTTTGCGGCGCAAAACCTTGGACAGGATATTTTTCTATGGAAACTATCTTAAAAATGCTTTCAAAGCCTTATTTTACCTTATGCGGCGCAAATCATCCAGAAATCATCTCTATACGCCCCATTCCCATATCATATAATTGATTTCGATATCGGGTGCATTTACACATATGAGGCGCAAGGCGTTTTGAAATATCCTGATTATGTTTATGGACATTATAATTCTTTCCCAAAGTATTTCTAAATACTGCATCCGTAATTCTAACTGCTTGATCTTCAAAAATAGGATACAAAACTGTTTTTGATAAAAAACCAGTTCCGCCACCTAACCAGACAGTACCTGGTGCATTGTTTCCTCTTCTAAACCGTGAATAGAAATACTGATAGCTGACCTCCTGAAAATAATCTAACGCCCTTAAAATATCCTTTATTGTATATTTGCATATAGACGTATCAATTGTCAACTCAAAAAAGATTTCTGTTCCCGGTATCAACGCTTCCCGAAGGATTGGCAACGGCATTTCTTTTCCACTTAAAGAATAATCTATTTTCTGGCTTAACGTCAAATTTTTCAATGCAATTGGTTTACTATCACTAACAATCATACCAGAAAGACATGAATTAACCGCATTTTTCTTACTTTTCTCATTTTTTTCTAAAATGTGGAATGCCTCTATCTCTAATTCATCTGTTTCTCTTTTTAAATAATTCTTATTTCTTCCTTGTCCATATCTATCAGCTACTTCTTCTACTACTTTTTTAATCCTATTAAACTTCTGCGGATGTTCCTGCACTTCCAGTGCTAAAAGTGCGGTACGCATCATTCCCTTTATACTGCTTCCTGGAACATATGGCATTCCATATGCATCTTTAACAAATGCTAAAATGCCCTTTGGCATTGCCGCTTTTCCATTTTCTGGTCGTATAAATGCATCTCCTGAATAAAGAGAGTATTTTTTCCAGGAATCGATTTTTTCTTCTGGAATATTTTCTTGCTGCATCCATTGTCCAAGTCCCATTTTTTCATTTCCAAGCATGTACTTTTCAAATGCAACATCTTTGCGAAGTAACTGGAGATCATGAAACATTTTCCCCAGATCAGGAATAATAACCGGCTGTCTCAACGATTTCTGAATATACTCCTTTTTCCCAATTAGAACTCCATTTCCAATATGTATTGGCGATAAAGCCGTTATTTTCATTTGGTAATGCTGTAAGTAATCATTCATGGTCATACCCCCATAAAAATAGGCTTTGCATATCGATATACCGAATGTTCCCCATTATTTCCTACATCATATATATCTCCGGCAAAACAGTTTACAAAGCAGGAACCTGCCTGAAATACAAAAAGATCCTGTTTTTTTCGCTGTTCTTCTGCATAAGTATCTGAATATATGAAGCCTGACCGCTTTTGTAATAAATAGGAGGCTCCATCCAATGTTTTCTCTAATTCATCCTCTTTTGGAAGTGCTGAAGATAATAGCATATGTCGGGAACTTTTCCTATTCAATAGCTTCAGTAATGGCTCCGCCTTCTTCCCTATTTTTACTACAAATTTTCCTTTACCGCTTGCTCTTTTTCCGCCAAGCCCTGTATAAGAAAGGCTTTCTAACAACTCGTCTAATAATTCCCTATCCTCATCATCGTCATATGCAGCAATTATATAAAGACCATTTCCTTCATTAAAATAATAAGACTCAATATAATACGGGAGTGTATCTTCTGTTTCACCGCGTATTGCCGCCATTACTTGCATAGAATTATATCCCAGATCACTCATTTTACTTACTGACAGATCCATTGTTCCATTTAAAAAGTTATCTACTTCTTCTACAGGAATATATTTCATACGCTTAATCTTCTTTTTATCTGACGAATTTCCTCTTTCCTTCGGTTCTACATAAAGCATTGGCTTTGGCAGATAATACTGATCTCCTATATAAGGAAATGCATCTGTAAATAACAAATTTCCGTGTTCAACCTCCGAAAAGAATATACCTTCTTTCCCCAGTTTCATTGCCTCTATATATAACGCAGAAAATAATGTATCTGCACAAAATGTTACACCTGTGTCACTTAACATTCCATTACCAAAATGAACACCAGTCGTGAATTCCAATTTATAAACTACATATTCCATAGGAATCCCCCTTTATATCTCTTGCAACAAGGCATTACACTCATCCATAACATCCTCATCCACTTCGCCAATCACCGGTTCTGCATATAAATCTAAAAACTTCACTTTTCCATAGCCTCTGGAACCGCTTCCTCCAAGATAATCATATTTTAACAGCTTTAATCCATCACGAATGATCGCAAAATCACGCTTCATAGTTTCTGCATCTTTAACTTCGTAAATCAAATCCAAATCAAATTGTGCCCCTCTTATCACTCTTTCAATTTGTCTTGGATTTGCCACGGATGTTGTTCGTGAAATTGTATTCTCAAACTTTACTTCTGTTGTTCTCAATCCTAAATCTGCAATTTCCTTTTTATTACTTAAAAACATGTCTGAAAATAATAATCTTCCCGTTTTTACTGGTTTCTTTGCAGAACCAAACAGATCTGTCAGACACTCTGCATCATCATCTGGCGTTTTAGCTGTTTTTTCATTATATTGCTTTGCTAAAAGAGTTCTCATTTTTCCCTTTAAACTACTTCCAGGGATAATTGGATCACTTGTACGTGTATCTATTATTACTGGAGAATCTACTGCACCAATCGCTGCAAATGCACTATTTCCACCAATATGTAAACCAGTAACTACTTCTAATATTCCTGTTATCTCTACTTTTGCGATCATCTTTTTTCCTCCCCACTCTAATCATCATTTTTTCCATAGAATTTACGAAATGCAACTAATGCTTCCATATACCGACTAAATAAAATATAGTTTTTTTTGCTATTATCAATTTCCTTGATAATATTAAATACATCCGCTTTTTCTAAAAGGCTCTTTACTTTAGGTTCTCTTCCTGCCTCATAATAAAAACGAATTCTCATGTAATTAATCTTCCCAACAATATTTTGTGGAAGCTTATCCTCAGAAAGATTTAAAACCTCATTATATATATCCGAAACCATAGCTAAAAGGTTTCTAATTTTAGATGTCGTAACCATCGGAATTTCATAACCCCTTTGATCCTTTAAAGAATTTAACCTCTTTATCGCATCTTCGGCCATATCTACATAGTTATCTTCATTAATTCGCATCCTTTTCTTCCTCCTCACGATTCAAATACACATATAAATAAATAGCTGTTACTAATTGTCTCCTGTCTTCCTTTGTTGTTGCCCATTCATACATCTTTGCTGAAAACTCTTTATATGCATTCCACTCAGCTACCTTGTCCAAATCATCATTATCCGGTTCCATTCTTGAAAGAAAATATACAAACCGTGCTCTGTTAAAGCGCTTTTCTGTCCCATTCTCTCTAAGTAAATCTAGTAAATGATATAAAAATGCTTTTCCATGATTTTCTGTAACCGTAAAATATCTATTTATTGTTTTATACTTTTCATTTAATACCCGTAAGATAAACCCATCCCAAGGATAGCCTCCGGCTTTTTCAAAGAGAGTGACAGCATTCTTTCCTTCAAACTCTTTAGAATGATCTTCCAACTCTGCTGTTTCATCTGCCATCCGATTAATAGGATAGTTTTCCTGATACAAACCAATTCCACCGGAAATGCTTAGCGTCTTTTGCGTAAATTTCTCCAAAGCATTTCGTATATCTATAAACGCATCGATCACTTCATTCCAGGCACCTACCAAGAAAATATCATCACCACCAGAATATACAATACTAACATTCCGTGCTTTTGGTTCGCTTAATATATGGGATATTCCATGTTCCAATATATCGTTGATATAACACTTAAAAAACAATGATAATTGCCTTGAGAATGTGGCTGTTCTTGAAAGAGTTTCATATCTTCCACCTTCTTTGTCCCGCTTAAATCCATTTACAAAAGCAGCACCAAGATTGTCCACATCTCCGCGCAGAACAGCGATCCTTTCAATGCCTTTTGCCATTTCAGAAAAATCCTTAAATGTTTTGTTTCGTCTCGTATAATTTCCTACCCATATTTTGGTTGTTATATGCTTTCCTGTATACAGTTTATTTTTCGTGTAACTGCGTACATATGTGTCCTTTTCCATTAATGATAATAGCTTCTTCTTATCTCCCGCCATGAGATATCTTCCATTAGGTAATGGCAACGAATCTGCTGTCTTTTCTAAAAGAATAATAAAATAGTCCTGATATAAAATATCCGCTGATAACCGCTCTAACGCAGCACACATAGGACAACGTTCATTTTCATCCAGCTCCGCCACCCGCCTACAAACCTTACATTCTCTATCACCATTATGTTTCTGATGATTCAGCCACAAAATTTCCTCTGCTGAATAGCGGTGACTCTTTTGCTCTGATATTTTTCTGGAAACCGTCTTAAACAGTTCACTATAACTTCCTTCAGGAACATTTTTTAATTCAGAAGCACTGCATTCTGCATATCCACATGCAATGTATAATTCTGTCTGGAAATATTTCATAAACCAGTTGTTTACTATTTTTTGTTGTTTTTTTGCTATCTCTTTTGCCTTATTTGTATTTGGAAGTAATAAATAGCAATGTCCGCCACCGCAGTAGATTAAAGCAGATCTTGAAAGCGATAATGCATCCAAAAGTTCATCTACAATATGCTCCATCATGATCTCCAGATAAAAACTTCTGGCTCTCAATCCACGCAGCGCGCCTTCACTGCTGATCGTATAAATAAACTTCTGGATTCCTGATATATCCATGGAATACAGTAAAAACATTTTCTGTTCCCATGCATCTGCACTTTTTGTCACCAGGTATTCTTTGTAGTCCTGTATCTTTTCCTGCTGCATATATTGATACATACATTCCGCTACAGCCGCAGTCATTTTTACATGATCATATAAAGAAATATCCGTTAATTCTCTTTTACTGGTAGAAGAAGGAACATACATTAAATTTGCTTCTAAAATCGACAGCAGTGAATTTATGTATTCCTCTGAAATCGTGATCCCTCTTAAATTATTTTGAATATTGCTGATCACACTGTTGTAAAAAGATCCATCTAATGTTACGTCCGCCTCCGTAGGATACTGGATCCCTTTATCTGGATCCATTACCTGATGCGCGTAATGCTGATGGCCATGATTTCCGTTTAAAATATTAAAAACACTGTCCAACGGCACATTTTTTTCAAAACCGTCCTCCGCATCCATGCTTTCCCGCCGGTCAATTGCCGCTGCAATATTATCTGCAAAGTAGGTTATATATGCCAGATTATCTTTTTCAATATGGGCATTTTTTAAATGGATCCCATGATGATATCTGACACAATCCAGAATATCTTTATCAAAATCCAGATGTTGTTCTGTCAAAAAATCGTAACCACTCTGACTATGATTTCTTCCATCACCCGTTCGATACACTACTTTTCCAATATCATGCAGCAAACTTCCTATGACCAGTTTGATCTGTCTGTCATCCATTTTGTTTCTTCCTTTCTTCCATTATTTTTACTGCGCCCATACCTAAAGCTGTTTTCACCCCAATTCCTGAATAAGTACTAAAGCGAAATAGCAGATTTGCAAAATTGATCATTGTCTGGGAACCACGCAGCCGGAATGTTACTTTTCCAATAAAAGCAGGTATTCTCACTGATTCCAGGCTAAACCATGTACTTTTCAAATCATACCGAAAAATAGACGTACTCTCTACCAACTGTTCTAATGTATCCTCATCTTTCATGGATTCTTCGGTATTGGAGGAATCATATTTATTCATTAAGTTTGTATATATACATCGAATATCCGGATAGTTTAAATATTTTCCATTTTGCTTAAAGGTAGTTGGCGTTATAAAACGGATAGCGATAAAAGAGCTTGCTTGCTCCTGATAAAAAGAAAAAGCCAGTTCTCTGTCCGAAAGTTCTTTATAAATTTTATCCTGTATCTTTAAACATAGATGATGCTTCTTTATTGTAATTTCCCTTAAGGGCATTAATGCTTTTCCAATGATCTGATCCGCTGCTTCCTCATTTAAAGCTGTTACGATCCAAAACCAATCACCTTCGCGAAACTCTAAATGTTGTGTATATGGATGTAATTTTGATAAATGAAGCTTTTCGCCATATTCCCTTGGAAACAACT
This sequence comes from Prevotella sp., assembly GCA_963644495.1. Classification (GTDB taxonomy): domain Bacteria; phylum Bacillota; class Clostridia; order Lachnospirales; family Lachnospiraceae; genus Enterocloster. The sequence goes on along the minus strand of CAVIPV010000029.1, from coordinate 16,701 downwards.
CCATCAAGGCTCCATGAAAGGAAGAAGACATCTGGTATGACATTCCATCTGCTTTTTCTAATTTCATTTCTAGTCTTGCTAACATTGTGTTCTCCTTGTGATTATTTTTTCATATTTTCTGTGATTCAAAAGCAATTTTCAAACTATTTTCATTATACTATACAAGCAATTATAAGAAAAGCCTGTACAGATTAAATATATTGTTAAAATTTCACAGTAAAGAAAAAGACGAAATGTCTACTACAACATTTCGCCTTTAACCCCATTATTAATCATCATAATGTCCCTTACATGACACGATTTCCAATACACCTGCATTAATACGATATACAAGTCGATTGGTATCATCGATCCGTCTGCTCCAAAAACCGCTTAATTCACCCTTTAACGGCTCTGGTTTACCAATTCCCTCAAAATGGTTACGTTCTACATCTTTTATCAATGAATTAATACGCTTTAAAGTTTTTTTATCCTGCATTTGCCAATACAAATAGTCTTCCCATGCCTCATCAAACCATACTTTATGCATCTTCATCCTCTATAATTTCATGTGCTACACCTTTTCCTGCATTCAGTGCTGCAACTCCGCGTCTCAAGTGTTCCATATTGCTATCTGAATAAAATGGATCCGCAGAAACTTCAAAAGGGATACGACGTTCTCTTCCCACTTTTTTTGCAAAAATCGTAAATGCCGCACTCATAGAAAGCCCCATATCTGCACAAGCTTTTTCCATACTCTTTTTTACATCTGCATCTAATTTAAAATTAACATTTACTGTCTGTGCCATATACAACACTCCTTTCACCATTATTATACACCTTTTAAAGAAAATATAAAGTAATTTTCTTTATTTTTTCTTTAAATATATCTGGTGAAATTTGTCAATCAGACCGTTTTTCAGCTCACCAACGGCAGAATATAATTAACCCACAACCAGCTCATAGGCATGACCATGATCATAGCGGGGATCATATCTGCAATGGGGTAGTCTTTTAGTTTCGCCATGCGAAATCCTGTTGCGATCAGCAGAACTCCGCCGCAGGCCTTAAAATCACCGATCATTTCCGGTGTGGTAAGAGGGAAAATGATGCCGGCAAGGAAAAACAGCAGCAAGAAGATCAGACACTGGGGGATCGCGATAAATGCTACGATAATACCCATACTGCAGGAGAAGATCATTGCTGTAGGAAGATCCAGCACGGATTTAGCTAACAGGATGCTGTGGTCTCCTTCCATTCCTGCAACGATAGAGCCGTAGATCCCGGTTCCGCTGGCGCAAAACAGTACAATAACGGTTATCATGGCAGCGGTAAATTCTTTGTCTACCTCTGCACCGTCTCCACGGCCAAACAGCTTCATGATCAGCCGGTTCATCTGAATGGCACCTTTCTGGATCCAGTCACCTAAATGCACTGCCAGACCAATGGATGTTCCCACTATGATCGAGAAGATAACGGGCGGCATATTTTTCATCAGACATATACTGCTGATCCCCATTGCAAAAGCGCAGCATGATAAGATCATGTTCAGCTTTGTCTTAAAATCTTCCGAAAGCTTCTTTCCTACTCCAGTTCCCAGAACACTTCCCACTACAACGGAAAGCGCATTTACAATTACTCCTATTGGCATCTTTTTCCTCTCCTATCCTGACAATCCTATGCCATCCTTTATCCTTTTACCTCTGTACAGCTGCCAATTTTTTGCACATGCTCTGAAGGGATGCTTTTTCATCTATTTCCCCTTCTTCAACCAGCCGCAGAGCCCCAAAAGCACAGGCCCGGACACAGGCCGGTTCCAGACCGGCGTGTACACGTTCTATGCAGCCATTGCATTTTCGCATTTTTCCATCTTTTCCAAATGCCGGGGCTCCAAACGGACATGCCATTGCACAGCTGTGACAGCCTATACAATTGGTATTATCAAACAGAGTATATCCCGTTTGGGCATCTTTGTAAATGCACCCAACTGGACAAGCCAGAACACAGGGGGCATTATCACAGTGCATACATGCAATGGAAAAATATTGTGCTTTTCCATCTTCTTCCCAGTCATCCCTGAATACCGTTCTAAATGGCCGCATGCCTTCTTCCGGTTCAATATTATTCTGATCCATGCAGGCAATGGCACAGGCGCCACAGGCACAGCACCGTTCCATATCCAAATCAATCTTTTTCATGCCTCCTGATCCTGCAATATGAGCTTCTGTAAGCCGGGAATCCACTGTATGGATCCAGATTATCCGGGTCTAATAAGGAGTTTGCATCTGCTTCCCGGTATCCCTGAAACAAATAAACTGCTCCTTCAGGTGCTGTTCCTGTAGGAGATGCTTCCATGCAAAGACATCCATTGGGTGTTTCAACATCGATCAGGTCGCCTTCTTCCACTCCCAGTTTTTTAGCATCTTCCAGGCTGATCTCTGCCTGTGGTCTTGGCCTTAAAGTCCGCGCCCATGGCTGGTCATGAAGTCTTGAATGGATGGCATTTGGGATCCTGACTCCGGCGCACAATGCATAAGGCCATTTCACAGGATCTGGATTTAAAGGCGGCTGATAAGTTGGCAGACTGTCTAATTTCCACTCTGGATGATCCTTGATCAAAACAGAATCCAGTTCAAATTTTCCGCTTGGTGTAGGAAGCCCCTTTTCCAGCCAGCTTCCCGGTACATATGGTTTAAGTCCCGGAACTTTCACCGGAGTCTGACTTGCTTCCAGCTGCTCTACTGTGATCGGCAGATCCCGGATGATCCAGCGGATGCAGTCTTTATATCCCTGTTTTAGCAGATCATCTGGCAGATCCATCTTTCTTGCCAGCAATGTTAATATTTCCGCATCCGACTTTGCTTCCCCTAAAGGTTCTACCACCGGTTTTGTATACCACGCATAACCTCCCGGATAGCATTTAAACTCTCCCCGTTCCATAGAAGTACATGCTGGTAAAACAATGTCCGCATAACCGGCTGTATCTGTCATAAAAAGATCTACATCTACAAAGAAATCCAGTTTTTCCAGTGCCTGTTTGGTACGCTCATCTCCTGCAAACATACGCATATTCATTCCCAATGCAAACACAGTACGTACCCGGTCTTCTTTGTCTGATAAAATGTTGCATGCCAGATCATTTGCCTGCATATCTTTGCGCAGCTCATACCACAACGGGAAACGCTCTGCTCCTACTGCCTTTTTCCCATTTTCTGGAAAACGGCCATTCATAAATTCTTCTTCATGAGTCTCAAATCCGCAGGAAAGCTCCATATAGGTGTGGGATCTTTTACATATACATCCAGCCCACAATGCATCTGCGGCGTGCAGATATCACAAAGAGTATGCCGGATCTCGATCCCCGTATCCGCTCCCGGTATTTTGGCACGGATCTGTGCATTGATATCATCCATTATGCATTCTCCTCTCCCTTTTCAACAGCAAGTTCTGCTTCTAATTTGTGTAAAAATGAAGGGCGGATCCCTTCTTTTACAAGAAGACCCCGCTGTAAGCTGCTGATAGGACCTGTTTGTTTTCCCTTTGTCAGAAGTTCATAAAAATAATTCTTTACCAGACCGCTGATCCTGTAATTATCCAGGATATTTACACCGGCCAGTTCTCCCTGATCTACTACTGCCTGTATATAAAGTTCTCCTGAATCTAAAGCTCCATGTGTTAAGATCTTGCCTGTTCTGCGGCAGTCTCCCAGTCCCACAAAGTCCATTCCCATAAAATGAGTGATATTGTGAAGGATATTTCCATCATAGCTTCCGCTGCCTCCAGCCATATTGTGGCCTGCAGTCGCGCCCTGATGGCCTGCATTGGCCCACAGACCTATGATCATCTGTTTACCGGTCTGCATTTCCCGTCCCTGACTGCAGTCTCCTGCTGCATAAATGCCCGGACAACTTGTTTCCATTTCTTCATTTACAAGAATCCCGCGGTCTGTCTGGATCTCCTGTGGATCCACAACACCTGTATTGGCTCTGGTTCCAATACATAAAACAATGAGATCTGCCTCATAATGTCGGGAATCTGTTAAAGTACAGTCAAAACCTGTTTCTTTCTCTTCTACCGAACCAATACTGCAGCCAAAAGCAAGTTCTACTCCCTGATCTTTGACCCGGTTTTCAATTTCATGGGATACTGCTTCATAAGCAGCCAGCGGAAAGATCCGCGGTGCAAGATCTGCTAACAAAACCTTGGTTCCCTTTGCCCTGAGAAGTTCCACTACTTTGATACCAACCATGGATGCACCAACTACAATGGCTTTTCGGGGACATGAGCTTTCGATCTGCGCTTTCAGATGATCCGCATCTCCCATGGTACGCATAAAAAATGCCTTTTTCGGATCTAAGCCTTCAATGGGCGGGGCCCAGGCTCTTGCTCCTGTGGCGATAAGGATACAGTCAAAGGTTTCTTCTTTTCCATCTTCTAAAATAATCGTTTTCGTTTCGCCGCACACATGTTTTACCCGTGTCTGGCTTTCTATTTCCAACTGCAGTTCCTTTTGGATCTTTTCCAGATCTCCAAATGGAAATGCTCCGCTTCTTTTCAATTTCCCTGATACATAATAAGTCGTCAGCATGGGATTATAAGGTGCTTCTCCATGCTCACTGAATACCCGGATTCTTCCAGCCGGGTCAAGTTTACGTATCTCCTTTGCCGCCTGATACCCGGCGCAGCCGAATCCAACGATTCCATAACGCATATTTCTATTCTCCTGTTCTTCTAAAACATCCTAATTATAGAAAAAGCCGCTTTCCTCTTTTTATTTCAAAGAAGAAAACGGCACTATTTTCAGTCACAGCTATTTACCCTTACGATCAATCTTGTGTACTTTCACAGATCTTTAACTGAAGCTGGCATAGATCTTCCTTCATCTTATCACTGTGAAATGTTCCATCCAAAAGGCAGACATTGATCAGATCACCTTCTGTTTTTAAGTTCTGTTCCCTGCATGCACTCCAGAACTGATAAGCAGCTGCCGGCCGGTATGGCATCCCGCAGCTAAGCATACAGACATAATCTCCTTCCGGGATCTCTATCTCCCCTTCTATTTCAGGTGCATCCGGCGGCAGGAAAAATAAACTTCCAGCTTCTTTTAAAGGATCTTCTGCTTTCATGGACTCCCGCCGCAAAATTGCTCCAAATCCGCCTACTCCGAAAAGACCCGCATGTTTCAGGCATTCATCTGTTTCAACATAACACATATGAAGAAGTGTTGCATCCATTTCCCGGTCCGGCCACTTTATAAGAAGCGCCCGTCTTTTCGGTATGTGCTCCACATAGATCTTTTTCTGTACATTTTCATTTCCATCCGCTCTCTGATACAAGGCTAATCGTCCCTGAAGGGTTTTTTTCATACGTTCCAGCTCCAGCTGCTGCATTTCCAGCTGTTCGATCTGATTTTGCAGCAGCCGTATTATTGTATCCGTATTACGCCCTTTAATACTTTCCTCGATGTAACTGTTCAGGACACCCTGCATTTTATTTTACAGCACCCATTCCTCCAGGAAATGAGCTGCTCCATCCTCTTCATTATTACCAGCCACAAATTTTGCAGCCTGCTTTACATCATCTTCTGCATTTCCCATTGCAGCGGAGATCCCTGCAGCCCGGAGCATGGAAATATCGTTTTCGTTATCCCCAATGGCCAGTACATTTTCCATACTTATCCCCAATTTCTCACAAAGTGTGCACATTGCATTTCCTTTTGAAGCATTGGTGGAGTTTAATTCTATAATGCCATCTCCTGTCCGCAGGAATACGATCCCATCAATAGGGCTTCCTTTTGCCAGAAGTTCTTCTGCCAGACCGTCTCTTAAAGCAAAGGCACCCATTTTCATTACTTTTACGCCGCTGGTCTCTAAAAATGTTCCCAGATCTTCTACATTTCCTTCGCTGAATTTAATATAAGGATATTTCGCAGACAGTCCTGTTTTTTCCCAGCCGACCTCCCTGAATGTGCCTTTATCTGTATGGGCATACACAGCCGTTGGGAACTGTTCTATGTATTTCAGGGCTTCTACTGCCTTTTCTGTGGAAATGCCAGCCTCACAGATGCTTTTTTCCTCCGGCACATCCATAAGCATGGCACCGTTGGAGCAGATGGCGTATTTAATGCCTTCTACATTATTTAAAACAGCAGCTCTCATTCCTTCTAACGGTCTGCCGGATGCAGGTACTACAATCACGCCTTTTTCTACGATCTTTCTTAATACATTTAATGTATAGTCTGATATGCTTTTGTCATCATGAAGAAGAGTTCCGTCCATATCTACAGCCACCAGACGGATATTTTGATTTTCACTGTGCATTGCTCATTTACCTCCTGTATTTCGTGTGTAAATTCACGATCCTCCCGCTGATACGCTCCAATGTCTGCTTAAACAGGCAACTTCACCGCCGCCTTTGGCATCGTTTTTTCTCTGCGCTCAGTATACCACACATCTCCCTCATAAAAGTGTCAATCCTAGTGTCGAACCCTTTTTTTCCGCTTCCCACGTCTGCCCTTTTTCCTATCTATACTGACGAAACCTGTCCTTCACTGGCGAAATCATCCAAAACATCTTCCTTTTCAAACTGATTTTTGTATAATTACACTTGTAATCAGGTAGACATAAAAACGCGCGAATCAATCAAATCCAAATCAGCAAACAGGAGAATCATGTACATGCTCAGCACAAAAGAAGAATTATATCTTTACCTGGAAAAAATAAGCCGGGGTTTTGCCCTGAAAGATCTGAAATATTTTACGGCGAACCATATCAGCGAATCGTTGAACATTTCCCGTAATCTGGCCAGTCAGTATCTGAACGAGCTGGTAAAAGAAGAGCGGGCCATTAAGGTCAACTCCCGTCCCGTTTATTTCTTCCATAAAAAAAATGTTGAACGTGAGGCCCAGGTAGTCCTGGAAACCTGCGTATTCTCCGGTATGGATGAATTTCAGCGAAAATGCCGAAGCGATGAAAAGAAAAGAGATTTTCAGAAAGCCATCGGTTATTACCTGAGTTTAAGTTCCTGCATCGAGCAGTGTAAAGCAGCCATCAAATATCCGCCAAATGGTCTTCCGGCCCTGTTCTACGGCGCCGGCGGAACAGGAAAGTCCTATCTTTCCCGGCTAATGTATGAATACGCTGTAAATGAACGGGTCATTGGAACTGCAGGCGCAGCTTCTCTCCCGCCCTACATCACAGTAGACTGCTCCGAATATGCCCAGAATGAAGAAAAATTTGCTCTTTCCCTTTGCGGCAGCGAAGACGGAAAAGGCTGGCTTGCAAAAGCAGACGGCGGCATCCTTTTCTTCGATGAAATTGACAGGCTTCCATTTTCAGGACAGGAACTGATCTATTCCTACTTAATTTCGGGACAGTACAAAGGGTATCACGATGATGAACACATTTTTGAATCCAGCGCAAGATTGGTGTTTTCCACCACAAAAGCACCGGCGGAAACCCTTTATAAGCCTCTTGCAAGGATGATTCCCATTGTGATCCCGGTCCCAACATTACATGAACGCACCGCCGATGAAAAAGAGGAAATGTTAGTCTCCTTCTTAAAAGCAGAAGGACGGCGAATGGGCGTAGACGTAAGCATCAGCCAGAACGCCTTTCACTGTATGCTGGAATTTTCCTACGAAAACAACATCGACGAGTTAAAAACCTGCGTTACCAGCAGCTGTGCCGGAGCTTATCTGGAAAAAACCAGCGACGGTATCGCTATCCACAGCTATCATCTTCCGGAATACATGCTCTCCTCCTTAAAACTGGAGGTTGAAGACAAAGACAAACGGATGATCCACTTAAACAGCTACAGCCGTGATACCTCTTTAGGGCAGACGGTACAGTACTTCCAGATTATGTTAGATGTCTTTGAAGATTACCGTCAGGATATGATCGGTTTCGATGAACTGATGGCAGAATTCCGGAAACAGTTAAATGACTACTATGACTATCTGATCTACGGACAGAAGCTTGTAAACATCAAGATCTCAACCTACGAGCAGCTGATCAATCAGATCTTTGAAAATGTAGGTGAAATGTACGGCATCAGCCTTTCTAAAAAATACAGTCACTTACTTGCAAGACGCCTTTACATACAGCTTCAGGGCGACCATCTGATCGACAACTGGATGAAACAAAACCATGACGAGATCGAAGAGATGTTTCAGGCTGTAAGCGCCGTTCTTGAAAAAGAATCGGTCATCTGTTCCAGGATCGTAAACCTGATCAAACTGAATCTGGACATTGAAGCAGACAGTTTAAACCAGCTGTTTCTGCTTTTAGATATAAAAAACCAGAACCAGAAGATCCAGGGACTTTCCGCAGCCGGCATTATCTTAAGCCACGGCTATGCAACAGCTTCCAGTATTGCAGACGCCGCCAACCAGATCATCGGCCGAAAGGTATTTGATGCCATTGACATGCCTCTTGACATGCAGATGAGCGACATCACCGGGCTGCTGGAAAAACACATTGAACGATTTATCACCTGTCAGGACGTAGTACTTCTGGTGGATATGGGCTCTTTGGAGCAGATCCACAGCCAGATGCGCGGCCTGCGAAACTTAAACATCGGCATCATCAACAATATTTCCACTGCCTTAGCTGTTGACATCGGCCTTGGCATCTGTGGAAACCAGAAGCTGGAAGACATCCTGAAACGGGCCAGCGAAAGCAATGTCTGCACCTATCGCATCATCCACAATGTGCAGAAGGAAGACGCCGTGATCTTCAGCGGAGAAAACGGCATTGACACAACGGAAAAGTTAAAAGAGCTGATCTTAAAGACTTCCGCTACTTCCATTCCTGTAAAATTTGTGGCTTATGATTACTACCGGCTGATGAAAAACGGCAGCCATGATGAGATCTTCCAGCAGTACCATGTAAAATGCATCATCGGGCTTTTCAATCCGGAGATCGAGGGAGTTCCTTTTATCTCATTAGAGGACATTATCTCCATGAATTCCGCAGAAAAGCTGACAAACATTTTCTCAGAGTACCTGGATGAAGAACAAATGGAAATATTTAACCAGAACCTGGTAAAGAACTTCTCCCTGCAGAATGTAGTTGAATCCATTACCATTTTAAATCCTGACAAGCTTTTAGATGAAGTGGAACAGGCAGTGGGACGGCTTCAGAAGATCACAGGAAGGAAGATCGCAGGACGTATCATGATCGGGCTTTATGTCCACCTGTGCTGTCTGGTGGAACGTCTGGTCACAAAAACACCTATTGATAATTACCAGAATCTGGAAGAATTTCAACAGAAACATGCCGACTTTATCAGACAGGTAAGGGACAGCTTTCAGGATATCTCCCGGCATTACCGGGTGGCTCTGCCTGTAAGTGAGATTGCTTACATTTATGATTACATGCATTTGAATTCAAAAAATAAGCTTTCCGGGCAGGCAGAAAGCCCGGCCGTCCGTGAGGACGAATAGGAGGTAAATATGGGTATTGTACTTGCAAGAATTGACAACCGTCTTCTTCATGGTATCGTGGCTACACAGTGGGCCGGCCGTTCCGGTGCACAGCGTATCATGATCATTGATGACACTGTTGCCAACAACGAGCTGACCAAAGCCAGCATGAAGCTTGCCAGACCTACTGGAATGGCTATTTCCATCATTACCGAGGAAACAGCTTTAAACAACTTCAAGGCCGGAAAATACAATGACCACACTGTATTTGTCATTGTTAAGAAGCCTGAAACACTGGTTAAGCTGACCGAGATCGGCGTAAAGATTCCGGAACTGGTCATTGGCGGAACTGTAAAGCCTGCTGAAGGCGAAGAAGCTGTAAAGCTTTCCCAAAGAGCTTACGCAAAGCCGGATGATATTGAGGCTTACAAGAAGTTAAAAGCTGCAGGAACAAAGCTCTATGCACAGTACGTACCTGCAGACGCAGAAGTTTCTATTGACGAATTTCTGAAATAACAAAGGGGGAAATTGTTATGCAATTAAGTGCTTTACAAATTGTACTGCTTGTCCTGGTGGCTGCTGAGATCAACGTTGACCGCCGCGGATTATCACTGACACATGCAAGACCTGTTATCGTAGGTTTCCTGTGCGGACTGATCTTAGGCGATATGAACAGCGGTCTTTACATCGGCGGTACTTTCACACTGATGTCCTTAGGTGTTGCCGCTCTTGGCGGTTCTTCTGTACCTGATTACGGCGTTGCAACCATTATTGCATGCGCATTTGCAAAAACAACCGGACAGGGACCGGAAGTTGGTATGACCATTGGTCTTCCTGTTGGTATGCTGGGCGTACAGATGGACGTTTTATACAAGATCTGCAACTCCTTCATTGCTCAGAAATCTCAGAAATATGCAAATGAGAAACAGTTTGGCAAAATGTATGCCATCCTCTATCTCTGCCCTGTTATGGTAGCTGTATTCATGGCATTCCCAACCGCTGTTGCATTAACAGCAGGTGCTCCTTTAGTTCAGGCTATCCTGGATGTACTTCCTTCCTGGGTAACAGGCGGTCTGTCTGTAGCAGGAAAACTCCTTCCCGGTCTTGGTATTGCTATGCTGCTCCACTACATGCCGGCAAAGAAGTACTTCAACTACATTCTGATCGGCTTTGTACTCAGCGCATACATGGGCGTACCGATCCTTGGTATCGCATTCCTTGGTGTAGCTTTAGCTTACAAGTTCTATATGGATGAAGAAGCAAAGGAAAATGTAGGATTTGCAGGAGGTCTTGAAGATGAATAATGAGAATGAAGTAATGGAAAAAGCTCCCGTTTTAACTAAAAAAGACTGTGTGAAAGGTGCCATCCGCTGGTCCTTAATGGCAGTAACAACCTTTAACTACGACACTCAGCTTGCTCCAGCCGTTGTTTTCGGTATTGGACCTCTGCTGCGTAAGATCTACAAAGATGATGACGAATACGTTGAAGCATTAAACAACCATTATAAATACTTCAACACCATGCCATGGCTGGCAAATATCGTTCTTGGTGCTACTCTGGCTCTGGAAGATAAAGAGGGAATCTCCTCTTTAGACGCTGTACAGAATATCAAGGTCAGCTTAATGGGACCTTTAGCTGGTATCGGTGATACCTTATTCTGGACACTGCTTCCTACTATCATGGGCTCCATCGCAGGATATATGGCTCTGGAAGGCAACCCCATCGGTGTTATCCTGTGGCTCATCGTAAACCTTATCTTCATCTGCATCCGTACCCAGTTAATGTGGATCGGATACCGTGAAGGTACCAAACTGATCACCAAAGTGGGCGGAAAGCTGGCCCGTATCACAGATGCTGCTTCTGTTCTTGGTCTGACCGTTGTAGGCGCTCTGTCCGCAACTGTTGTAACTGCAAAGACACCTCTGGCATTCCAGATGGGCGAAGTCAATCTGGCTGTTGCAGATCTGTTAGACAAGATCATGCCTTCTATGATCTCTGTAGCTACTGTCCTGGTACTGTATAAGCTTCTTGGAAAGAAGGGCATGAAGATCACCACTCTGATCCTCATTGTTATCATCTTCTCCATGATCTGCTCTGCACTGGGAATCCTGTCATAACCGACTTGTAAAAACGGTTCTGCCTTATCTTATCCGGCAGGCAGAACCGCTTTTGAATAAGTTTTGTGAAAACATTGTCAAATTTCGTCTGAAAATGACTCAGGCGTTAAGGGGAGATTTAACATATGGTTGAAGTAAGCGCAGCCAAACGCAATATCACACCTCCATTTCCCATGTACATGCGCGGTTATGCCATGCGCACCGGGAAATCCATTGGTGTTTTAGATGAACTTTACTGCAGGACCTTAGTCCTGCGCATTGACGGGGAGATTTTTATATGGTCCACTTTGGATCTGTGCCGGTTAGAGGAACCCATTTCTGACTATGCCCGCACCGTCCTTGCTGGAAAATACTCTGTTCCAAAGGAAAATATCATTATTGGAACCATTCATACTCATTCTGGTCCTGATATCAGTTTTGAAGATGAAGGAGAAGACAGAAACCACCGCAAGGCAGTTTACCGTGAACTGGTGATGAAACAGCTTTTTGATGCTGTAGATGAATGTTTTGACCGTGGCTTCTTAGAAGTAACGCCTTATATGGTAAAGGGAACTGTAGAAGGCGTTTACGGAAATCGTAATTACATTGACAAGCCAAGTGATAAAGACATCAATATGATCCTGTTCCGTAATGAAAACCATGTAGTTGCAGGCATGTTCCAGTTTACCTGTCACCCAACTGTCCTTGGCATCCACAACATGAAGATCAGTTCTGACCTTTTAGGAAATGTGGGCAAAGCACTGGATGAGAAATACAACACCATTTTCATTACCATGCAGGGCGCCTGCGGCGATATGGGCAACCGCCAGTACCGTCAGGGAAATAACGAAAAAGAGTTGTGGCGTGTACGTGATGAAGTGATGAAGCAGGTAGATGTTTTTGCAGAAACAGAAACTCCTATGGAGTTAAAAGTGGAATCTGTAAAGACTGCAGAATACACCATCCATCAGACCTATGACCTGGATGCCATGAAAGCACAGTTAGCGGAAGATGAAAAGAAGCTGGCTGCCGCTGTTACAGAGGATGATAAAAAGCTGCTCTGGTCCGGTGTCCGCCATTTAAAGAGAAAGATCGAGGCCGGAGGCGTCAATGTAACGCTCCGCTCTGTCATCTTCCACTTAGGCGATCTGGAGATCATCACCATTCCCGGAGAGCTGTTCTCCACCTTTGGAATGGAGATCAAAAAGCATTTTAATGCCCCTATGCGTATTGTTTGGGGCTATGCAAATTACAGTGCAGGTTATATAGTAGAAAAAGATGAATTCGGCAAAGGCTATGAAAGCATGCAGACTCCATTCCCCCAGGGAGAAGCTGAACTTTACGTAGATCATCTGATCCAGTCTCTGTAATATCCCGTTTTCGGAACATCCCCACTGTTCCAGCATATTTTTTCTAACATAATTACAACTTGTAAGGAGGAGCGCTATGAGAAGATATATTATCGCCTCCCATCATTTACTGGCCCACGGCCTGAAAGACACATTAAATTTTCTTACTTCTATGGACGGCATCATTGACATCAGCGCCTATATGGATGACACCGATCTTCCAACCCAGATCAGGGAATTATTCGATTCCTTTGACCCGGAAGACGAAGTGGTAATGATGACTGATATGTTAGGAGGCAGCGTAAATCAGCAGTTCTGTCCGTATATAAACGATCATCGGCACCTGATCTGCGGTATCAATCTTCCATGCGCTTTAAGCCTGGTATTACAGCCTCAGGACATGCCTCTCACTGCAGATACCATCCGAAACATCGTAGAAGAGTCAAGAAGCCATCTGATCTATGTAAATGAGTATAATGACGGGGCAAATGAGGACGATGAATAAAACATCGCCTCTGCTTTAATAACATGGTCTGAAACACATAATCTGAAACGCAAGAAAAAACAGCTATCTGGAAATAAATCCCGGATAGTTGTTTTTTACTGTTTTTTTAGAAAATAAATTGCTTTTCATCCAAATAAGTGCTAAAACATGTGGAAGAAAGAAGGGATGTTTATGAAGCCAAGCACAAGTCGGCAGATGTCCAGCTCACTGCCTGTTATGATACTTTTAAATCTATCTGGCGGAACACAGGATGCCTGCTCCTATTTTTTAAGAGATCATGTCTTTGCAAATGCACAGACCGGAAATATTGTTTTAATGGGATGCTATCTGATCTCTAAAGACCTGAAAGATTCCATCCGCTATTTTCTCCCCGTTGCCTTTTTTGCCCTGGGCGTACTTATGGCCTGTCTGATCCACTCCATATTCCGCCACACTGGCCGTCTTCACTGGCGTCATCTGGTACTGACCATGGAGATCTTCCTGTTGTTTATCGTCGGTTTTATCCCCGGTCAGCTAAACTGGCTTGCAAATGGACTTACATCCTTTGCCTGTGCCATGCAGGTACAGTCTTTCCGCACCGTAAGAGGCAGTGCCTATGCCAGCACCATGTGTATTGGAAACCTGCGAAGCGGCATGGACCATTTTTATAAATTTATCACAGATAAAAGAAAAGACGAGCGGAAAACCGCTGCCATCTATCTGACTGCTATCGGCTCCTTTACCATCGGCGCCGCCTGCGGCGGACATCTGACCAACCATTTTTCCTATCACACGATCTGGATCTCCTGTGGGCTTTTGATCCTGTGCTTCTTATTGATGCTAATCGAAGAAGAAGACGGTCTGGAAGCAATAGAAAAAGAAGAACGTCTGAAACTAAAGGAAGAACAGCAGGAACTGAAAGAAGAAAAGAAAGCACTTCAGAAAGAGCAAAAAGAACTGCAGACGGAACAGACAGAATTAAAAGAAGACCAGAGGATCATTAAAGAACTGGATGAAAAAATACAGCATCGTTAAGTATACATCATTAAGTATATAACTATCATAACGATCCTTATCTTAAATTTAAACCGTCAGCCATGTACCCATACCTTTTTCTTTCGCTCTCTCATAAGCCCGGTACGCACAGCAAAGATCATGGGCTCCCATTCCCATATGAGTGGAAACAATGATCTCCTGTGGATCTTCCCGGCCAGCGCATTTCCCATTTAAAACCTGTGCCACATCACCGTACACATCAGAAAGTGACAGCGATCCGTCCGGATTAAGCTCCGGATCTTCCAAAATGTCAATATCGGTCTCACGGCAGCCCAGATACCATTTTGCCCTGCGTGAGATCTCCGGGTCCATATCCCGGAAGCCTTCGATGCCGATGACCGTCATACCCGGCCGCAGATGCTCTGCCCGAAGCAGCGGTTCCCATGCGCCGGAAGCCATCAGTACAAGATCACTTTCTTCCAACGCTTCTTCTGCACTCCGACAGGAAACAATTTCAGCCCGCGTCTTCCACTGTTCTCTGACAGCTGCGATCGGTTCCTCGCTGCGGCTGAAGATCCGCACCTGTTTAATACTTGGAAACTGCTGCAGAAAACCGCAGATACCGCTTTTTGCCTGTACCCCGCAGCCGAATACGCTTAAACGCTCAGGATCTGAATTTGCCAGAAGTTTTGCCTGCACCACACCATGTCCGCCTGCTGTCCGCATGGCCGTAATGCCTGTCGCTCCCACAACAGCTAACGGAGAACCGGTATCGGTACTGCTTAAAATGACCAGATTTCCATGGCTGAAGGGATATCCGGGAAGTGGCTCCCCAAAAGTCCCGATCCATTTCATTCCTGCAACATGCCGCTCATGCATAACAGCCGGCATGATATGAAAATTGTTTTTTTCAGCCGGATCAACAGTCATAAGGGTCATTCTGCCAATGGTGATCGCCCCATTTCCTACACTGCGAAATGCCTCTTCCGCTGCTGCGATCGCGTCTTCCTGCGTCAAAAGCGCCTGAACATCCTGTTCACTTAGATAGAGAAATTTCCTGTCCTTCTCCATACGATCACTGTCCTTTACATTTTTTCTTAATGCTCTGCAAGCCAGCGCAGCGCAACACAGGCCAGTGTAGATGCGCCCCGGTAAAGCTGGCTGTCATCAAAGACCGCTTTCGGATTGTGCATAGGATAACGTGCCCCATCCTGTGTACTTCCCACAACCAGGAACAGCTGTGCCCCAGGGGTTCCATTGCTTAAAAAATTAGAGAAATCTTCAGAAGCGTAGGCAGTGTCACCTTCAAGCACAAACGTGCCCTCACCCAGTAATTCATCTACATACCTGGCTACGCAGTCGCAGGTATCAGGATCATTATACAGCGGGTCACAGCCCCCAAGCCAGCTGACTTTTGCCTCACAGCGGAATGCTTTGCCCATATTCTCTGTGATCTGCTCCACACGTTCACGTACCTGGGCCCGCACAGCGCTGTCAAAGGTACGGATCGTGCCTTCCATATAGGCGGTAGAAGGAATAACATTAGCTGCGGTACCTGCATGAAACATTCCCTGCGTTACAACCACCTGGTCTGCCGCGCGGATCTCACGGGAAAGGATCTCCTGTAAAGAAACAACAATGGTAGCTGCCGTAACGATCGGGTCAACGCCCTGATTTGGGAATGCCCCATGTGTTCCACAGCCTTCCACATCAATACGGTAAGTATCATTTGATGCCATGGCAGTCCCTTTATTAAGGATCGTAATGCTTCCCAGCTTATAAGGGGACATGCAGTCACAGTGAATGGTGATCGCCTCGTCAACATGAGGGTTTTCCATTACACCCGCGTCTACCATCATCTGGGCGCCAAGAAGCGTCTCTTCTGCCGGCTGCCATACAAGCTTTACACAGCCTTTCAGATCTTCCTCATGGGCTTTTAAAAGCTTTGCCGCCCCAAGGAGCATTGTGGTATGCATATCATGTCCGCATGCGTGCATACACTCTCCCGTTGCCGCATAGTCAAGTCCTGTTTCTTCTTTCATAGGAAGTGCGTCCATATCACAGCGGATCAGCATGCATTTTCCTTTTTTCTCATCACCCAGCAGCACAACCAGCCCGCTTTCGCCCACTTCCTGTGGAACGATGCCCATTTCACCAAGGCGTTCCATAACAAACTTCTTGGTTTTTGGCAGTTTAAGGCTCAGTTCCGGGTTCTGGTGGATATGCCGTCTCCAGGCAGCCAGATCTTCCTGAAATGCAAGTGCTTCTTTTACCAGATCGTACATTACTGCTCCTCCTTATCCTGATTTACCTGATGCTTGTCTAAAGGTTTACAGGTAATAAGCAGGTTAAGCATAAATGGTGCTGAACCA
>CAVIPV010000028.1:0-23520 GCA_963644495.1 Prevotella sp. | reverse complement strand
GCTGCTCTTTTTCCTTCGCCTCTTCTTCCCCTTCTTTCACAAATCGTGATTCCAGGACCGGATAAAAATCTTCCGGACGGGAAGCGAACACAGCACCGCTGTATGCAGGCATTCTTACCTTCAAAATACCGTTTTTTACATGATAGAATAAGATTCCCGCATTGTAACCTTCTTCCGTTGTAAGGATCGGCCGTCCTAAAATTTCTTCATCGGTGATACCTAACTGCCATACCGGAATTTCCACAATAGATGGCTGCGGCAGATTAGAAATAACCGTCACTGTCCGGTATTTCCCCCACATACGGCCATAGGCGATCTGCTGGTTTGCTGCAAGCAATGGCTTTACAGCCCCTTTTCGCAGTGCAGGAAGGCGTTTGTGGATACCAGCCATATAGCGGTGGAACTCCATCAATTCAAAGTCTTCTCTGCCCCATGGATAAGTCCTTCTGCTGTCAGGATCAGTCCAGCCGCACACACCGGCTTCATCGCCGTAATACAGTGTCGGCGCACCCGGCCAGGTCATCTGGATCATGACTGCTTCCCGCATAACGCATTTCTTCACATTTTCAGAAGCCCGCTCCGGCCCCATGTTTCCAATACGGCCTACGATCTGATTAGTCCTTGTAAGGAAACGGGAGTGGTCATGGTTTGACAGCTGGTTCATGGCTGTAAATACGGTGTTGGTCTGCATCCGGCTCATGTGGTAAGCCATGGCGTCAAAGAAGGTCTGACCATTTCCGTAAAGGCCGCCGTTATAGCTGTCGCTGTGCTTCTCCATACCGGTTAGAAACCATGTCACCGGCTCCATAAAGGCATCGTAGTTCATAATAGAATCCCACTCATCTCCCTGAAGCCAGCCGGACGGGTCGCCGTAATGTTCTGCAAGGATCAGAGCCTGTGGATTCGCCTCTTTTACAGCCTTCCTGAACTTCTTCCAGAATGCGTGATTGTATTCCGCCGTGTGTCCTAAATCGGCTGCCACATCCAGACGCCAGCCGTCTACGCTGTAAGGGGGAGAGACCCATTTTTTTGCTACATTTAAAATATATTCTACTAACTTATCAGAGCCTTCATAATTTAACTTCGGCAACGTATCATGCCCCCACCATCCGTCATAAGTCTTATTATAAGGCCATGCCTCGCTGCTGTCATTATGGAACCGGAAAAAGCTGTGATACGGGCTGTCCTTGGAAATATAAGCGCCCGGCTCATAGTCACCGGAGCGCTCATAGATCCGCTCTGCGTCCAGCCATTTATTAAAGGAACCGCAGTGGTTGAACACGCCGTCTAAGATCACTTTCATGCCGCGGTTGTGGACCTCTTTTACAAACTCTGCAAAAAAGGCATCGCTGGCTTCCAGGTTCTCACGGTCTGCAGAGCGCACTACATAACGCTGCGCCCTTGTATTGTCCTGGGCATTCTGATCCACTAATGTTCCGCCGTCTTTTACGATCTTTCCAAAATGAGGGTCTATATGTTCATAATCCTGGCAGTCATATTTGTGGTTGGAAGGAGACACAAACACCGGATTGAGATAAATAACCTCTACGCCAAGACTTTTTATATAATCCAGTTTGTCCCAAACGCCCTGAAGGTCACCGCCGTAGAAGCAGCCTACATCCATGGTGGAAGGATTCCTGTTCCAGTCTTTTACCTGATAGACCGGCCTTCCAATATAGACATATTCACAGGTCTGTACATCATTGGCGGGATCGCCATTGCAGAAGCGGTCTACAAAGATCTGGTACATCACTGCGCCTTTTGCCCAGTCCGGCGTATGGAAACCGGGTGTGATCTTAAAATCAAACTGGTCTGTATCCTGATCGGATGCGCCCAGACGGTTGTAATGACAGACTTCGCCATCTTTTTCAATCTTAAAATGATAAAGGATCTGCTCTTCTTTCGCCGTGATCTTATGCTCATAATGATCAAACAGGCTGTCAGAAGCAGACTTTGTCATTAAAACTGATTTTTTATTCTCTATATAATAAACATGATCCGCACCGTTTTTCGCCGTCCGCATCCGTACCGTAACAGTATCGCCCGCATCTGGCTCCATAGGCATACGGTAATCCTCTGTTTCCGCAGAAAACAGAGCTTCTTTGTTTATCCGGGTATCATTCTTCACAATGTTTGTCCTCTTTTTATAATGATTATATTATAATGATTATAACGCTTATAACTATCAGACTTATTTTAAAGCAAATTTCTTAAATATGCAACACACGGGTATATCGGTTTTTGCCCCGATCTTTCGGATGTTAGTTTTTCCAGATTTTCCCGATGTCCGGATATGCGAAAAGCCTGGCGGGGTAGCCAGGCTTTTCAGGAGAAGGTATTTCGTTTCTTATGGGGTGTAGCAAAAACTATATAATGTATTGGGGGGTTACATCTATTATAATAGCATAACACCCTGAAAAAGTGTGCACAAAGATATATTTTTTTCACCGTTTTCCCCTGTCAAAATTGACAGCGGTTTTTCACGGTCTTTTTACACTTCGCCGTCATTGTGCATGACAGGTTCGTGATTTTTAAACAGAGCCTCGAATTCTTCCTGTCCGATCTTCTCTTTCTCGATCAGAAGAGCTGCACAGGAATGAAGTACATCCTCATGTTCCAGGATGATATTTTTTGCCTTACTGTAGCATTCATCTACAATACGCTTTACTTCCTCATCGATCACATCTGCGATCTCGTTTCCGTAGGTCTTGGTGTGTGCCAGGTCACGGCCGATAAATACTTCATCCTCATCACTGCCGTACTGGATCATTCCCACGCGGTCAGACATACCATACTGGGTGACCATAGCCCTTGCAAGCTTGCTGGCCTGCTTAATATCCTGAGAAGCACCGGTAGTCACATCCTTAAAAATGATCTCCTCGGCAATACGTCCGCCCAGATCTACCATAATGTTCTGGAGCATCTTGCCCTTGGTATTAAACATTTCATCTCTTCCCGGAAGAGGCATGGTATAACCAGCTGCACCAACGCCGGTTGGGATAATGGAAACAGTATGCACAGGTCCCACGTCAGGAAGCACATGGAATAAGATCGCATGGCCTGCTTCATGGTAAGCGGTGATCTTCTTGTCTTTTTCAGAGATCACACGGCTCTTCTTCTCAGCGCCGATGCCAACCTTTACAAATGCCTTGTCAATATCTGCCTGGCGGATGAAACGGCGGTTATCTCTTGCGGAGATGATCGCTGCCTCATTCATCAGGTTTTCCAGATCCGCACCTGTAAATCCGGCAGTTGTCTGGGCTACTCTGCGAAGGTCTACGTCCTCGCTTAAAGGCTTTTCTTTGGAATGTACCTTTAAGATCTCTTCTCTTCCCTTTACATCCGGACGGCCTACAGCCACCTTGCGGTCAAAACGTCCCGGACGAAGGATCGCCGGGTCAAGGATATCCACACGGTTGGTAGCAGCCATAACGATGATGCCTTCATTGACACCGAAACCATCCATTTCAACCAGTAACTGGTTCAATGTCTGCTCTCTCTCATCATGTCCGCCGCCCATACCGGTACCTCTGCGCCGGGCCACTGCATCGATCTCATCGATAAAGATGATACAAGGGGCATTTTTCTTTGCTTCTTCAAACAGGTCGCGGACACGGGAAGCGCCCACACCTACGAACATTTCTACGAAATCAGAACCGGAAATAGAGAAAAATGGAACTCCTGCTTCTCCGGCTACTGCCTTTGCAAGAAGGGTTTTACCAGTTCCTGGCGGGCCTACTAAAAGCATTCCCTTTGGGATACGGGCGCCTACGCTGGTGTATTTCTGCGGATTTTTTAAGAAATCCACAACCTCTTCCAGCTCTTCTTTTTCCTCTTCCAGACCAGCTACATTGGTGAAATTCACCTTGCTGTCACGGCTGAGCTTTGCCCGGCTTCTGCCAAAATTCATCATTCTGGCATTGGAACCGCCGCCTGCTGCTCCACGGTTCATCATGGTAATGATCACAACTACCACTACAATAGAAAGCATGAAAGGCATTACCACAGTAAGAAGTGTATTCTCCTGAGGTACGTCCTCTATGGAATAATCAATGTTGTTGCTCTTTAAAAGCTGCTCTGCATCTTTTACGTCAGATACGTTCTGACGGACGGTCTGGCCATTTGCCAGTGTAACTGTCACATATCCGCTTGGAGTCTGGGGATTTGGGCTGATCACTGCCTCTGCCACGCCTCCACTCTCCAGGATCTGCTCAAATTCCTGAGCTGTCACCGCCTGTGCCTGTCTTGCATATGGAAAATGCAGGGCAAGCATAAGAAGGATCAGCATCAGGATAATAAACATAAAACCTCTGAATGTCTGCTGCTGTCTCAACGAATTGCCTCCTTAATTTCAGCCTTCCTGTGTCTGGTCAGGCTCCTGTTCTACTACTCCGATGTAAGGCAGGTTGCGGTATTTCTGGTCATAGTCCAGTCCATAACCTACTACAAATTCATCCGGGATCGTAAAGCATGTATAATCTACTGTTACCTGCTTCTTTACACGGCGCTCCGGCTTGTCAAGAAGGGTACACAGACGGATATCCTTTGGTCCTCTCTGCTTTAATACTTCGATCAGATATGCCAGAGTACGTCCGGAATCAATGATATCTTCTACGATCAGAACATTTTTTCCCTCTAACGGTTCATCTAAGTCCTTAATGATACGGACAACACCGCTGGATACCGTACCTGCGCCGTAACTGGATACAGACATAAAGTCCATGGAAACCGGCATATTCAGTCTCTTTGCCAGTTCACAAGTAAAAAATACGCCGCCTTTTAAAATGCAGATCAGGTGAATGCTCTTTCCTGCATAATCTCTGTTGATGTGCTCTGCTACTTCATTAATACGCTTATCTACTACTTCTTCTGTTAATAACACACGAATCTTGTCTGCCATGATTTATCCTCCGTTTCGTATCTTTTTCATCTTTTTCATTTCTCAACTTCTGACCGGTCACCAGTCTTTATTTTTGATCCCGACCTGCAATACCCGTTTCGTATCCGGTCCTATTTTATAATAGCTGCTGATCCGCCAGCCGATGATCCACATAATATGATCCCCGTCTGCCAGAAGGGCTATTTTATCCCGTTCCTCCGCAGGTATTTTTTCATCAATCATAAAACGCCGCAACGCCTTTTTGCTGCCTCCAGACAGTGTAATGTAATCCCCTGTCTGCCTGGTCCTGATGACGAGCGTACCCTTTATTTTATCACAGTCAAACCATTTCGTATACATCTTTTGGGGAAATTCCATGGCTTTTTCATAAGAAAAAACCTCAAATTCCAGCTGTGGAAGGGGAGCTTTTTTTCCGGTCACAACGCATCTCCTGATCTTTACCCCGCCGTATACTTTTTCAGCCTGAAGATGATAAGGGAGGCTGATCCGGCGGCCGGTCTGCTTCTCAAACAGCTTTACCGTCTGTTCCCCATGGACCAGGCTTAAGTCCTTGGCCGACCCGGCATATTGTTTTAAAAGTTCCATGATACTGTAAAGCTGGATCACAGGATCTGCCTGCTTAAAAGGCTCATCGGGAACCATACAGTGGTCACAGGATAATGTAACCTGCTCCCGTATCCATTTTTCCGCCTGCCTTTTTAAATAGGCATCTGCCATTCCCGCCAGATATCCGGCTCTTACGATCCCGGCTTCCGCTCCCGGTGTTATCTCTTCTTTAACAGCCGGAAGGATATGGCTGCGGATGCGGTTTCTTGCATAATGGTCTGTATCATTGCTGGAATCGTTGACCCAGGAAAGCTTTTTTTCTTCCAGATACCCCAGAATCTCTTCTTTATCCGCATCTAAAAGAGGTCTTATAATGTTTTCCCGCACATAGGGGATGCCTTTTAATCCCCCCAGTCCGCTTCCGCGGAACAAATTCAGCAAAATGGTCTCTGCCTGGTCACGGCTGTGGTGGGCCACTGCTATTTTAACTGGTCTGTTTGTCTCTTTTTCCCAGTTTTTCCCAGTTTCTTCCAGCGCCTGATACCGGATCAGGCGGCCGGCTTCTTCTTCTGATAAACCATTTTCAGAAGCATATTGTTTTACATCTGCTTTTATCATATGACAGGGGACATGAAAAGCTTCACTGATCTTTTGCGAAAATGCCGCATCCCGGTCCGCTTCTTCTCCCCGCAGGCCGTGGTGGACATGAAGGGTCATCAGTTTTAAATCAAGCTCCTCTTTCATATCTGCAAGCAGACTTAAAAGGCAGACAGAGTCTGCCCCGCCGGACAGCGCGATGATCACAGGATCACCAGGCTGCAGCATATGATGTTCTTTTATGGTCTGCCTTACTTTCTGTTTCAGCTTTTCCATGATCGTTTTGTCTTAACTCCTGTGCTTTTTCTATTTATCTGTACTCATCTGCCTTTATCACACAGTATCACAGGCATACAGTTTCGCGCACTTTTAATATACCCGTATCTTTCCACATACGCAAGGGGCATTTACCACCGGTTCCACAGCACATGGATTGCCAGCTTTATTTTTTCCACACCTGGACTGCCAGGACCGTCATATCATCTCTGGCCCCCGGCACAAAAGAAAGGGCAAAATCCAGCACCTGCTCTGCAGCGTCCTGAGGGGGCATTTCCTCCATACTGTCTAAAAACTGCCCCATAACCTGCTCTTTATCGTCTCCCGGCAGCGCGTCCAACACTCCGTCCGATACCATGAACAGCCGGTCCCCGTCCCACATTTTCCGGGATAATAATACCGGCTCCGCCTGTTCCAACGCTCCAGCGGGAACCTGTCCCGCTTCCAGGATCTGTACACCTTCCTCACCCATCACAAAGGCCGCAGGCGCCCCCAGTTTGAATATTTCCAGGGCACCTGTATACAGATCAATGCAGCCTGCGTCTAAGGCAGCCGGGTGCTGTTCCCCGCCTGTAAGCAAAAGCACTGTATTTACCAGTTTAAAAGCAGAACGGGGCGCAAAACCGGTCTCTAATAAGGTTTCCAGCAGTTCCACGATCCGCCTGCTCTCCCGGCTGGCCTCTGCCCCGCAGCCCATTCCGTCACACAGACTGAACATTACCTGGCTGCTGCCTCTTTCACAGAAGCTGTAATTATCCCCGGAATACCGTTCTCCCTGTTTCGGCACTCCTGCTGCTCCCCAGGTCAGGTAATAATCTCCTTTTTCCTCAAAGCGCACGGTCTCAAACTTTCTGGTAATGATACTGCGGCTGTCTTTAGCCGGAAGCCAGGTGGTATCTGGAAAAACCTCTTCCATAAGCTCTGCCGCATCTTTTGACGTAACGCAGCGGCCATTGGTGGTCTTTGCTGTAAGATACAGTTCCCGGCGGCCGCTGTCATATTCTAATAAAAGCATGCTGTCTACAGAAATGTGGTATCTGCGAAAAGCCTTTTTTATGGCTCCTTTATATTCTTCCGTGATATTTTTAGCCCCGTCGATCTGCCTGGAAAATTCGTCCAGCATCACTGCCAGTTCCCGAAACTGGGCCAGGAAAGGTTCATGCCCGCCCTGGCAAAACTGCGGTTTAACTGCTCTAAATAATCCCGTTTTCTGCGGCAGTCCTTCTTAAAAAGCTCCGGCATGTCCTCTGCACTGATATGCCCGTTCTGCTCAAAGACCCGCAGAAGATAATACAGATAATAACTGTCCTCTTTTTCACTGTCCTCATAAAGACTGCAGCCGCCGCAGCTGCCGCAGACCAGTGTGGCGCAGGTCTGCATGGCCGCCAGTCCGTCGTCCTTTGTAAGACTGCCTGTATCCCCCGCTCCATTGTCAAAGGCTTTTGCCAGCTGCTCCAATGACTGTGCCATATCTTTTAATTTTCTGGCTGTATAATAATTGATCCCGTTTTCATTTCTGCCTGACAACACAAAAAATCCCTCCTAATCTGCGCAACATCCAGTATACGCACCTAAGAGGGAAATATCTGTCATATTTTCATGTTTTTTCCAGAAAATGTTTCGACATATTCTGCAGCCGATCCGCTACGTTTTCTGCAGATTTTTTCTGTTTTCTTTTGCTTCCTTTTATTTTACTTATTGGGCTTTAAAAGGATCTCATCTGGATTTACCAGACCCAGCTTTTCCTTTGCAACTTCCTCCGCAAACTGCTTGGTCTTTACATAGACTTTGTATTCTTCCAGCTTTTTCGTCCGTTCTTCTTCATCACGCAGCTGTGCTTCCAGCTGCTGTTCTTTCTGCTGATAATCCAGGTCCGACTTTTTCAGGGTTGAGCCCTTTGCATTTACTGCAACTGCAAGACAGATAACTACTAATGTAACGCCAAGTACGGCCATTCTGTTTGCCCACTTCTCACGCTTTACGCGTTTTGATCTTCCGTAAGAGCTCATTTTGTTCGTCACCATCTTTTTTATTCAGTTTTTACTCATTTCTTTTCATTTTAAACCATTTACCGGCCTTTTTCAAGGCTGCAAACAGAAAATGGCTGACGATTTTATCATAAAGCAGCATTCCCAAAAAGACGCCCACTACAGCGTACAGGCGCAGATCGCCGTCATTTTGCTCATACAGCAGCATAAAGGTGACAATACCCGCGTAAATCCAGAACAGAAAGTCTTCCACGCCCCTTACAAAAGAGCTGTGTTTTATCATAAGCCGCATCACCCGAAGCAGGTCGTACACCAGCATCAGCCAGCCGCCCACCATCAGGCTTAACAGAAGCAGCCACGCTTCGTAACGGATCTGCATGCTCATAAATAAATACTCCTATTTGAACATCAAAACTTGCTGTACACATATGCGCACATGACTTATTTTCAAACATTACTCTTACTTCAATAATCGTGAAAAGAAAGACTCTCCAGACCGTTTAAGCGCCGCATTGGAACTGTAATTCAGACTGTCCACCTGTCCTTCCAGATCCAGTTCCCCCTTTTCCAGGGTAAGGCGTTTTACATGCAGCTCCTTTCCTCTTATGGTAAGAAGTCCCATTTCCGTATCCAACACGATCTCATTTTCATCAAATGACACCACATCATTGACCCCGGTCACAGAGCCTGTATGCCTGTCCGAAAGCACCAGACGGTGGAGCCGCCCGGATGATACTTTTTCTTCCATAAAAATCACCCCCATATATTTACACTTCGACCTGCTCCAAACTTTCAGAGTATGTATCAGTTAAATATATGGGGGTATCTGCACTTCTATGCGTATCAATGGCGGTCTGATCCTTTATTCATAAAGAGCCAGACCCGCTTTCAGGTTTTCTATCACTTTTTCTTTCAATTTCTCCGGTGCTATTACCTTACAGTCTTTGCAGTGATGGGTGCAGAAAATAGCAGCCCCCATGAGACTTGCCTTCGCTGTCACATGGACCCAGGCAGGATGATCTGGATCTGTAAAATACGGTCGATGCGAAAATTGGTCAGCCCCTCCGGATAATCAGCTTTATATTCCGGTTTAGGTATAAACACAAAGTCTGCAAAGCCACGGCCTGTGGGCAGTTCCCGGACCGGCTTGAAATAATACTGCATTGCGCTGAGATACGCAACTGCCAACACACTGCTCAATGAATTTTCGTTATTGTACTGAATGGCTGAAATATACTCATCATGTATTTTTTCAATCTGGGATGCAACTTTTTTATTGTCCATATCCAGAGTAGCATCCAACAATGTCTCTGATTCCTGCCAGAAAGTGACCATTTCATTCCAATTTTCAGACCATTATAATCCATATTGATCAGAGGTACGACTGCATCATAAGAAGCTGTTTCCGACCAGTAACCCTTAAATTCTCCTCTTAGCATTACACATACAACTGCTCTTGGATTGTAGACCTGAAGATCTTTCAGCAGATAGCCGTCATACCATTTTTTACTTCATCAAAATCCAGATGATATTTTATAGAAAGGCTCCTGATTCAATAAATATCCAACACTGCCAGGCTTTTCTACATATTCTCTTTATTCCCTACAGATACTCAAACATCTCTTTCGCGTCTTCCTTACGGATAGCGTCCTGCACGCTTGTGACCTTCACTTTCACGGCCTTGGTTCCAAACGCGATCTCGATCACATCGCCTACCTTAACCTCTGCGCTGGCTCTTGCTACTTTATCATTGAGCATCACACGGCCGCTGTCACAGGCTTCGTTTGCTACGGTCCTTCTTTTGATAATACGGGATACTTTCAGGTATTTATCTAATCTCATATAACCACTCTTTCTAACATTATAATACAAAAAACCCTCCATGATGCAAATGTTCACGGAGGGAATTCTACTCATTTTCCAGAAATCATTGTAACTAAATGGACATGTCACCTGACGGTGACATCACTATATATGAAAGTCAGTTGTTACGTGCCGCTGGCACTCCCACAACTGCCGCCAGCATTCGTAATCCGGGCTATCGCCCTACTTACTCATACCGGCTTGTTTGACAATTGTCTATGGTTCCTTGCGTGCAAGCACGCAGTCTCCATAGCCGCTTGGCAACACTTTCATAGTAAATTACTTATTGATCTCGTCCTTTAAAGCCTTACCTGGTTTGAACTTAGGTGTCTTGGAAGCTGCGATGGTCATGGTCTCGCCGGTTCTTGGGTTTCTGCCTTCGCGTGCTGGTCTTTCGCTAACTTCGAAGTTACCAAATCCAACTAACTGAACCTTTCCGCCCTTTGCCAGTTCTTCTGCTACTGCATCAGTAAAAGCCTTAACTGCCTTTTCTGCATCCTTTTTAGAAATTTCTGCTTTCTCAGCTACTGCTGCGATTAACTCTGTCTTGTTCATCAATTCTTCCTCCTAAACCGGATCCGAAAAAACAGGTTCGGACCGTCTTTATTCTTGTCAGTGATACCTTATCATTTATATCTGCTTTGCTATGATTTGTCAAGGTTTTTTGGCCTTTTCCTGCATTTTTATCCGGGCCCAGATAGCCTCCCCTTCCTCGGCCGAATTTATCTTCTCTCCGCCGAATACCCAGGGGTGTCTGCGCACCATTTTTTCGCAGATACCGTTTATCACATCATCTACAGAAAACAGTCCTTCTTCCTTTGCAATCTGGCTGTTTAACATCACCTGGAAGAGCACATCTCCCAGTTCCTCACACAGGTTTTCCATGTCCTTATTGTCCACTGCCTGGACTGCTTCCTCTGCCTCTTCCCGCATATATTTTCGCAGGCTCTCAAAGGTCTGTTCCCGGTCCCATGGACAGCCGTCCTCTGCCCGCAGCTTTGCGGTGATTTCTACCAGATCTTTAAATGTATACATGATACAATATCCTTTCCCCTATTCTGACACATCCGCCTGCTTTACCAGTTTCCGCCTTTCATTATATCACCCCGTCTTCATCCTCTTAATGACCTTCAGCCGGGTAAATTCTTCCCTTTCCTTCTCTTCCAGTGCATTAGAAATGGACTTGGACAGCTCTTCATAATGAGGAATGGTAATGTTCTTTAAGGCATTGGCACGCTTCTGGGTCTTTTTAATAGAATTTGCCAGCCGGTACGCGGAGTTTTCCACCATAGACAGCTTAATAGTCAGCTCCTTCACCCGCTCAAACCGCTCTCTGGCGATATCCAGCGCCTCAGAAGTATTATTAAACCCATAAGCCAGCTCCATAGGCTTTTCCTGATGCTGTACCAGAGGGATCTCCGTTCCCATGATACTTCTTGCCTTAATTTTCACCGTATCGTCCACAGGAACGGACATACCGATCTCCTGAACATAATTAATGCCCAGTTCAATATTAGCGCTCTGCAGTGCCTCATAGGCATCCCGGAACACCGTGTCGATCTCCGACTGTATCCCCTTTGCCTCATCGATCAGCCCCATAAGCTCACGGATCAGGATATTCCGCTTCTTATCCATTAATCCGTAGCCCATAGTAGCCAGTTTCAGGGAGTTTTTCGCAGCGATCAGATTACCTTTTGTGGGAAATGTATTTGGATCCATTCCTGATCACCTCACTCTCCGTAATACTGATCCAGAACCTTGGTATCAATACGGTCTAATTCCTCTCTTGGAAGCATCCGCAGCAGTTTCCAGCCGATCTCCAGAGTCTCTATAATAGAACGGTTCTCATGAGGCGCCTGACCAATAAAATGCTCCTCAAAAGCCTTACCAAACTCCAGATACTTCTTATCAATGGCTGACAGCTCATCTTCACCAATAACAGATGCCAGCGCTCTGGCGTCACCTACCTTGGCATAGCAGGAGAACAGCTGGTTTGCCACATCCTGGTGATCTTTTCTTGTATATCCTTCACCAATACCGTCCTTCATCAGACGGGACAGAGACGGCAGCACGCTGATGGGCGGATAAATGGACTGGCTGTTTAACTGACGATCCAGAACGATCTGTCCCTCTGTAATATAACCGGTCAGGTCAGGGATCGGGTGTGTAATATCATCATTTGGCATGGTTAAGATCGGGATCTGGGTAACAGAGCCCTTTCTTCCAGCTACGATACCGGCTCTCTCATATAAAGAAGCCAGATCACTGTACAGATAACCAGGGAAGCCCTTTCGTGAAGGGATCTCGCCCTTAGAAGAAGAAACCTCACGCAGCGCCTCTGCATAAGAGGTCATATCTGTCAAGATAACCAGGATATGCATGCCCTTTTCATATGCCAGATACTCTGCCAGTGTCAATGCGATTTTTGGTGTGATCAGCCTCTCTACTACCGGGTCATTTGCCAGGTTGATAAACATGGCCACATGCTCGGAAACACCGCTTTCTTCAAAGGTACGGCGGAAGAAATCAGCCACATCATGCTTTACGCCCATAGCGCCAAAAACGATGGCAAACTTCTCATCCGAATTATCACCTAATGAGGCCTGCTGCACGATCTGAGCCGCCAGCTGGTCATGGGGAAGACCGTTTCCGGAGAAAATAGGAAGCTTCTGTCCACGGATCAGTGTAGTCAGTCCGTCAATAGCGGAAATTCCCGTGCGGATGTAGTTTCGCGGATACTCACGGGATACCGGGTTTAGCGGCTGTCCGTTAATATCCATACGGATATCAGAAATAATATCACCTAATCCGTCAATAGGCTGTCCGATTCCATTAAAGGTACGCCCCAACATTTCCTCAGAAACAGCGATTTCCATTGGATGTCCTGTCAGTCTTGTATGGGTATTTCTAAGGGCCATACCGTCTGTTCCCTCAAATACCTGGATAATGGCCTTATCCCCGTAGATCTCAATAATACGTCCGATCTTCTTTGTGGTGCCGCCTACAGTCATTTCCACGATCTCATCATAAGCTGCGCCCTGAACGCCCTCTAATACCACCAGAGGACCATTGATCTCACTTAAACCTAAATATTCAACTGCCATTTTAAGTCCTCCTTATGCGTTGCGCTCAAGCACATGGTCATAAAACGCGTCGATCTGTTTCTTATAATCATCAAACATGTCCAAACGGTCATTTGGTACATCATATTTAATGGAAATGATCTTATCAAAAATATTGTCTTCTTTTAACACGGACATAGGCATTCCCATGGCGATCAGCGCCTTTGATTTCTTATACAGATATAAGATAATTTCCATCATCTTAAACTGCTTGATAAGAGGCACGGAAGTATCATCCTTGTGGAATGCGTTCTGCTGCAGGAAACCTACACGGATGACCTTTGCGATCTCCAGGACCAGCTTCTGGTCATCAGGAAGCACGTCAGCACCGATCAGCTTTACGATCTCCATTAAGCTGCTTTCCTGAGTCAGCAGAGCCATCAGCTTGTTTCTGTCACTTACAAAATTCTTATCTACATTGTCGATATACCAGGAAGACAGGTCATTTACATACTCAGAATAACTGGTCAGCCAGTGGATCGCCGGGAAATGTCTTGCATAAGAAAGATTCTTATCCAGTCCCCAGAAGCAGCGGACGAAACGCTTGGTATTCTGGGTAACAGGCTCGGAGAAGTCACCGCCCTGAGGAGAAACCGCACCGATAATAGTAACGGAACCTTCTGTGCCGTTTAAATTCTGCATCATGCCTGCTCTCTCGTAGAAAGAAGACAGACGGGATGCCAGATAAGCTGGGAAACCTTCCTCTGCAGGCATCTCTTCCAGACGTCCTGAAAGCTCACGAAGGGCCTCTGCCCAACGGGAAGTAGAGTCTGCCATGATCGCTACATGATAGCCCATATCCCTGTAATATTCTGCCAGTGTTACACCTGCATACAAACTTGCCTCACGGGCTGCGACCGGCATGTTGGAAGTATTTGCGATCAATGTAGTACGGTCCATCAGAGGATTTCCGCTCTTGGGGTCGATCAGCTCTGAGAACTCTTCCAGAACCTGGGTCATCTCATTTCCACGCTCGCCGCAGCCGATGTAAATGATCACATCTGCGTCAGACCATTTTGCGATCTGATGCTGGGTCATGGTCTTTCCAGTACCGAAACCACCGGGAATTGCTGCTGTACCGCCCTTTGCTAACGGGAACATGGTATCCAGGATACGCTGACCAGTGATCAAAGGTCTGGTTGCCGGATAACGCTTTGCAGACGGTCTTGGCACACGGATGGGCCATTTCTGGGTCATGGTCAGTTTCTTTTCTGTTCCATCATATAACTGTAAGGTAAGAAGCGGTTCATTAATGGTATATTCCCCGTCTTCCGCTACATCTAATACATAACCTTCTGTATCCGGCGGCACCATTACTTTATGGACAATGGCTCTTGTCTCCGGAACCTCTGCGATAATGGTTCCCGGAAGCACCCGGTCGCCTTTTTTCACAGTCATATGTGTTTTCCATTTTTTGGAAGTATCCAGAGAGTCCACGCTGATACCGCGGCTGATGTAATAACCGCTGCGCTCTGCGATCTTGCTCAAAGGACGCTCAATACCGTCAAAAATGTTATTTAAAATACCAGGAGCCAGTGTAACAGAAACCGGTGCTCCTGTTCCTGTAACGATCTCACCGGGCTTTAAACCGCTGGTCTCCTCATACACCTGGATCGTTGTTTTTTCTGAGGTAAGTCCAATGACTTCGCCTACCAGATTTTCCTTACCAACGTACACCATTTCGTTCATCTGAAATCCGGGATCACCGGCCAGTGAAACTACAGGTCCGTTGATACCATAGATCACACCTGTCTTAGCCATTTACTGCTTACCTCCCAAATCAAACTTAAATTCATGGCGCGCTTCTTCCAGCTTTGTCTTAAAGGAGCTGTCGATCAGGATATGTTTGGACGGGATCACCGCACGAATACCGCCGTCAAAAGAATGCTCACTGATCTTCACTGTTACATTGTGGTGCATGGCCAGTCTGCGAGCCTTATCTTCATCAGAGGGGTCCATGTATACGATCATGGCTTCATCACCGGCAACTGCTTTTGCAGCCCCGATCTGCTTTTCCAGCAGATCCAGATAAGCCCTTGTCTCCATGAAATTAACCAGTTTATCCTTTACCTCTACAAACAGTTTATCCTTTAAGTCTTCCTGTCTGCGGCTTACTTCTCTTCTTAAATCCAGCTGTCCAATGGAAAGCTTTTTGTTGCGTTCACGCTCTAACTTTTCTGTCTCAGCCTCTTCCTGCATTTTCGCCCGTTTCTTTGCATCTTCTGTATGCTCTTCATAAGTCTTATCAAGAGTTTTTGCGTAATCATCCAGTATTTTTGCGCTCTTCTCTCTTGCATCTGTCATACAGATCTCCTGAAAATGCTTCAGCTTTTCCTCTGTTGTCAAGCTTTTCACCTGCTTTCTACAAACATTAACTATAACTTTAATCCAATGGCCTCGTTTACATAAGAGGTGATAAAGTCCGGCTTGCGGCCGGTTCCGTGGCGGTCCGGGATCTCTACGATCAGCGGCAGCTTCCGCTCCAGCTTCACGTTATCAATGATCTCCGGAAATTCCCTGCCAAACTTCTCTGTCAGCAGGATAATGCCAATGGATTTATCGGCCAGAACCTTATCCAACTCACGTTTCAGTTCGTCTCTCTCATGTACCACAGCCCCGTCAACACCTGCCAGGCGCATGCCGGTCCAGGTGTCGATGTTATCGCTGATTAGATACATTTTCATATTAAAGCTTACCTAAGATCATAAAGGAAATGATCAGACCATACAGGCACACACCTTCGGCAAGACCTACGAAGATAAGGGATTTACCAAGAATAGAGCTGTCTTCACTGATAGCGCCCAGTGCTGCGCTTGCTGCTGCAGATACGGCAATACCACCGCCTAAGCAGGAAAGACCGGTTGCAAGAGCGGCTGACAGATAACCCATTCCGGCTGCGCTGTTAGTGGCAGCAGCTGCTGTTTCCTCTGCTGCAAATGCATTTCCTGAGAACATGAAAGCGGCTGCTGCAATCATTGTTCCAAAGAATAAAAATACGTTTACCCCAAGAGCTGTTTTATAACGGCCTTTTGTCTTTTCTCCTGCTGCAAATGCTCCAAAAGGAACGCCGATGCTTAATACTAATGCTGCACTTAATGTCATTTTAACTAATAAACTCATGATTGTATTCTCCTTTTTAATGTTTTCCGTATGCTTCAAATGCCCGTCCGCTTCCTCTGTAGAACCGGCTGAACAGCTCATAATATTCCAGACGAAGTACCTGGATACCAACGATCAAACCTTCCATACCGCATACAAACAGGTTTCCGCCGATGACAACGGCCCAGTTAGGATTTCCTGCTTCTGCGCCTGCAAGCATTAAAACTACCTGCATCATTGCCGCATGGCTCACTGCGAAAGCACCTACACGGACGAAAGAAAGTGTGTTGGAAAAATAGCTTAAAAGCACTTCAAACAGTTCAAATACGCCCTGGGTAATGAACATTCCCACGCCGCCTTCCATTTTCTGTGCCTTTTTCTCTACCATTGCTGATAACGGTTCCTTAAAGAACATAAGCAGTAACGGGATGATAAATAATACAGTCAGTACAATGGTTGCCGGAAGAGCATTTCCACTCATATACAGCACAATGACAGCAGCCAGTGCAAAGTAAAATACCAGTCCCGCAGCGCCGTTTGTGTCAAACCATGTTTTTTCTGTATTGTGTTCCCTTACGCTGTTGATGATATTTAAGATCATGCACAACAGGATAATGCCCATACCAATGGCAATGGCAACTACGAATACCGTATTTAACTTTCCAATAAATGGAAGATCTGTCATGGCTTCCTGAGGTCTTAACCATACTGCGTCAATAATATCTTCAAATCCGAACACACTGCCAAACAGCACGCCAAATATAGTTGAGAAGAAACCGCAGCAGGAAATAATGCCCGCCAGACGCATTTTTTTGAACTTATACAGTAAAAATCCGCCGATGAGAAGGCACAGTCCCTGTCCCGCATCACCAAACATAAATCCAAACAGGATAGAATAGGTGATACCAATAAGGATCGTAGGATCGATCTCATTGTAAGAAGGCAGACCATACATTTCCACATACATCTCAAATGGCTTAAACAACCCCGGATTTTTCATCTTTGTAGGCGGAGTACTCATAATGTTGTTGTGGTCATCTTCAATGATACAGAAGGTGTCTGCGTCAGACTCGATCTCTTTCTGGAACTTCTTAGCATCTGTTTCGCTCATCCAGCCGCAGAGAATGTAAAAAGTATGATCTCCATGTTTGGTGCAGGCCGCCATTTTACGCACATCGAAGTTGACGGAAAAACGCTCCAGTCTGGTGCGTGCTGCTGCCAGCTCTGTTTTATCCTCATCCAGTGTCTGAAGGATTTTTCCTTCGATCTCCTGTTTTTCAGCCTCTAATGCCTTAATCTTATCATCCAGCACATGTTCTGCTTCCATAGGAGTGCCTTCGTACTCATCCGGCAGGAAACACCGCTCAAAATGCATGGAAGCGTAAATGGCGTCGATCTTGTCTGCCAGCTTCTCCGGCACAAAATATACGATCCATACATATTCTGCATCTTCCAGGCACTTAAACATGACCGTGTCAATGGTCTCATACACATAATTGTTGAACTTGTCAAAGTATTCCTTGGAAATACGTCCAAAACGGAACTTGATGAACTGGAAGCCCAGGATCTCTTTTACGCTGTAATTTAACTCTGTAAATGGCGCTACCTGGTCTTTAGAGCGCTTTAATGTCTGGATCTGCGCCTGCAGCTCTTCTTTCTTATCATTCAGTTCCTTTAAGCGGCTGCTTAAGTTTTCTACCGTTTTTGCCGCTTCATCCGGCGTTGGCAGTTCATCTTCAGAAACCCCGTTTTTGCCGCTTCATCCGGCGTTGGCAGTTCATCTTCAGAAACCGGTGGAAGCTGTCCGCCGATCTTTTCTGCCAGTTCCCTGGCAATATTCAAATTTTCCTTATATGGATTGGCCTCAATATAAGGTCTTAAGTCTTTTACCGTCTTTAACTCCGACAATGCATTTTCCAGGTGGATCTCATATCTGGAAAGATAGGTGTCCACCACCCGGTCAATGTCTGCCTTGGGGCCGGTAATGCTTAAGAATTTCATTCTCTCTATCACTTCACATAACCCCCTTATGTCCTTGCTGTCATCCCATAACGTATCTTTTCGATCGTAGTTATGATCTGTTCAATCTCTCTTTCTTTAAAATAAAGATAAGAGTTTAATACTGCTGCTGAATAAGGCTCTTTCCTGCTGGTAAGCTCATAGATCTTATCAGTAAGCTCCTTTGCAGCGTTTCCAAGGCCCTGATCCATAAGCGCTTCTATATCCTGGCATTTATACCAGCTGTTTTTGATCACGCCGTAAACCTGTTCCATGTTTTCTGCCTGAGCCATGGTCTGGATCTCTTTTCTGGTAACATGGTACTGGATCGGGATGATCAGCGCGTAAATATCACCTTCTGACAGGTTATAATATTTCTTTGCCCTGCAGATCCACTGGAAATTCAGCATATCCATTTTCGTGCCAAAGCACTGGGCCAGCATTTTCGCCTCTGCCTTTGAAAGATATTTATCCTTTATCTTCCATATGGTCTTAAAATAAAGCATGTCCATAGCCGTTTCACAGGCTGGAAGCGTTGCTTTTCCCTGCTCTAAAAGCTTCTGCAAAGGCTCATAATAAGCAGAACCTTTTAATCCATGGATCACATCTTCTATGGTCCTGCATTGGGATAACTGCACCAGATCCATATCCGAATGTTTATCGAAGAAATCCTTAAACTCCGAAAGATCCTGGGCGCTTTCCCTGTTTCCCGCTGCATTTCTGAGACAGGTCTTTAATATATCGATCTCATAATGCATAAAATACAGATCCAGAAAACGCCTCTGCCCCACATTGGCAAACCGGTACAGCTTGGCAAAATCATGATATTTGCTCAAGTTTAACAGCTGTTCGATCTTTCCTCTGTGAAGCTCCTCATCAGAAGCTTTGGAAAATGCCATTTCATAAGAAGGATTATTCCGCAAGAACTGGACTGCCTCCGGCACGGATCCCAGATCCGCCATTGCCTGAAACTGCTCTGGCCGGATCCTGAAGCGTTCCATGGCTTTTACCTTGGTGGAAATGCCGCTGTAACTGATCAGGCTTCCCATGTTCTCACTCCTTTATCATGTTTTTAAAGAGAGCCTGCGCGTATTCCTCATGCCGGGCTTCATAGGCTTCTTCCAATCGCGCCATTGTTGCTTTGGCATCCTCTTTCTGCTGTCTTAACTCCTGCTGTAATTCCTCTTCCATTTTGCCGCGTATCTGAGAAATGCGATCCTGGGTTTCTTTTTCCAGCTGTGCATCAAAAGCCGCCGTTTTCTCTTCCATTTCACGGGCCATCTGCTTTTTACGCTCACTGGCACCATCCATTACGGACACGGCGGCTTTCTCAATATCAGACAGCCGGTTGATCACTGTATCCATATCACAGTCCTCCCTTTCTTTGTTTTTATTTTAATGCAATCTGGCCTACAGCCATTTTCTTATAATACTACTTTTTCTAAAAAATAACAGAGACAAATTGTATATAAATTAAAAAATTAACGAAATTTTTAGGCGTTATGCACAAAAAACAGGAGAATCAGACCTTTTTATGGGTCTAGTTCTCCTGTTTTGTACAAAATTCTCAATTACTGTGCTGCTGTCTCACTTTCAGCGGCTGCCTCTGTCTGAGGCTCCGTTTCTGCAGCAGTCTCTGCTTCCTGCTTTGCAATAAACTGGCTGGAAACATAAGCTTCCTGACCGTCATAATTGATCACGGTCCAGTCATTGTTATAACGCTTTACATAGGAAACTTCTGTTCCGCCTTCTAACTGTACCAGGATACGGCCATTGGTAGATGGTTCTGTACGCACATTGACCTTATTTCCGGTCACTACATATACCTCTGCCGGCGGCTGTGTCTCTTCCGGTGTCGGTGCTTCCGTCTCTGCCTGGGTTGCCTCTGTGGTCACAGTTTCCGGCTGGGTCTGGGCTGCTTTTTTCTTTCCCGGCATCAGAGTGCGGATCGCTACGATCAGTATCACCACCACAAGGATCGGGATCAGGAATTTTAAAAGCATAGCCACTGGTGATGGTCTGCGTTTTCTTCTGCGGGTCCTTCCGCTGTAGGAAGCACTGCCATAGGAACGGCTGCTGTTTGCAGAACTTCTGCTGCGGCTGCCTGCTGTACTGCGGTTTCCTGCAGTAGCCCTGTTTCCAGTGCTGTTTGAACGTCCGGACACTCCTCTTAATTCAGAACCAGAGCGGGGGCCATTTCCTGTACCTGCAGAAGTTTTGCCAGATGTCTGTCCTGCTGCACTTCCTGTGCGCGTTCTTGCTCCGCCAGACTGTCCATAAGACGTACTGGTAGTATTTCCAGAAGTTCTGGTATTTCTAACCGGTCTGGTATCCGATACCGGTACTGTAAATGTCTTTGACACCTGGAAATCATGGGAAAAGGCATAAACCTGCTTGGTTAAAAGCTGATATGCCTGGTTTGCATTATACGCTGTATTATCATTTTCATGGACTGCCTTATTTCCCAGTATACGGATGGTATGATAATCGTCTTTCGTTGCCTTATCGATCCAGTGTCCCTCATACAGCTGGTCTATGGTATCCGCCAGATCTCCATCTACAAGGCATGCCTTCTCAGCCAGGCAACGGACCATACACTCTAAAACCTGTCTGGCCTTTACCATAACAAGATTATAGTCTCTGCTGACGATCAGGCGCTCCGCTTCCTTCACCCCCTGCTGGATCTGCTGCCAGCTGGTGGTACGTTCAAAGTTTGACATCGCCATTCCTCCTTTGTATGTAATTTCCCCTCCGAAATCGCTTATTCCAAAACTTGCAGACTGCGTATCCCAAGCTGTCTGCACAATTTCATATACTACCGTAAGTATACTAAATTTTCCTTCACCTTGCAATCACTAAGCACTATATGATATAGTTACTAACAGATATATTTTCACTATATATCCGTATTTTCCGCACCTGCGGAAGACACTTTTCACCATATTAAGAAAGAGGACAATATCCATGCGTTTAAGACATATACGCGGAGCAGAAGAAACCATTGCTGCCAGCCCCTATGTGATCCAGGAGCCAGAGCTTCACAAAGGCAGCTGGAACCAGGTTTTTGGCAACGATCATCCTATCCAGATCGAAGTAGGAATGGGAAAAGGCCGTTTTATCATGGAACTGGCACAGAAAAATCCTGATATCAACTACATCGGCATTGAGCGTTATTCCAGCGTACTTTTAAGAGGCCTTCAGAAACGTGCCCAGTTAGAATTAAACAATATTTATTTCATGTGCATCGATGCAAAAGACATGGCAGACTACTTTGCACCAGGAGAAGTAGACAAGATCTACCTCAACTTCTCCGATCCATGGCCTAAAGACCGCCATGCAAAGCGCCGCCTGACTTCACCTGATTTTATGGCCGTATACGATAATATCTTAGCAGCGGATGGCATGGTAGAATTTAAGACCGACAATAAGGGGCTTTTTGATTATTCTCTGGAAGCGATCCCTGAAGCCGGCTGGACCATTACAGCACACACCTTTGACCTGCACCATGATCCGGTCATGTGTGCCGGAAATGTAATGACAGAATACGAAGAAAAATTTTCTTCTATGGGAAATCCCATCTGCAAGCTGATCGCCATGAGAAAGCCAAAAGAAACAGAAGAAAATTAACTGCCCACGCTAAAACACAGGTATCACACAGATCCCGGCATCCGCCGGGATTTTTGCGTTTTATAAATCTCCCCGCAGGCAAACCTGCGTCAGATTTTCCACCTTTTGACACTGATATCATATAGTATATAGAAAGAACAGAAATAAAAAAGGAGCCTCATCCTCATGAAACTCCCACCCAAATTAACACGGCAGCTGTGCAAAGCCACCTGCGACAAAAAAGACTGGGACAAAAGGGCTTTAAAGCTTTGTAAAGCTTTCCGTGAGGTCAACAAATGCCTTGGTCCCTGTCCCAGTCATAAACACTGTCATAAGAAATAGCTGCAGGTATAACAAAAAAGTCCGACCCCGCAGCCTCCAATATCTGCAAAATCAGACCTTTCAGTGCGCCTTCAGGGACTCGAACCCTGGACAAATAGATTAAGAGTCTACTGCTCTACCAACTGAGCTAAAGGCGCATTCTCTTGAACACAACGATGATTATAGCGTACATGCCTTTTCTTGTCAACAAGTTTTTTAATCTTTTTTCAAAAAAATTTAACCAAATGTTTACAATACATGGTAAACTTAAGCTACCTTACTTAATAAAAGCAGGAGGAAACTTTATGATATTATTTACCGCCCAGGAAAGCAGCGCTCTTCCTACCCTTGCAGAGACCCAGGCAGTGGCCGCGGAAGTCCACGAAGACTTACAGCAGTTAAAACCCAATGCCATTTTAGAATCCATCAAAACATGGACTCCCGGCCTTTTATCCCTGGCTTATCGGCTGGCTATCGCCGCTCTCATTATCTTTATCGGCTCACGGATCGCCGTTTATATCAGCCATATTTTAAAAAAGACCTTTAACCATATGGGAATGGATCTGAGCCTGAGTAAATTCCTTATTTCCCTGGCAAATGCCGTTACCTATGCCATCGTTATTTTCATGGCACTGGAAAAGATCGGCGTTCCGTCCGCTTCCATCATTGCCCTTTTAGGTTCTGCAACTCTGGCTATCGGCCTGTCCCTTCAGGGCAGTCTTGCAAACTTTGCAGGCGGTATCCTGATCCTTGTGATGCGGCCTTTCGGCATCCATGATTACATTGTCTGCCAGGGCACCGAAGGAACTGTACAGAACATTGGCCTTGTATACACTACTTTAGTTACCATCGACAACCGCAAGATCACCATTCCAAACGGCAGCCTTTCCAATGCAGTGATCACCAATGTGACCGCCCAGCCAAAACGCCGTGTGGACCTGACTGTCGGCATCGGCTACACCTCCGATCTGAAAAAAGCCAAAGAAGTATTAACCCAGATCTATGCCAATGATCCTCTTATCATAAAAGAAGACGGCATTACCGTTTACGTAGACGAACTGGCAGACAGCGCTGTTGTCCTCGGAGCAAGAGGCTGGACCAATACTTCCGACTACTGGACTGTCCGCTGGCGTATTTTAGAGCAGATCAAACTGCAGTTTGACCAGGCCGGTATCGAAATCCCATTTAACCAGTTAGATGTAAA
>CAVIPV010000027.1:4165-24465 GCA_963644495.1 Prevotella sp. | reverse complement strand
ATGCATCCTCTTTACAGCAGTGGTAAAATATAGTGTAGGAGATGATATTATGCTGATGCAGTTGTCGTATAAGCCGCTTAGCTAAGTTCAAAACACACCAGGATAAACTTTACAGGGATAGTCTGCGCTTTTTTGGCTACTCGGTAGTATTTGTTTCAGAGTAAGCAAAAAAGACCCAAACGCAGGTCTTAAATAGATTGAAAAAGAAGACGCACTAACATGCGTCTCCCCGTTCAAAGATAAACTCAGCGATTACCATACAGCCGGTCTCGATACACTTCTCATCAAAAATGTTTTCCCCATTATGGATGCCTTTTCTGCTCTTTGGATCCTCATTGCCGGTTCCACACTTAAACTGGACTCCTGGTGCGCAGGCAAGAAAACATGAAAAATCATCGGATCCTGGAGAAGCTTTCAGGTCAAATGCCTTTCCAGCTCCTAAGATATGTTCGGAAGCTGTGCGGATCTGCTCGATGGTCTCCGGATCATTGTAAAGTACCGGTACACCCTCTTTGATCTCCACTTCTGCCTCTGTCCGCATGGATTTTGCACCAAAATCGCACACTCTGCGGATTGCATTCCACATTTTCTTTCTTCCAGTCTCTTCAAACGCCCGCAGAGTTCCCTTCATCACAACTTCCGTTGGAATAATATTGGCCGCCGTTCCGCCATGGATCATGCCGAAAGTCAGGACCGCTGGTTCCAATGCCGGATTTTCCCTGGAGATCACTGTCTGAAGCTGGGTTAAGAGATAACCTGCTGTCGCTACTGGATCTCCGCAACGGTATGGATGGGCTCCGTGTCCGCCTGGACTCTTTACCGTTACCGTCACCTCATCGGTAGAAGCGTTGGCCGCTTCTTTCACCAGACCGATGGTTCCTGCGTCAAGGGCCGGATCTGTATGGAATCCGATCACCTGATCAACCTCTGGATATTTTTTCCTGAATCCAGCTTCTATCATAGCTTTCGCGCCGGATGCAGTCTCTTCCGCAGGCTGAAATACCAGGATAACACGGCCCGCCAGCTGTTCCCGCATTCTCCACAGGATCTTTCCTAACAGCACCAGAGAGGACGTATGAATGTCATGACCACAGGAATGGGTACATCCTGGAACTTCAGAGGAAAATGGAAGTCCTGTCCGCTCCTCCATAGGAAGGGCGTCAATGTCTTCTCTTACCAGAATGGTCTTTCCCGGTCTTTTTCCCTCGATCACAGCGATCACACTGGTAGGGAGAAGGTCTTCCTCCAGCGGAATTCCCTCTGCCTTCAATTCTTCACGGATCTTCCCGGAAGTGATGGTTTCCTGGAAAGCTAATTCTGGATGTCTGTGCACTGTTCTGCGAAATTCCACTGCAGAAGGCATCAGCTCTTCTGTAAGATTTCTGATCTGTTTTACTCGTTCTTCCACCGTACTTATCATAGCTGTCCCTTCTTTTCTAGTTATTATTCTGAAAATCTTTTTCCATATACGCCACGATCCGATCCACGCAGGTATCTACCAGCACTTTTCCTTTTTCTGCTGTCGCACAGGTGGAATCTCCGATGGTCGCAATATCAGAAAACTCCTGGAAAGGCGTACATCTCTGGATGCCTGGGAACCGTTTGCCATTGACCACTTTCGGCTCCGCTTTGCAGATTTTGTCTTTTCTTACCAGTTCCGGAAACAGATACAGCATCACGCTGGTTCCGCACTCGGAGGCATGTCCATGAGCCATATAGCCCTTATTCTCACAGACACCCTGATCCGCAGTCTGCACATATCTCCACCAGTCAACCTGGGCAAACCGCAGGGAATTGTCACCCATAATGGCTTCATTGCCCAGTTGAGTGATCATCGGCGTATTTCCCGCATGGCCATTGATAAACAGAAAATTCTTCATGCCCCAACCACGCAGAGAATCAATCACTCCCCGCATATATTCCTTAAATGCTTCTGGTTTCACACATAAAGTTCCTGGAAAGGCGCTTAAAGACAGAGAGTCACCCACAGGGATCGTAGGCCCTAAAAAAGCTCCCGTTCTTTCCGCTACCATCTCTCCCAGGCGCTGTGCCACCATAAAATCAGATCCCATAGGAAGATGAGGACCGTAAGCCTCGATTGCTCCGGAAACCAGAATCACGCTTTTCTCTGTTTTTCGTCTTTCCTCAAATTCCATCCATGTCATATCACTGATTCGATATACCATCTTTTTTCCTCGGTTCTATTTTCTTTAGATACAACAACAGCTGATAAAATGTCCCTTTGAAATTTCTTTTAATCCCATATCGCTGCAAGCGCAGGTATCCTTGCCCATAGGACATCTTGGGCAGAAACGGCATCCTGGAGCCGGATCGATCGGAGACGTGATCTCACCCTTTAACAGAATCCGTTTTCTCTTCACCCGGATATCCGGCACGGGAACTGCGGATAACAGCGCCTGAGTATATGGATGAAGCGGATTGGCAAATAATTCATCGGTATATGCCATTTCCACGATCTGTCCTAAATACATGACTATGATCCGGTTGGCAATATGTTTTACAACCGATAAGTCATGGGTGACAAACATATAGGTCAGTTCTCTCTGCTCCTGCAGATCCTGCATCAGATTCAAAATCTGGGCCTGAATAGACACATCCAGAGCACTGACCGGCTCGTCACAGACGATAAATTCCGGCTCCAAAGCCAGGGCGCGGGCAATTCCCACTCGCTGTCTTCTTCCGCCGTCCAACTCATGAGGATAGCTGGCTCCCATCTTTTCTGTCAGGCCAACGGTCTCCATCAGATGATCCACATACTCATCCCGCTCATTGCGGTTGGAAAATGTCTGATAGATCACCAAAGGCTCTTCAATGATCTCCCGGACGCTTTTTCTTGGATCAAGGGAAGCAAATGGGTCCTGGAAAATCATCTGCATATGTTTTCTTAAATCTTTTAATTCTTTTTTTTCAACTCTGGTGACGTCTTTTCCCTGGTATAAGATCTTTCCGTCTGTGGCCTCTGTCAGATGGAGAATGGTACGTCCTAAGGTTGATTTTCCACATCCGCTTTCGCCTACCACGCCCAGGATTTCACCTTTCTGCAGTCCAAAGCTGACGTCATCCACCGCATGAAGAGTTCCCTGTGAGGTCTTAAAATACTTTTTCAAATGCTCTACCTGAATCAATGTCTCGCTCACTCTGCCATCCCCCCTTCTTCTGCTTTCTGACTGTCAATCTTATGGAATTTGCAGCATCTGACCAGATGTCCTTTCCCACAATCCACTAATTCCTGTTCTCCGCTGCAGCACTGTTCTTTATAAACGCACCGCTCCGCGAATTTACAGCCGTCCGGCAGTTCTGTCGGATCTGGCATCATTCCAGGAATCGGAGTTAAGCGGCGTACTTTCTTCTCCATGTTTGGAATGGAGGAAAACAGACCTTTGGTATATGGATGCATTGGATTTAAAAAGATCTGTTCCAGCGTTCCATATTCTACGATCTCGCCTGCGTAAATAATGGCAACTTTATCACAGACTTCCGCAACCACGCCAAGATCATGGGTGATTAAGATCATGGACGTGTTCATTTTT
The DNA here is from genome assembly GCA_963644495.1 of Prevotella sp. GTDB lineage: Bacteria > Bacillota > Clostridia > Lachnospirales > Lachnospiraceae > Enterocloster. The sequence continues at coordinate 20,914 of CAVIPV010000027.1, read as the reverse complement.
TTCTTTAAATTATTCATCAGATCCAGCACCTGGGCCTGAATGGTCACATCCAGCGCGGAGGTCGGCTCATCGGCAATCAGAAGTTTGGGATTGCACGCTAAGGCGATGGCGATTACCACACGCTGTTTCATACCGCCGGAAAACTGATGTGGATAATCGTTATAACGGTTTTTATCGATTCCAACTAATTCCAGCATCTCCTGGGCTTTTACTGCCGCTTCCGCCGCTGAAATCTTCTGATGAATCCGGATCACTTCCGCGATCTGGTCTCCTACTTTATCAATCGGGTTTAAACTGGTCATCGGGTCCTGGAAAATCATGGAAATATCATTTCCGCGGACTTTTCGCATCTCTTTGCTGCTCAGTTTTCTTAAATCTCTGTCCTCAAACAGAATCTCACCGCTGACGATCCGTCCTGGCGGCGTCTGTACCAGGTCCATAATTCCAAGGGCTGTGGTTGTCTTACCTGCGCCGGTTTCTCCCACCAGACCAAGAGTTTCCCCTTTATTCAGTGTAAAAGACACGTGGTTTACCGCTTCCACGACTCCGCTCTTCATTTCAAAATGGATGGTAAGATCCCTGATGTCAAGAATTTTCTCCATGTCCGGTACCTCCTAGTTCTTCAGTTTTGGATCCAACGCGTCTCTCAGTCCGTCACCGAACAGATTTAATCCAAAGATGGTGATCATGATGGCTGCACCTGGGAATGTTACGATATGCCATGCGTCACGGATATACTGACGTCCTGCTGACAGCATGGAACCCCATTCTGGAGTTGGCGGCGCAATACCAAGACCGATGAAGCTTAAGCTGGCGGTAGAAAGGATGGCGGATGCCACACCAAGGGTCATCTGCACAATGATCGGTGCCAGACAGTTTGGTAAAATGTGATGGAAAATAATCCGGAAATCGCTGGCGCCAACAGAACGGGCCGCCTCGATAAATTCCTGTTCTTTTAAGGAAAAAATGGACGCACGCACGATTCTGGCATAAGTCGGAGCCGCGCCAAAACCGATGGCAAGAATCAGGTTCGGGATTCCATTTCCCAAAGTTGCCGCAATGGAGATCGCCAGCAGAAGGCTTGGGATTGCCAAAAGCACATCCATGGCACGCATGATGATATTGTCAGATTTACCACCGTAAAATCCGGCGATCGAACCTAAAAAGATTCCAACTACAGTTGCCAAGGAAACACTGGCCAGACCTACCGTCAGGGAAATCCGGCTTCCATAAATAATTCTGCTTAAAATATCACGTCCCAGGTTATCGGTTCCAAACGGATGGGCAAAACATGGGGATACAAAACGATTTTTCAGATCCTGTGCTGCATAGTCATAAGGAGCCAGCCAGTCCGCAAACACTGCGCAGATTACTAACACCAGTAAGATCACAAGACCTACCACAGCAGTTTTATTCCGAAACAGACGGCCAATGATTTCTTTCATCTGGCTGTTTTTTCTTCTTGTTTTCTTTTTTCCAACCATTATGCTTTTGCCGCCTCCTTCTTTCTCTTTTTGCCGGATCCGTACATTGCCTTAATTCTTGGATCGCAGAACGCATATAAAATATCTACAAACAGATTGACAAATCCAAACACAAAGGCAATAAACAGAACACCACCCTGTACCACTGGATAATCTCTGGCTTTAATGGCATTGACAATCAGACTGCCCAGTCCTGGAATCGCGAAAATAGATTCTGTCAGAACCGCGCCGCCCATCATTCGGCCAAATGAAAGACCAATGGTAGTTAAAACCGGAATCATGGCATTTTTCAATGCGTGATGGAAAATAACGACAAATTCACTTTGTCCTTTTGCTCTGGCCGTCCGGATATAGTCTTTTCGGATGACCTCCAGCATACTGGAACGGGTCATACGCATGATACTGGCCGCCGTACTGGTTCCTATGGTCATGGCAGGCATGATCCAACAGATAGGTGAATCGAAGCCGGATGCCGGAAGCCAGCCTAAATATACGGAAAACAACAGAATCATCATGATGCCCTGCCAGAAGTTTGGCATGGATGCGCCGATCAGGGAAACAACCGTAGCAACATTATCATAAATGGAATACTGACGGACTGCAGCGATAATGCCGCAGAACACACCGATAAATGTCGCGATCAGAACACTTAATGCAGCTAACTCTAATGTGGTCGGGAAACGGGATAAAATCTCATCAATTACCGGACGGTTGGTAGAATAGGAAATTCCCAGGTCTCCATACCATACCAGGTCTTTGATGTAGTTAAAAAAACGGACCACAAAGGGAGCGTTCAGTCCCAATTCCTCCCGCAAAGCAGCTATGGCCTCTGGGGTTGCTCCTTCTCCTAAGATCTGCACCGCCGGATCACCTGGAGTAAAATACAGCATGGTAAAAATTACAAATGCCACTCCAAAAAGAACCGGTATCATCATGAGGAGACGTTTTAGTATATACCGCATCATAGGCTTTCCTCCTAAACAAAAAAGATAGAATGCACACACTGCCTGGCAAAATATTTCTATTGCCTGGCAGTGAAAGCATCTTCTATCTGGAATAAGTCATTATTTAAGTACCACTTTTGCTAAATCTGGTGTACTTCCCGGATTGCACTGAAGTCCGCTCACATTGCTGCGTGTTGCATAAGTAACGTTCGGGAAACATACTGGAACTGCATAATCCTGATCCCACATATACTGCTGAACTTCTTTGTAGATCTCTGCACGTTTCTCGGTATCGAACTCGCTTGCACCTGCATTCAGATACTCATCGATCTTTGGATCGCATGCCTGGATTGCGTTAACTGCAGTTGTTCTCCAGATCATCATCGCGTTGTCTGGGTCACCGCTGACTGCGTTGGTAGATGCCATACCGATCTGAACTTCACCAGCATTTGCTTTCTCAAGGTAAGTTGCCTGCTCCATGCTCTCGATGTTAGCAGTTACTCCAACTTCTGCCCACATGCCCTGGATAATCTCTGCCATGGTGCTGAAGTTGTTGTCCTCAGCCATCTTGATGGTCAGCTCCAGTCCATCGCCATAACCAGCATCTGCTAAGAGTTTTTTTGCGTCTTCTGGATCATAGGTCTTCGGCTCCATGGATACATGATAAGCAACGCTTGGGGACATGTAGCTGTCTGCAACCTGTACGCTGTCGCCGTAAACTGCTTCAACCAGAGATGGGATATCAATAGCTTCTGTTAATGCCTGACGTACTCTGTGATCTTTTAAGATCTCATCGCTCATGTTCATGGAAACATATACATACTGATATGCCGGTCCAGTAATGACATTAACATCAGAATTGCCCTGTAAACGCTCTACATCGTTAGCTACAATGCTGTAAGCAATGTCTGCACCGCCAGTCTCGATCTCGATGGCACGGTTTGTTGCCTCTGTTACGAAACGGAACTGTAAGTTTGTATAAGCAGGTTTGTCGCCCCAGTACTCTTCGTTGCGTTCCAGAACGATCTTGTCGCCAGTTGACCAGGATACGAATTTGAATGGGCCGGAACCAACTGGGGAACGTCCAAATTCCTCATCGCCTTTGCTCTCTACTGCAGATTTGCAAAGGATCGCGCCACGGGCACTTGCCAGGTAGTTTAATACTGCTGCAAATGGCTCTTTCGTAGCAACATCAACGGTGTAATCGTCTACTTTCTTGATGTTCTCCGGATCAAAGCTGATGTAGAAGGTCTTAGAACCAGATGACTCGCATGCACGCTGTAAGGAAAATACAACGTCGTCTGCGGTTAATTTTGTTCCATCATGGAAGGTAACATCATCTCTTAAATAAAATCTGGTTGTCTTGTCATCGATCTGCTCCCATTTGGTTGCCAGATCTGGAACAATGTTTCCGTCATCGTCCTTGGTAACCAGCTTATCAAAGATCTCCTCCTGAACTGCCCATGCAGTTAAACGGGTGTTGTTATGAGGATCCAGGTTAGAAGGCTCACTGTTTAAAATAACTCTTAAGGTATCAGCAGATGCTGTGCTTTCTGCCTGTCCATCCGCAGAGCTTTCTGCAGTTGTGTCTGCTGCTGCCGCAGTTGTCTCAGCTGCAGTTGTGGCAACACTCACTTCTTTCTTTCCGCCGCATGCAGTTAATGCTGCTACAGATAAGACTGCTGCTGCGGTTACCAATATTCTTTTTTTCATAATGTCTCCTCCTTGGAACTTTATTTACTATAATCCATGAGATACCTGAGAGCCAGGCTCGCCATAGATCTGGTACACAATTTTACATATTTCTCTTCTATAAAGAACTTCCCGCTGTGGGCCGGAGCCGAGTCACCGGTAGCTACCCGGTAAAAGCAGGATGGAACTTTCTGTGTATAGAAGCCATAATCTTCGGCTCCCAACATCGGCAGTTTCTGAACCTTAAAATGATTCTCACTGGCTGCCATCTCCGGATCAATATCCGCAAGCCATGTACCCGCCTGCTCTTTGATCTGCTCTGCAACAAAATCTGTCAATTCTGGATTATTATACACGGAAGAATAGCCTTCTGTAAATATAAATTCCGCGCTTCCTCCCATGGCTTCTGCCACTCCGGAAGACACTTTACCGATTTTATCTCTCAGAATCTCTCTGGTGTCCGCTTTGATATTCCGCATCATTCCAGTTAATTCTACACGATCCGCAATGATATTCGGCGCTGTACCGCCCTGAATCATGCCAATGGAATACGTCGCTCTCTCCATCGGAGAAATAGAATTTTTCAGCAATCCGCTGACTACCAGAACCACATGGGCTGCAATCTCGATCGCGTCCACGCCGTTCTGCGGTGCAGAACTGTGGGTCTTTTTCCCGTGAACGATGATCTGGAATTTATCAGAATAAGCGCTGATATTCTCCCAGCCAAGGTAAAAGGTTCCTGGCTTTTCGCTGGTCAGTGTATGGAGCGCGATGGATGCGTCAATCGGAATCTCGTCCATGATTCCTTCTTTGATCATCTCTCTTCCACCGCCGCCGCTTTCCTCTGCTGGCTGAAATACCAGACGGACTTTACCGGACCAGTGTTCTTTTAATTCATTTAAAATCCAGGCTACGCCAACCAGACTGGATGTATGTACATCATGTCCACACGCATGCATCACTCCCGGATTCTGGGAACGGAATGGCAATTCATTCTCCTCCTGAAGCGGAAGCGCATCCATGTCTGCTCGCAAAAGCAGTGTTTTCGGATGCTCGCACGCCTTTTCTCCAACAATATCCGCCACCAGACCAGTTCCAGCAATTCCGGAATATACCTGAAGTCCCATATCTTCCAGAATCTTTTTCACCCGTTCCGATGTATGAAACTCCTTAAATGACAATTCCGGATCCTGATGGATCTGATGTCTTAAATCTAAAACCTTTTGTTCATTTCGATTTGATATTTCAAGTATCTGCTCTTCCAGCCACTTATCCACAAGATTTCCTCCTGTACCCTATCTCATCCTGTACTTGTATCGTGTGTAATACAAGTCAAAAAGCCAATACACACAAAGGAATCCTTCATTTGCTACGCCCTTGTACACATTAGCTTTTCTTAAGTTTCATTCAGTATAATATTTTTGATTTTTCTGTCAAGTTCTGGTATTTACTACGATCAATTCATGCTTTAAAGTTGTAAACTGATTTCATAATAGCGCAGTAGGAATTCGTTGTCAACAAAATTTTCTCAACTTAATCATGTGGGAAATCTATGCATACCTTATTTCCCTACAAGTGCCTTCAGTACGACAATTGCTCGTTAGTTTGACACCCCTTACCGGAGGGGGTGTATATAAATCGCTTAAAGTCTAATTTTTCTGTCAATTCTATTATACAGAAAAATAAAAGCACAACCAGGGTTTTTCTCCAGATGTGCTTTTATTGCCAAAAACATTTTTACAGAATATAAACCCCATGAGGATCAAAGTCCAGATATGCCTTTTCCCCTACTTCATAGATCCGGCGGTTTACAGGATTGTAGTCAGTGATCTGGATCTCCATATCACCTACCATTACCTGATAATACTGATAAGCACCCATGAAGGTTGACAGTGTAACAGTTCCTTCCAGAAGTCCTTTTTCAGAAAGAACAACTGCCTCCGGACGAAGAACCAGGCTTGCTTCATCGCCAACTGCCTTTTCACCGAAGTTGTTGACCTCGATCTCTTCTCCGATAACATCGATCACAGCCTTTTCGCCATTCACAGACTTAACCTTTGCCTTTAAGAAGTTTGCTTCACCGATAAAGTCTGCTACGAAACGGCTCTTTGGATGATAGTAGATCTCCCTTGGTGTACCGATCTGTTCTACTTTGCCCTTGCTCATGATAATGATCTTATCAGAGATACTCATTGCCTCTGACTGGTCATGGGTTACGTAGATGGCGGTAATTCCCACCTTCTGCTGGATCTTACGGATCTCAGTACGCATGGTCACACGCAGCTTTGCATCCAGGTTACTTAAAGGCTCATCAAAAAGCAGGACGCTTGGCTCAATAACCAGGGCGCGGGCTAAAGCAACACGCTGCTGCTGTCCGCCGGAAAGCTGGTTGGTCATACGGGACTCCATTCCGTCCATTTCTACCAGCTTTAAGATGTTTAAAACTCTCTCTTTGATCTCATCCTTTGGTACCTTGCGGATCTTTAAACCATAAGCTACATTGTCAAATACATTGTAATGAGGCAGCAGAGCGTAGCTCTGGAATACCATTGCTGTATCACGTTTATTCGGTGTCAGGCTGTTGATGGCCTCATCACCTAAGTAGATCTCACCTTCATCCGGGCTTTCAAAGCCGGCGATCATACGCAGTGTAGTGGTCTTTCCGCAGCCGGAAGGTCCCAGTAAGGTAACAAATGTACCTGGCTCAATATCCAGTGTGGTGTCCTGTACTGCATAAAATTCTTTTCCTGTTTTCGGATCATTATATATTTTGGAAATATGTTCCAGACGAACACCTTTTTTCTGCTTTTCCATAACCTATTCCTCCGTTTTGATTTTTCTGCTGACTCCGAAGAATTTCATCAGCGTATTCATGATCAGCACTGCACCATAAGTGATCAGGATCAGTACCGTCGCATAAGCGCAGGCAACACCGTAGTTTCCTTTCTCTGCCTGCTCGTTGATCTGACAGGTGATCAACAAGAAGTCCGGAGTTACTAACAGGATGATGGCTGAAATAGCGGTAATACTGCGGACAAATGCAGTTACCAGGCCGCTGAAGAAGGAATCCTTAATAAGCGGTAATGTAACAGTCATAAATACTCTGGCTGAATTTGCGCCCATATCATAAGCTGACTCTTCAATGGATTTATCGATCTGACGCAGAGCGGAGATACCGCTTCGTGTACCGGTTGGAAGGCTTCGAACGATAAATACGATGATCAGGATCGCGCCGGTTCCATACAGGCCGCTCATAAAACCAGTACGGAAGATACCGTTTGCATAACCACGGATATATCCGATACCAAGAACCGTACCAGGTACTGCCATTGCTAACATGGATACGAATTCGATGAAGTTTCTTCCCTTAAAGCGTTTCTTAACCACCAGGTAGGAAATAACCATGGATAAGAATGCTGTAAGAGGAGCTGCGATCAGGGACAGTACGAAGGAATCCTTAAATGCCTTCAGTCCGCTGGTCTTAAACATGTACTGGAACCATTTCAGGCTCAGGCTGTAATCTCTGCCCCAAAGGGTGAACAGTGCGCCGAAAGGAACCATGATATACATTAAAAGCACGAAAGCTGCTACAACGCCGCAGAAAATAGTCAGCGGAACCGTTACGCTCTTATCTTCGATGAGCATTCTCATACGGGAAGCTTTACCAGTAAGAGTAGCCGCTGTTTTCTTCTCCAGATAATATTTCTGGATCAGGAACAGGATCACAGTCAGTGAAAGCAGGACCACAGACATGGCTGCTGCACCGGTGGAGTCGTAAGCACCTGTTACCTGCAGATAAATGGTAGTTGCCAGCGTATCATAGGAACCACCGATCAGCATCGGGTTTGCAAAGTCTGCTACAGACTCAATAAATGTTACCAGAAATGCATTTCCAAGACCCGGAAGCAGAAGCGGAAAAGTTACGCTTGTGAATACTTTCCAGCGGGTGGCTCCCATATCTCTGGTCGCTTCTTCCAGTGACGGGTCAATATTCTTTAACAGTCCCTTTAACATCAGATAACATACCGGGAAGAATGTCAGTGTCTGAACAACAGAGATGCCTAACAGTCCGTAAATATTGGAATCATAAATGCCTAAAAGGGAACGGGTGATGATACCGCTTCGTCCGAACAGCATGATCATGGACAGAGACAGTACAAACGGCGGAGATACCACGGGAAGCATGGATACCAGACCAAATAATTTTTCCAGTATCTTTGTTTTCAGCTTTACATATACTTCTACATAGGCAAATAATAAACCAATAGCTGTAGAAGCAAAACCTACGATAAATCCAAGTGTCAGTGTGTTTTTGAATGCATTGCGGAAGCGTTCCAGACTCAGCACTCTCTTAAATACATCCAGTGTAATGGTCCCCTCTGCATAGAAGCTGTCTACTAACAGCATTAACAGCGGATACAGGATGAACAGCGCCAGAAAAACCAGAAGAACGGCGATCATTGAGACCATGATCGGGTCAGCAAAAAATTTCTTCCGTTCCAGCTGTGCACTTTGTTTGCCGGCCATTGCGAGACCCCCTTTTTTTATGATGATATGTCTTTGATTTGAAAATGCTGCGCAATGTTTATTCCATTACGCAGCATTTTCTGCTTAGCTTATAAAAGCTTTACTTCCTTTTTTACTTGACCTGTGACGGTCCATCATTTCCTACTGATTACTCAGTTAAGAAACGGCTGGAGTCTGCGCCATCAGAGGTGCTTCCTAATGCTTCAAAGAAGTCTTCCACATATTTAGCACTGTTCTCTTTTGCATCTGCAAAGTCATAGTCAATGGTATTGTTCATATCAAGTCCAAACTTCGCAGCCTCTTCCGGCTGAGTTGCATTCTTTAATACCAGGAACTGGTAAGAACCATTCTCTTTTGCATGGTCTACACAATCAGGAGATAATGCATATTCGATCCACAGCTTTGCTGCATTTGGATGAGCTGCACCCTTAAAAATAGCAGTTGCACCAACTTCAAAGGAGGTTCCGTCTTCCGGAACGATCAGCTGGATGTTGTCATATCCCTGAAGGATCTGATAGATACCGTCATGTAAGAAGCCGATTGCGATAACGCACTCACCAGGACCAACCATCTTGGAAGGACCGGAACCGGACTTGGTATACTGGGCAATATTCTTATCCAGAGCCTTGAAGTATTCCATTGCTTCATCATGGCCCTTCATCTGGATCATGGTGTTGATGATCAGCTTGGCAGTACCGGCAGTATTGGGGTTGGACATCATGATCAGACCTTTGTATTCTTCCTTGGTCAAGTCATCCCATGTCTTAGGTGCTTCCAGACCTAAACGATCCAGTTCTTCTGTATTGACCATGAATCCAAGGATGCCCTTGTAAATTCCATACCAGCAGTTGGTCGGATCCTTGTAATCATCACTGATCAGGTTTACTGCATTGATGGCATCATATGGCTCTAACAAATCTGCTGCAACTGCTTCATTGTAAGGATCGGTCGTTCCTCCGAACCATACATCTGCGGAAGGTTTACCGGCTTCCTCAGAAACCTTGGTGTAAACTTCTGAAGTAGAAAGTCTCTGGTATTTTGTCTTGATGCCATAGAGTTTTTCAAAGTTCTGGCAGGCTGCAGATAAGTATTCCTCTTCGCAGGAACCATATACAGTTAATTCTCCTTCTGCCTTAGCTGCTTCGATCAGAGCATCCATATCCCCGCCGGCTGCTTCTGTCTTCTCATCAGCTTTGTTCTCTTCGCTGCTTTCAGCGGCTGCTTCAGTTGCTGCTGCGGTTGTCTCCGGAGCTGCTGCAGGTTTTGAGCCGCCGCATGCTGTCAGGCTTAATGCCATGGTACAAGCCAGTAACAATGCTAGTTTTTTCTTCATAATAAAAACCCTCCTGTCTTTTCAGTTGACTTAAGTCTACCAGAAATCAGGAGGGGAAAAAACTGTATTTTTTGTTATTTTGTCGTATTTTCTGAACTACGCAGTTCATTCTTCATGCAGTTTTGCTACATTTTCTCAATAACTGCTTCCAGTCTCTTAACCATTTCGTCTACATCGCTCTTTTCAATGATCAGGGGGGGCACAAAACGGATGATGTTGGCACCTGCACTGATGAGTACCAGTTTCTGTTCTAATAAGGCTTTGGATACAACAGGACCTACGGGTACATTAAATTCCAGTCCCTGGATCAGGCCAACGCCGCGGTGGTCTTTTATCACATCATACTTATCCTTTAAGCCTTCCAGCTTTTCATAAAGATAAGCGCCAACTTCCTTTACATGGTCTGCAATGCGGCGTTTTTCAAAAATATCCAGAACAGCGTCTGCAGCAGCTGTCACCAGTGGATTTCCGCCATAAGTAGTTCCGTGATCACCCGGAACCATAGCAGTAGCTGCTTTGCCGCAGGCTAAGAAGGCGCCGATAGGAACACCATTTCCCAGAGCCTTTGCAACGGTCATTACATCCGGCTTGACGCCGTATTTCTGCCATGCAAACATTTCTCCGGAACGTCCCATACCACACTGGATCTCGTCTAAAATAAGCAGCATATCATGCTCATCGCAGAGAGCACGGACACCCTTTAAAAACTCTTCTGTTGCAGGATAGATGCCGCCTTCGCCCTGAATGGTCTCCATGATGATAGCACAGGTCTTATCTGTGATCTGGGCCTTTACGCTGTCCAGATCATTAAAGTTGGCAAAACGCACTCCCGGGATCAGTGGATTAAACGGAGTCCTGTAATGTGCATTTCCAGTTACAGACAATGCGCCTAAGCTTCTTCCGTGGAAAGAGTGGTTCATGGCAATGATCTCGCCGGTCATATCCACTTCTTTTTCCTCACAGCCGTCGCAGCCGTCTCCCATGGTCTCATGGAGTTTATTGTAATGATATCTCTTAGCAATCTTTAATGCGCCTTCAATGGCCTCTGTACCGCTGTTGGTAAAGAATACCTTATCCATTTCGGATACCTTTAACAGCTTTTCACCGGCACTGACAGAAGGCTGGTTGTAAAACAGATTAGATGTATGGGTCAGCTTGTCTAACTGAACCTTTACTGCATTTGTGTACTCTTCATCACAGTATCCCAGTCCCATAACCGCAATACCTGCACCGAAATCCAGATATTCATTTCCATCTATATCCCATAAATTCACGCCTTTTCCGTGGTCAAATACTACCGGAAACCGGTTATATGTTTTATACAGGACATGTTCTGCCCGATCGATCATCTTCTCATCAGCCATGATAATACCTCACATCTTCCTTTGAATTATAAATAGCAGTACCAATACCTTTATCTGTAAAGATTTCCAGAAGCAGGCAGTGTGGAATACGTCCGTCCAGGATATGGACTCTGGAAACACCGTTTTTGATCGCGTCAATACAGTTCTGCAGCTTCGGAAGCATACCGCCTCCCAGACTTCCGCTGTCTACAAAATCCTGAGCCTCTTCAACAGCCATCTCAGAAATAAGAGAATCCTTATCCTGAAAATCCTTGTATACACCTTCTACATCTGTTAAGAAAGCCAGTTTTTCTGCCTTTACAGCTCTTGCAATGGCGCATGCTGCGTCATCTGCATTGATATTATAGCTTAAGAAGTTCTCATCATATCCGATGGGGCAGATGATCGGAAGGAAATCCTTCTCTAAAAGATCATAGATGACTTGAGGATCTACCTCATCCACTTCCCCGACAAAGCCTATATCTTCGCCCTTTGAAAGCTTCTTGTGGCATTTTAACATCATGCCGTCCTTGCCGCTGATGCCTACTGCCTTCACCCCCAGTTCATTTACCAGCTGTACCAGGCTCTTATTTACTTTGTTTAATACCATTTCTGCAATTTCCATGGTAGGCTCGTCTGTTACACGAAGACCATTGACAAAATGAGGCTCCATGCCCACTTTTCCAACCCAGCGGCTGATTTCCTTGCCGCCGCCGTGTACGATGATGGGCTTAAATCCTACTAATTTCAGAAGTACTACGTCCTGGATGACTTTTTTCTTTAATTCTTCGTCTACCATGGCGCTGCCGCCGTATTTTATAACTACGATCTTACGGTTAAAACGCTGTATGTATGGCAATGCCTCAATAAGCACCGCTGCTTTTTGCATTGGTTCAAGGTTCATGTCTGTTTCCTCCTAACATATTACGGAATGCTTTTTATAATGTTTTTGCAGTGTTTTTATACGGAAATTATTATGAACGGTAATCTGCGTTGATCTTTACATAATCAAAGGTCAGATCGCAGCCCCATGCAGTTGCCTGGGCATCGCCCATTTTAATGTCTGCAATAGCAGTAACTTCCGGCTCGGAAAGGATCTTGGTTGCCTCTTCTTCACTGTAGTCCACTGCAACGCCGTCTTTGATGATCTGCATATGTCCGGCTGCGCTTTCAAAGAAAAGATCCACCTTTTCCGGATCAAACTGTGCTCCTGAGTATCCCATTGCGCAAAGGATACGTCCCCAGTTTGCATCATGTCCGAAAATAGCTGCCTTTGTCAGACTGGAAGTGATAACGGATTTCGCCAATACCTTTGCCTGATCTTTGGTCTTGGCGCCTACGATCTTTACTTCAAACAAAGCGGTACAGCCTTCTCCGTCACCAGCCATTTTCTTAGCCAGAGTTTCGTTGATGTAGTTTAATGCTTTGCAGAATAATGCGTAATCTTCATTTTTTTCTGTGATCTCTTTATTTTTCGCAAGACCATTTGCCAGAAGGAGAACGGTGTCGTTGGTAGAAGTATCACCGTCTACAGAGATCATGTTGTAAGTATCTTTAATGTCCTCGCTTAAGGCTTCCTGGAGCAGTTCTTTGCAGATCGCTGCATCTGTGGTGATGAAGCTTAACATAGTACACATATTCGGGTGGATCATGCCGGAGCCTTTGCACATACCGCCAATGGTAACTGTCGTTCCGTTCAGGTCGATCTGTACTGCCACCTGCTTATTCTTTGTATCTGTAGTCATAATGGCCTTCGCTGCTTCTGTGCCTTTTTCCGGACTGCTGCCTAAAAGTGGTGCCATAGCCTTAACACCTGCGGCGATCTTGTCAATAGGAAGCTGTTTTCCGATCACTCCCGTTGATGCTACCAGAACTCCGTCTTCTGACACTCCAAGTGCCTGTGCTGCAGCCTTTGCTGTCTGTGCGCAGTATCCCATTCCTTCTTCACCGGTACAGGCATTTGCAATACCTGCATTGACAATGATCACCTGGGCATCTGCACCGCTTGTAACCTGGTTCTTATCCCATTTTACAGGAGCTGCCTTCACCAGATTGGTAGTAAAGGTTCCTGCACTCTTGCAGGATTTCTTGCTGTAGATCATTGCCATATCCTGACGGTCTTTGTATTTAATGCCTGCTGCAGTAGATGCTGCCATAAATCCCTTTGCTGCGGTAACGCCGCCTTCGATCACTTTTATCTTTTCGTTCATAATACTCGCTCCTTACTTTACAAACCGAATTATATTCTCTTCATTTAAAATAAACTCATAACTGTTAAAATCTTCACGTTCTGTCCAGCCGATCCCCTGCCAGAACGCATTTCCAATGTGGTTGTCTTTAAAGGCTACCAGGGAGATCTTACTCACGCCTTCTTTCTGCATGGCCTTGATCGCCGCACGAACCATTTTATAGCCAATTCCATGATGACGGTAGCCGTCTTCCACACATACATGGTAAAAACACCCGGTACGTCCGTCATGTCCGCAGAGGATATTTCCAACGATATGCCCGTTCTGGACTGCCACTACGCTGGTGGTGGGATTTCGCTTTAAAAAGCGCTCCACGCCTTCTCTTGAATCATCAATGCTCCGGATACGGAAGCCAGATATCTTCGTCCATAATTTATATACCTGATCGTAGTCTTCCATGGTCATTTCCCGGACCAGGATATCCATTGTCCCTGCCATTTTTATTCCTTTCCGGCTGCTTATCTTATGGGAACATGGGGATCTGCTTTAATCCTGTATTCTCCGGAAGGCCGAACAGTAAGTTCATGTTCTGGATCGCCTGTCCTGCAGCACCTTTTACCATATTATCAATTGCGCCCATCATAACGATGCGGTTGGTTCTCGGGTCGATCTTGAAGTTTACATCTGCAAAGTTGCTTCCTTCTACCCAGCGTGTCTGAGGAACTACGTCCTTGTCCAGAACACGTACAAAATATTCATCTTTATAATACTTATCGTAAGCGGCTCTTACTTCTTCCCAGGTTACTTCTTTTGTAAGGGAAGCATAAGCAGTTACCAGGATGCCTCTGTTCATTGGAACCAGATGAGGTGTGAAGCTGATCACAACCGGCTTTCCTGCTGCATAAGACAGCTGCTCTTCGATCTCCGGTGTGTGTCTGTGGGAAGCTACGCCGTATGCCTTGATATTTTCATTGACCTCGCAGAAAAGGCTGTCAACTTTCGCGCTTCTGCCTGCGCCGGAGGTACCGGATTTTGCATCAATAATAATGGTATTTGGATCGATCAGTCCCTCTTTTACCAACGGATAAGTAGATAAGAAAGAACAGGTTGGGAAACATCCCGGATTTGCAATGATCCTTGCGTTCTTGATCTTGTCTCTGTTTACCTCAGGAAGTCCATAAACAGCTTCCTTAATATATTCCGGTGATCCGTGGGTCAGCTTGTACCATTTTTCATAAACAGCTACATCTTTAATGCGGAAGTCAGCGCTTAAGTCGATGATCTTTACCTTGGAAAGGATCTCTTCGTTTACCAATGTAGAGCAAAGGCCCTGAGGGGTTGCCGTGAATATTACATCTACCCGGTCAGCCAGCTCCTTCATATTATCATCCATACATTTATCATCAACAATCTTGAACATATTCTGGTAAATGGAAGCATATTTCTGATCAATATAACTTCTGGAACCATACCATTTAATCTCTACATCATCTCTCTGTAACAGCAGTCTTGCCAGTTCTCCGCCTGCATAACCTGTAGATCCGATAATACCTGCTTTTATCATATCCTTACTCTCCTCTGCATATATTTTCATATTTGATCGTTTATTATATACAACAAACTGCGGCATAGAAGCCGACGATTTTATTATTATAGTTACTTTTCCTTTGATTGAAAAGTGGCAATTTATAAGGTTTTTAAATTCTAATCCGTATAAGATTTCATAATTATACAACCATAGTGCATAATATGCAATACCTTTTTGAAATTTCTATTTTAATACTTGCATTTTCCTATATTATGTTGTATATTTATGAAAGCTTAGTGATCCAAATATGATCCAAACTAATATCAAAGGAATTTTCAGGAGGATGTACTGATGAAAGAGAAAGTAGTTTTAGCATATTCAGGCGGTCTGGATACCACCGCTATCATTCCGTGGTTAAAGGAGCATTTCAACTATGATGTTGTTTGCTGCTGCATCGACTGTGGACAGGGAAAAGAGTTAGAGGGACTGGAAGAAAGAGCAAAGCTGTCCGGCGCTTCTAAATTATATATTGAAGATTTAGTAGATGATTTCTGCGACAACTACATTATGCCATGTGTAAAGGCAAATGCAGTTTATGAAAATGAATACTTATTAGGTACTTCTATGGCTCGTCCGGCCATCGCAAAGAGACTGGTTGACATCGCACGTAAAGAAGGCGCTGTTGCTATCTGCCACGGTGCTACCGGTAAGGGAAATGACCAGATCCGTTTTGAGCTGTCTATCAAGGCTCTGGCTCCAGACATCAAGATCATCGCTCCATGGCGTATGACTGACGTATGGACCATGCAGTCCCGTGAAGATGAGATCGAGTACTGCAAGCAGCACGGCATCGACCTTCCATTTGACCACAGCCACAGCTACAGCCGTGACAGCAACATCTGGCATGTAAGCCACGAAGGTCTGGAACTGGAAGATCCTTCCTTAGAGCCAAACTTTGGAAATATGCTGGTTATGGGTGTTACCCCGGAGCAGGCACCGGATGAAGATGAATATGTTACCATGACATTTGAAAAAGGTGTTCCTACCAGTGTAAACGGCGTTAAGATGAAAGTTTCCGATATCATCCGCAAGTTAAACGAACTGGGTGGAAAGCATGGTATTGGTATTGTAGATATCGTTGAGAACCGTGTAGTAGGTATGAAGTCCCGCGGCGTTTATGAGACTCCAGGCGGAACTATCTTAATGGCAGCTCACAGACAGCTGGAAGAGCTGGTTCTTGACCGTGCTACTATGGAAGTTAAGAAAGATATGGGCAACAAGCTGGCTCAGATCGTTTACGAAGGAAAATGGTTCACTCCACTGTGCGACGCTGTAAAGGCATTCGTAGAGTCCACCCAGGAATATGTAACCGGTGAAGTTAAGTTCAAACTTTACAAGGGCAACATCATCAAGGCCGGAACCACTTCCCCATACTCTTTATACAGCGAGTCCTTAGCATCCTTCACAACCGGTGACCTTTACGACCACCATGATGCAGACGGCTTCATCACTCTGTTCGGACTTCCATTAAAGGTTCGCGCTATGAGGTTAGCTGAGATGAAGAAAGAGAATAATCAGAAGTAATCCTGCTGCTATGCAGATCACTGATTGATACAAAAAGCAATACCCCGAAGCAAGATCTCAATGATCCAAATGCTTCGGGGTATTTTTATGCATAAATAATCTTTATTTTAATGATACCAGGGTCC
>CAVIPV010000027.1:0-4155 GCA_963644495.1 Prevotella sp. | reverse complement strand
AATGCTTCGGGGTATTTTTATGGTGGCATATTTACTTTGAAAGGTTTATTTAAGCGGTTTTCTTAATGGTAAACCCGGTCTTTGCATAGATCAGGTCAATGATTGGTGTGAGATAATTTAAAAAGCAGTAGGGGATAAATGCCAACGGTGCCACGCCTAACATCTGGGATGCATAAATGGCGTTGGAATTCCATGGGATCAGGACTGCTCCAAAGGTTCCTGCATCTTCCAGTGTACGGGAAAGATTTTCCGGAGCAATGTGATTGATGATAAATACATCTTTCATCAAAGCTGCTGTTACAATGGAAGCAAATAACATAGAAGAACCAATGGCATTGGTAATATAAGTAAGGACTGCAGTACATGCAATGATCTTAAAGGTAGAGTTTCCGCATTTTTCGATCAGCGGACGTACCAGTGTGCTTAAGATACCTGTTTTATCCAGCATACCAGAGATGCACAGTGCCAGGAAGATGGCAAGGAAAGCACTCATCATACTCATAACACCGCCGCGGTTTAACAGGATATCTACAAAAGAACTGCCGGTATCAATGACAAAACCGTTCATCATATAGTCAAGAAGAGAGGCCACGGCAACGGACTGGTGTCCAACAGCTACTGCCATTCCTGCAATGGTTCCGATCATCAGCGCAATGATGGAGGGGGTGTTGCGCACTAAAAGGATCAGAACAATCAGGATCGGCAGCAGTTCTATCGCTGAAAACTGGTAAAATCTGGAAAATACCGACATGATCTCTCCTGCAACTGTGGTGTCATAAACACCTGTGCTGTGGGTAAAGCCCAGTATCACAAAGATCACTGCTGTTATGGTATATGTCGGAACTGTGGTCCACAGCATATGTTTTACATGTGTCATTACGTGGGTCCCAGCTACAGAAGCAGCCAGAATAGTACTGTCTGAAAGAGGAGACATTTTATCTCCAAAATAAGCACCGCAGATGATAGCACCAGCTGTCATGGGAGCAGGAATGCCCATGGCATTTCCGATCCCGATGAGAGCCAGACCTACCGTTCCCAGTGTTCCCCAGGAAGTGCCGGTAGCAAGTGAGGTAAAGGATGACAGCAGGAGTGCAGAGAACAAAAATACTTTCGGGGAAATAAATTTTAATCCCAGATAAATAATATAAGGAATGGTTCCGGAAGCGATCCAGACAGCGATCATGGCTCCAATAACGATCAGGACCACATTTGGTTCAAATGATGATACTGCCATATCCCATGCCATCTGCTGCAGTTCACTGTATTTATATCCTAGGACTTTCAACAGAGGTACTACCAGGATCCATGACATTAAAAACATCAGTTCCAGTGGGGCGTCAAAAAGGATCAGTCCTGCGCCTACAAAGCCAAATACTGCAAGTGTTACAAAAGCTGCATATCCTATAGATACCGGATATTTGTAACTTGTTGAAAGAAGCGCTTCCCTATTTTCGTTATTTCCATTATTTTCATTTTCCGGTGTTTCCGTCTCCGCTCTTGTTTCTTTCTCGTTCATGTTATCTCCTCGACCGGTTTATTTTCTAACTTATCTTACACGCTTTTCAGCTGCTTTTTTCATGCACTCCAGTGCTTTTTCCAGTACAGCTGTCTGGGTTGCTACATTTAAGCGGATAAATCCATTTCCTGGCTTTCCGTAATTTGCACCGTTATTCAGCTTAACGCCTGCATCCTGGAACAGATGTACCAACTCAAATGGAGTCATGTTCCATGCTCTGAAATCAAGCCACAGAAGGTAAGTTGCCTCTGGCTCGATCACCTTTACTTCCGGCATGTTTTCAGCAATAAATTTCTTTACGATATTGATATTCTTTAAGAAATATTCATTCTGCTGGTCTACATAATATTCGCAGTCATTGTAAGCTGTGATCAGTGCTTCAATACCAATGTAATTATAATCAAAATGATAATCATCGTAAACTACATTATACTGGTCACGAAGAGCTTTGTTCTTGATAACTACATATGCAGAATAGAAGCATGCAAGGTTGAAACTCTTGCTTGGGGAACCCATAACGATCACATTGTCACCGATTTCTTCAGAAAGTGAGAAGTATGGAATGTGCTTATGTGGTGCGTAAACGATGTCACCGTGAATCTCATCGCTGACGATCAGAGTATTGTTCTTCTTGCAGATCTCATACATCTTGGTCAGTTCTTCTTTGGCCCATACTCTGCCTACTGGGTTAGCCGGGTTGCATACTAAAAGGATACGTACTTTTGGATCTGCTGTCTTCTTGTCCAGATCTTCAAAATCGATCTCATAACGGCCATCCTTTAAGATCAGGTTATTGTTTTCTACAAATCTTCCTGCTCCCTGGATAACAACGCTGAATGTATTGTATACAGGTGGCTGTAAAAGGATCTTATCACCAGGTCTGGTGTATGCATTTAAGATCATCCATAAAGCACCGGTCATAAGTCCCTGGGAATGACGTACTGCTTCTGGCTCTAAGTCAATGTCATAGCGTTTCTTGTACCAGCCGCAAACTGCATCTGCAAAACGCTTCTGTGGAAGGTATCCATAAGCATATACGCCAAAATCAACTCTTTCTCTTACAGCATCAATGATCTCCTTTGGGGCCTTGAAGTCTGTATCCGCTACTCCAAGCGGGATATATTTTCCATTTTCACCTTCATAATCCCATTTGAAAGAATCAGTATTTACGCGGTTAATAGGTTCGTCAAAATTATGTACACAGCTCATAGTTAATTCCTTTCTGCCCTTTGGGCGGGCAAGCCATTTTTTTATGATCTATATTTTATATTGGTTCTATACTCTTTCATCTGTCTTGATATGGCCCTTCATATAAGAAAGCAGGAAGCAGCATGCAATACCAAGTACAGCAAATATCATCATTGTAATGAAAATGTAGCGGTATCCCTGGATTCCAGGATAAGCGTCCATAAAGTGTCCGTATAAAGTAAAGATAAACAGGTCTGGTGTATTTCCAACGATGGATAAGATACCAGCTGCTGCACCGGACATCATGATCGGGATCTTGATCTCATCGGTTGTTGCATAATAAGTTCCGCGGATGGTCATCATAACTGCTGCCAGAACCAGCATAACAGCTACAACAACTGCGATTCCTACGGTTGTTGGGATCAGCAGATATACACCGGTAAGGATGGTACCTACAAATAATGCAATCTTTAAGTAGTTAATGGATGAACCCATTTTGTCTGCGATCGCTCCTCCCAAAGGTGCTGCAATGAAAGCGATCAGATACTGTCTTACGATATTTACTGCTACGCCCATGCTTACGGACATTCCGCAGATCTCAGTTAAATAAGAAGAGAAATAGCTCAGGCCATTGTAGAAGGAGTATCCGAAGAATACGATACCGCCTGCAACCCATACTCTTGGCATCTTTGCTACATGAAGTAAACCATCCAGAGCTTCTTTTGCATCTACTTTTCCTTCTACTTCGTTTTTATCAATAAGGAAGTAGCAGGCAACACCCATTACACAAAGGGAAATTGCATAGAAGATCATGGTTGCGCGAAGGCCCATTCTGCCTTCACCAAAGGTGGTGAACATCCAAAGTGCTGCAAAGGAAATAATAGTAGCAAATAAACCTCTTCCGCCTTCCAGAAGACCAAACATACGGCCCTGTTCTTCTGCGGTACCGATCATTCGCGTACCCTTGATCATTGCTTCCCAGAACAGCAGGGTAATGGTGATTCCCATGATAGCCTGTATGATCAGCATACTGGTAAATGGCGGATAAACTGCCATCCAGAAGCCGCAAAGGCCGGTGGAGATCAGGGATACCGGGATCAGATACTTAACAGGAACCAGGTCAGTGATCCAGCCTCCTGGTAAATATGCGATAAACTGGGTTACTGCAAAAGCGGTCATCATCAGACCAAACTGAGTGTTGGTAAAACCAAACGCATCCTGCATAGCTACGTAAAATACGTCTCGCAGATAAGCAAGTTTGAAAATGGTACCTCCGGCCATACAGATGGCGATCAGGGTTGCCCACTGTTTCAGACTCTTTTTCATAATTCGTGTTTTCTCCTTCCAAATGAAGTTTTTTAAGATCTTGTACATGCACACCTATATTAATAGCAATTTTCGTGCCAACTTTTGTTTTTTGGGAAAAAGTACGTATTTACAGGGATTTTCTC
>CAVIPV010000026.1:0-25042 GCA_963644495.1 Prevotella sp. | reverse complement strand
AGGTACTATAGGATAAATGGGGCGTCTAGAAGTTATGTTTCGACCCCAACATCATTATATCAATTAAGTCAAATAAAAAAGATCCCCGAAAGGATCTTATATCTTATGCAGCTATGCAGCATCATTTTTCGGGAATCTTTTTCGTATTTTATAGTAGGTGACCATGTGGGCTGCCGTTGTTATGATCCAGGAAACAGGATAGGACAGATACAGCACTTCCAGTGTCCGATGGGAAGCAAAAATGGTAAAGATCCAGAACACTCTGAATCCGCAGGCTCCTGTAAGGGATACGATCATAGGGATCACCGAATATCCCATTCCCCTTAAGCTTCCTACCATACAGTCCATAAGACCGCACAGAAAATAGGTGCCACAGATAATACGCAGTCTGCGCATTCCAAAGCTTAAAACTTCTGGATCCGAGGAATAGATGCCTAGCAGCTGATGACCGCCAAAGACCGCTCCAAGGCCTAATACCAGTCCAACCACAGTCACAACGCCAAGACAGATATTTTTGATCTTGTCAATACGGCTGAATTTGCCACCGCCCAGGTTCTGGCTGGTAAAGCTTAAACTGGTCTGGTACACTGCATTCATAGCCGTGTATACAAAGCCTTCGATATTGGCGGAAGCTGTATTTCCAGCCATGGCAATAGAACCAAAGGAATTTACAGATGACTGGATCAGTACGTTGGATATAGAGAAGATCGCTCCCTGCATTCCTGCGGGAAGTCCTACCCTAACGATCTGACTTAACTTGCCAGGCACAATACGAAGCTTTGTAAGATGAAGCTTCATAGCACCAGACTCTTTCATCAGACTATGGATGATCAGTCCTGCTGATACGCATTCAGAAATAACCGTCGCCCAGCCAACTCCGTCTACGCCCATTCCCAGTTGTATTACAAAGAACAGGTTTAAGACAACATTTACAGCTCCTGCTGCAAATAAGAAATACAGTGGGCGCCGGGTATCACCGATTGCCCTTAAAAGGGCCGCGCCAAAGTTATAGATCATCAGCACCGGCATTCCAAAGAAATAGATCTTAAGATACAGCGCCGCCTGATCCAGTACGTCATCTGGCGTTCCCATAAGGGTAAGCATGGGCTTTGACGCAGTTTCTCCCAGCAATACCAGAAACAGTCCGCTTAATATAGCCATCATAATAGCTGTATGGACTGTATCCTGGATATCTTTTTCCTTCTGCGCCCCATAATACCTTGCCGCCAGTACATTTACACCAACAGAAAGTCCCACAAATACATTGATCATAAGATTGATCAGAGATGTGGTAGAACCAACGGCTGCCAGGGCCGTACTGCCTGCAAACCGTCCTACTACAATGATATCCGCTGCATTAAAAAGCAGCTGAAGGATACCGGAAAGCATCAGTGGGATTGAAAAAATAAGGATCTTGCCCAGAAGTGGGCCGTTACACATATCTATTTCATAAGATTTTTTCATTGTATGTATACTCCGCTTCCATCCAGCTTTCGGCCGTCAATGGTACAGTTGCTCCTCATCACACCGTCAGAGGGGTTCAGGTAATAAGTATGTCCCAGGGATTCCTGCCAGCCTGTGAGCATATATCCATCGCTTCCAAACAGATACCATTTGTCATTGATCTTCGCCCAGGCGGTAAGATATTCATCCTGATATTTATAGCGCCAGCCTTTTGCATCCTTTTCCCAATTTCCCAGGTGGAAATTCCGGTAGCTGGCCATATCTGATTCCGGTACTGCTGTAAAATAGTATTCTTTTCTCTCGTCGTTAATAGCAAATTCCACCATATAGCAGCGTTCCAAACCGTCATAAACCTTTCCTGAGGCATTTTCACGGCTGAATGTCTCTGGACGGATGACCGGATAATGTTCTCCCTCTTTCAGGCCATAGACCCGGCATTCCAGATTTTTCTCTGTGTTACCGTCATATGTGATCAGATAATAGCTTAAAGTTACATCTGCCAGATTTAAATCATTTCCACCTTTTGTATCCGTATTCTTTGTAATAGTAAAAGTATCTTTTTCGGATACACGGTTTCCCATTACATAAGAAGTATAGCCGTCATAGATAGGTGTCTGACGGCTGTTGATATCCATATGGAGAGTAAGTGGAACCTCTTTTTTTAAGGCAAAACCGGCCTGAGAAGAGAAGGTACTCCCCACAGCAAGAGCTGCTGTGAGAAGCAGTGTTATCCATTTTTTCACCAAACATCCTCCTCTCGTTTATCTTACTTTAAAATAACCTTCTTGAAGTTCTTCTTTCCGCGCTTAACTACAACGCCGTCACCAGCAAACTGGTCTTTCGCAAATACAGCCTTGATATCCTTGATCTGGGTTCCGTCAACGGATACACCGCCCTGCTCTACGTTTCTTCTTGCCTCAGAACGGGATCCGGCCAGTCCGGATTTTGTAAGAACGGTTAAAATGTCAATGTTTCCGTCTGTGAAATCTTCTTCGCTTAACTCACAGGTTGGCATATTCTCTGTGTTAGCGCCGCCTGCAAATAATGCTCTTGCGCCTTCCTGGGCCTTTACAGCCTCTTCTTCTCCATGTACCAGCTTGGTCAGCTCAAATGCAAGGATCTCTTTTGCCTTATTTAACTGGCTGCCTTCCCACTTGTCCATCTCATCGATCTGCTCTAATGGCAGGAAAGTAAGCATACGCAGGCACTTAAGAACATCAGCATCGCCTACGTTTCTCCAGTACTGATAGAAATCAAATGGAGAAGTCTTTTCAGGATCCAGCCATACAGCGCCAGACTGGGTCTTGCCCATCTTCTTGCCTTCGGAGTTTAATAACAGGGTAATGGTCATTGCATGTGCGTCTTTGCCCAGTTTACGGCGGATCAGCTCTGTACCACCTAACATGTTGCTCCACTGGTCATCGCCGCCGAACTGCATATTGCAGCCGTAGCGCTGGAACAGCTCATAGAAGTCATAACTCTGCATCAGCATGTAGTTGAACTCTAAGAAGCTTAAGCCTTTTTCCATTCTCTGCTTGTAGCACTCTGCACGGAGCATGTTATTTACAGAGAAATGAGGACCTACTTCTCTTAAGAACTCGATGTAATTTAAGTTCATCAGCCACTCAGCGTTGTTTACCATAAGAGCTTTTCCATCGGAGAAATCAATGAAACGGCTCATCTGCTTCTTAAAGCAGTCGCAGTTGTGCTGGATGATCTCTGGTGTCATCATCTTACGCATATCGGTACGTCCGGATGGATCGCCTACCATACCGGTACCGCCGCCGATGAGGGCGATCGGTTTATTTCCTGCCATCTGGAGACGTTTCATCAGGCACAGTGCCATGAAATGTCCTACATGAAGGCTGTCTGCAGTCGGGTCAAAACCAATATAGAAAACGGCCTTTCCTTCATTTACCATTTTACGGATTTCTTCTTCATTTGTTACTTGGGCAATCAGGCCTCTGGCAACTAACTCTTCGTAGATCTGCATTTTTTTCTTTCCTTTCATTCCATCTCATATACTCAGATACCTGTTTCTAAGTATAACATATTTTTTCTTTCATGTACAAGGAATAGGGGATTCCTGATTATTAAATAAGCATAAAAAAGCTCCGTCCTGTTAAAGGACGAAGCTAAAAGTTCCGTGTTACCACCTTAATTTACAGACAGCTCGCACTGTCCGCCTTAGAAGGTACGCTCTTTCGAGGATACCCTGGTACTATAACGTGTACCGCCTCCGTTGCAGCCTACTAAACATTCTTACGTTATTCGGTGCAAAGCTCAGGGATGTATTCATGTCCTGCTTTTCATGCGCCTCTCATCAGCCGGCTGCTTTCTGTATGCTTTTGCAGAAAATTACTTGTTCCCATCATTGCCAAGTCATGAAATTAAGGCTATTATAGGCAGTTATCCCTTTTTTGTCAATGGTTTTTTTTTGCGTTGCAACTTCATAAAAGTTATACTATAATGAGTCCTAAAGAAAAACTAGAGTTATCAAAGTTACATCGGGAGGATAAAGACAAATGGGTTTCACACTTGTAAATGAACTTCCAAGCCCGGCGGAGATACTGGAACAGTTTCCTCTGCCTGAAAAGCTGGCAGTTTTAAAAGCTGAACGAGATGAAGAAGTCAAAAAAATAATTACCGGACAAAGCAATAAATTCCTTGTTATCATCGGACCATGCTCTGCTGATAATGAAGACGCTGTATGCGACTACGCAAACCGTCTTGCAAAGGTTCAGGAGAAGACAAAAGACAGACTTCTCATTGTTCCAAGAGTTTATACCAATAAACCAAGGACCACCGGCGAAGGCTATATGGGTATGCTTCATCAGCCAGATCCTGAAAAGAAGCCGGATATGCTTCAGGGAATTTTAGCTATCCGTCATATGCACATGAGAGTATTCCGTGAGACCGGAATGTCCACTGCTGACGAAATGCTGTATCCGGATAACCTGCAGTATCTGTCCGATATCATGTCTTATATCGCAGTTGGTGCCCGTTCTGTAGAGAACCAGTATCATCGTCTGGTAGCCAGCGGCTGCGATGTGCCGGTTGGTATGAAAAATCCTACCAGCGGCGACCTCAGCGTTATGTTAAACTCCGTTGTAGCAGCACAGCTGCCACACGATTTCATTTTCCGCGGTGATGAAGTTTCCTGCCCAGGAAACCCATTGGCCCATACCATTCTCCGCGGTGCTGTAAATAAGCACGGTCAGTGCATTCCTAACTATCATTATGAGGACCTGCACCTGCTTTTTGAGCTTTACTCCAAGAGAAACTTAAAAAATCCGGCCTGCATTGTCGATACCAACCATTCCAACTCCAATAAGAAGTACGCAGAACAGATCCGCATTGCAAAAGAGATCCTCCACAGCCGCCGTCATTCCAATGATATCCGTCATCTGGTAAAAGGCCTGATGATCGAAAGCTACATCGAGCCAGGAAACCACAAGATCGGCGAACACTGCTACGGACAATCCATTACTGACCCGTGTCTGGGCTGGGATGAGTCCGAGAAGCTGCTGTATGATATTGCTGAAATGGCAGACTAAAACAGATTAAAAATGAGTGTGAAAAAACTCCGTTCCTGACATAACAGGACGGAGTTTTTTTATACCACCTCTACTATGATGCCAGCGCTGTGATCCCGAAATATGCCAGCACCACAATACCCAGGATAATACGATAATAACCAAAGAACTTAAAGTCATGTCTGCGCACATATCCCATTAAGAACTGGATGGAATATACGGACACGCCAAAAGCAATGAGCATTCCCAGAATGGTATAAAAAATCTGAGGACCGGTGAGAACATTGCCTTTTATGAAGAACTTCACAAGCTTTAAGAAGCTGGCTCCAAACATGACCGGGATTCCTAAAAAGAAGGAAAATTCTGCTGCCGCACCTCTGGAGCAGCCCAGTACCATAGCACCTAAAATGGTAGAACCGGAACGGGATGTACCCGGGATCAGGGACAGAAGCTGGAACAGGCCGATGAAAAGGGCTGTTTTCGCGGAAATATGACCGACTTTTGTAATGGACGGATTTGCTGTAATGGAGCTGTTTTCCAGAACAATGAACAGCACACCATAAATGATCAGTGTGGCAGCTACCACATAAGCATTGTATAAATGAGCTTCCATCCAGTCATCTAAAAGAAGTCCGAATACTGCCGCCGGGATACATGCAATCACGATCTTGATCCACAGCGCCCAGGTAGCCTGCTTCTGTCTGGATGATTTTGAGGGGCTGAATGGATTTAATTTATGGAAATACATTACTGCAACTGCCAGGATCGCGCCTAACTGTATCACCACCAGGAACATATCTTTAAATGCATCCGGCTGGTTTAAATGGATGATCTCATCTACCAGGATCATATGGCCGGTGCTGCTGATGGGCAGCCATTCTGTGAAACCTTCTACGATTCCCAGAACGATCACCTTTAAAATCTCTACTATACTCATAGTTATAGTTACTCCTTATCTACTCCTTTTATTGATCCTATCAGTTTACTTTTCCATGTTTTCGATCTGCCAGTCAATAGGCTCTATTCCATGTTCTCTTAAGAAATCATTGGTCTTGCTGAATGGACGACTTCCGAAAAATCCTCTGTAGGCGGATAACGGACTTGGATGCGGTGCCTCTAAGATCATGTGCTTTGGATTATTTAACATAGATTTCTTAGACTGGGCCGGTCTGCCCCACAGGATGAACACCATAGGACGGTCCTGTTCATTTAACACGCGAATGGCTGCATCTGTAAACTGCTCCCAGCCAATGTCATGGTGGGAATTGGCCTGATGAGCCCGTACAGTAAGGACTGTGTTTAAAAGCATAACGCCCTGGTCAGCCCATTTTTTCAGATAACCGTTATTTGGTATGTAGCAGCCCAGATCATCATGAAGCTCCTGATAGATATTCACTAAAGACGGCGGTATTTCCACATCCGGCTTTACGGAAAAGCACAGTCCGTGTGCCTGACCATTGTTGTGATATGGGTCCTGACCTAAAATGACTACCTTTACTTTTTCCAGTGGGGTAAAAGCAAAGGCATTGAAAATATCATCCGGCGCCGGGAAGATCTCCCTTGTCTCGTATTCATGTTTTACAGTATCATATAATTTTCTGTAATATGGCTTTTTAAACTCTCCGCTCAAGGGAGCCAGCCAGTCATTGGATATTGCAGCCATTTTCATGCTCCTTTTCTTCTGCGATGTATTTTCACAGTGTTTTTTCTGTTGATGCCAATATTTCAATCCCACCGTATCAGATCATCTTATCTTCGCACAGAAATGCCTCTGCCGGCCAGATAATCCTTCAGATCACAGATCTCCAGTTCCTTATAATGGAACAGGGAAGCTGCCAGAACCGCGTCTGCTTTACCCTTTGTCAGTGCATCATAAAAATGCTCTTTGGTTCCCGCACCGCCGGAGGCGATCACTGGAATGCTTACCAGATCTGCCACTGCTGCTGTCAGTTCATTGTCATAACCTGCCTTTGTACCGTCGCAGTCCATGCTGGTAAGAAGAATCTCGCCTGCGCCTAAGGAATCTGCTTTTTTCGCCCATTCCAGCACATCCAGTCCTGTATCTAAACGTCCTCCATGTTTGTATACATTCCAGCCGGAACCGTCAGCTCTGCGCTTGGCGTCAATGGCAACTACCACGCACTGCCTGCCAAATTTCTGGGCTGCGTCATGGATCAGCTGCGGGTTGTCAATGGCTGATGAGTTAATGGATATTTTATCTGCGCCTTCTCTTAAGAGCATGCGGAAGTCTTCCACTGTACGGATACCGCCGCCTACCGTAAAGGGGATAAACACCTTTTCTGCTACCTTGCGCACCATGTCTACCACTGTTTTTCTATGGTCAGAAGACGCGGTAATATCCAGAAATACCAGTTCATCTGCGCCTGCTTTATCATAAGCAGCCGCTATCTCCACCGGATCACCGGCATCCTTTAAATTTACAAAATTAACGCCTTTTACCACACGGCCGTTATTCACATCTAAGCAGGGAATGATCCTTTTTGTAAACATATTTCCTTTTCCTTTCTCTGAACTGTAACGAATATGAGTCTACTTAAGATTTTTAAAATCCTTATTATAACTTGATAAAGTTTTCCAGGATCTTAAGACCTGTCTGGCTGCTCTTTTCCGGGTGGAACTGGCAGGCGAAGATATTTCCTTTCTCCACTGCCGCGTGGATATGGGTTCCGTATTCCGTAGTGGCTGCTACTATATCTTCTGATCCAGCTTTCAGATAATAGGAATGGACAAAATATACATAACTGCCCTCTGGAATACCCTGAAACAGTCTGGAATCCGGACGAATTTTTAAGGAGTTCCATCCCATATGAGGAACTTTCATCCCCGGTGCCTCCGGTATTTTAAGGATTTTTCCCGGAAGCAGGCCAAGACCTTCTGCTCCCGGACTTTCTTCGCTGCTTTCAAACATCAGCTGCAGTCCCAAACAGATTCCCAGGAAAGGAGTCCCTTTTTTTACCACTTCTTTTATCACATCCACCAGTCCATACTGATGCAGCCGCTCCATAGCGTCCCCAAAGGCTCCTACACCTGGTAAGATCACTTTGTCAGCTGTCAGAAGTTCTTCTTGATCTCTGGTGATCACCGGTGTCTCTCCCAGAAAGGCCAGTGCCTTTTCTACGCTTTTTAAGTTACCTGCGTCATAGTCTATTACAGCGATCATGTTCATTCCTCACTTTCATCTATATGTTCTCTCGGAATCTTTCTGTGCACGATTTTGCGAGAAGATTTTTGGTAATGTCCCCATCAGGTGACATATCTGTTTATTTTTCAAGCATCCAGCGGACAGAATTTTCATGGACAGAAACGCCCCGTTCCTCTGCCTCTTTTGGAAGCTGATAAAAGCTTTCATTTACACGGTATAATCTGGATTTCTGATTAAAATAAATGATCTTTTCAAAAGGCCACCGCATAACCGTAGGAGTAGCAAAGCCTTCTCCCAGCTCCAGAATCACCAGTGTGCGGTTAATGGTACCGGTCTGCCATTTCATATAGTCTTTCCACCTTGGAAGATAGCCTTCTTCAATATATGTTTCTGCTTTTATAGTATTTCCTGTAAGAGGAGCTTTGCAGTGTGGACAGACATCATCTGGCACTTCGTTTTCTTCCCAGATATCCTTGGTACAGGCCTTAGAACACTGTCTCCAGTGGATATTTCCACAGGGAGCCACGATTTTATTTTTGTCAAAGAGCATTTCATAAATTGCCCCGTCTGTTAAAGTAGTAACAATGTAATAGTCTTTCTCTTTTATCAGCTCATAGAGGGCTTCATAGGCTTCTTTTAACTCAGCCTGTGCCGGGTCGCTTAAATGGCGGAAACGGATATCCTTCTCATCCTCCCGCAGCGCCCACTCTTTTCCGATCCCGATGAGGACCTTCTGAACCTCTTTTACCTTTTCTATGGCCTCTTTCTTTCTATTTTCCATGGATCTTTCTGCCTTCCTGCAAATTATGTCAATCAACATAATACCACAGTCAGCCTTTCATTTCAATGAAACACTTTATAAACACATGGGAGCTTTCAGGCTAAAATATAGCAAAAAAGCAGACAAAAGTATTTCTCCTGCCTGCTTTAAGAATATTTCTATCTATTACTTTCTTACTGTTTTCTATCTAAACTGCTCTAAAATAGATGTGCCAATGGTATTTTCCGGCATTTTTACATCAAAATTATCTGCAATGGCAGCGCCGATGACGCCAAATGTATCTGCTTCAGCCAGCTTTCTTCCTTCTTTTAAGGACGGGGAATAAACTAACAGCGGCACCTGTTCTCTGGTATGGTCTGTGCCGGTCCAGGTCGGGTCATTTCCATGATCTGCTGTGATCATTAACAGATCGTCCTCTTTCAGATCCTTTAATAATTCGCCCAGCTTCACGTCAAAGCTTTCCACTTCTTTTGCATAGCCTTCCGGATTTCTCCGATGTCCCCAGAGAGCGTCAAAATCAACCAGGTTTACAAAGCAAAGTCCTGTAAAATCATTGTTCTCTGCAATATCAATAGTCTGCTCCATGCCATGAACGGAACTTTTTGATTTATAGGCTTCGGTAATGCCTTCGCCGTCAAAAATATCACGGATCTTTCCTACTGAAATTACATCATATCCATTTTCCTTTAAAGCATCTAACGCTGTCTTTCCCGTTGGCTTTAAAGCATAATCATGGCGGTTGCTGGTACGCTTGAATTCGCCCTTTTTCTTTCCAACATACGGTCTTGCAATGACGCGGCCTACTCTCCACTCATCCTTCATGGTCAGTTCTCTTGCGATCTTACAGCATCGGTAAAGCTCATCTAGTCCAAAGGTCTCCTCATTTCCGCAGATCTGAAGCACAGAGTCAGCAGATGTATACACGATCATGTGGCCGGTTGCGATTTCTTCTTCTCCCAACTCATCCAGGATCTCGGTGCCGCTGGCACTTTTATTTCCAATAATCTTATGACCGGTACGCTCCTCCAGTTCGTGGATCAGTTCAGGCGGGAAACCATGGTCTGTAAAGGTAACAAAGGGCTTTGTGGTGTAGATGCCCATCATTTCCCAGTGTCCGGTCATAGTATCTTTACCGCAGCTTTTTTCATTAAGAACCAGCTGATAGCCCAGAGGATGTTCTGCTGGTGTTACTCCCTTTAAAGGATGTAAATTTGCCAGTCCCAGCTTTGTAAGATTAGGTATCTTCCAGTTATCATGCTTTTCGGCAATATGTCCCATGGTATCTGCGCCGTCATCGCCGTAAGCAGCACCGTCTTTTGCATGTCCTGCGCCAAAAGAATCCATTACGATCACAAAAATACGTTTGAACTTCTTCATCATTTTTACTTCCTTCCCTTTATTTTCCCGTGTTTTATACAATGCATTTTCTGCATTCATTTTCTGCATTCTTTCTATTCTAACATCAGTATACACAAAAAGGGAAAATAATAAATGCCATATGTCACTTTTATCAATTTTTACTTGAAGCTTCTTTGTAATAATGTTACCATGTACGTATTGCATGTTCTCCTGTTTTGGGGGACATAATACTTCTCAGGAGGATAATACCAATGGAACTGATCATACCGGAACACTATGATCCCCGTCTGGATATACGTGAGACCCAGGATGCCATTAAATATATCCGCGATACTTTCCAGAAGGAAATGGGACGCGAGATGCATCTGGAGCGTATTTCCGCACCTTTATTTGTAGAAAAAAGCAGCGGTTTAAATGATAACTTAAACGGTGTAGAGAGACCTGTCGCTTTTGACATGGCTGCGATCCCTGGAGAGACCATGGAAGTGGTACATTCCCTTGCAAAATGGAAACGTATGGCATTAAAGGAATATGGTTTCCAGCCAGGCGAAGGCCTTTACACCAACATGAACGCAATCCGCAGAGACGAAGAACTGGACAATCTCCACTCTTGCTATGTAGATCAGTGGGACTGGGAAAAGGTCATCGACAAAGAAGACCGCAATGAAAAGACCTTAAAAGATACCGTGCGCCTGATCTTTAAGATCATTAAGCACATGCAGCACGAAGTATGGTACAAATATCCACAGGCTGTAAATCAGCTGCCGGATGATATCTTCTTTATCACCACCAGTGAACTGGAAGCTATGTACCCGGATAAAACTCCAAAAGAACGTGAAAACCTGATCACCAAAGAGCACGGCTGCGTTTTCTTAATGCAGATCGGTGACAAGCTGGCAGGCGGAAAGCCACATGACGGCCGCGCACCGGACTATGACGACTGGAAATTAAACGGCGATATCCTGTTCTGGTATCCAATCTTAAACTGCGCATTGGAGATCTCCAGTATGGGTATCCGTGTAGATGAAGCTTCTTTAAGAGAACAGCTTGAAAAATCCGGCTGCACAGACCGCATGGAGCTTCCTTATCATAAGATGCTTTTAAACAGCGAACTGCCTTACACCATCGGCGGCGGTATCGGACAGTCCCGTCTGTGCATGCTTCTTCTGGGCAGAGCCCACATAGGTGAAGTTCAGGCAAGTATCTGGCCAAAGGAAATGCGTGATACCTGCAAGAAGCACAAAATCTACTTGCTGTAGTTACAGGAGATCTGAACAGTTATGGTGAATTCTATTTCCATTTTCTTTCTGATCGAGGCTGTGGGAACCATTGCCTTTGCCTCTTCCGGCGCTATGGTAGCCATCCGGCAGAACCTTGATCTTTTAGGAATTATTGTATTAGGTGTTACAACAGCAGTTGGCGGAGGTATGATGAGGGACATCCTTTTAGGGATTGTTCCTCCCAACCTCTTTACAAATCCGATCTACACGATTATGGCATTTATCACTGTTATGGTCCTTTTTATGGTCATCCGCAAAAATCAGCATTTTTTAGAGAGCGAATGTATCACCACCTACGAAAAATTGATGAATATCTTTGACGCCATCGGACTGGCCGCATTTACAGTAACCGGTATTGATACCGCTGTTATGGCCGGATATGGAGATTATCATTTTCTCTCTGTTTTCTTGGGCGTCCTTACAGGTGTAGGAGGCGGCCTTTTAAGGGATATTATGGCAAGGCAAACTCCTTACATCCTGAAAAAACATGTTTATGCCTGCGCCTCCATTGCAGGGGGCATCTGCTATTCTTTCCTGCTTTCCAGCCCGGTAAATAATGATATTGCCATGATCATAAGCGCTGGCTTAGTAATCGCCATCCGGCTTCTGGCAACCCATTATTGCTGGAACCTGCCAAGAGCGGTGAAATAAATGAAAAAACGTACCTGCTTATTTTCCTGCAGGTACGTTTTTTCATTTTATTCATTCACACATTCTGCCGCCTGCCGGCGCAGGCGGAATCTGCATTTATTCTTCTTCTGTAAGAATCGCAGCATTGTCACTGCTCCACTGGATAGCATCGTATGCTTCCCCAATGTTTAACATATGGTCGCCGATTCGCTCATAGTCTGTAAGCATTTCTGAATACAGGATAGAGGATTCTACATTGCAGTGGCCTTCACGCATACGGTCGATCTGGTTCTGACGGAAGTTGTCAGTGATATCATCGATCTTCTGCTCAATTGCCTGGATCTGCTCCAAGGTAAAGCCGCTTTCTCCGGCTGCTGCTTTTCTCAGAAGTTCCATACCAACAGAGCAGCTTTCATCCATAACCTTAAATTCGTTCTTTGCATAATCAGAGAAGTTCAGGTTCTTTTCCTGGATGGTCTGGGCATATTCTGCCAAGTTCATGGCATGGTCACCAATTCGCTCAATATTTCCCAGAATAGCGTACATTTTATTTAAAGCATCAATATCCTGAGGTGTCTGGTCTAAAACCAGGACTTTGGATATCTTCTTTGACAGACGCACATTGGAAAGGTCGATCTCCTCTTCCCGGTCTGCGATCTCCTGGATGCCGTCTTCTCCCGGCCCCTGTTCCATTGCTTTAAAGCTTTCAGAAACATTGGTAGCTGCCATAGCTAACATATCCCGGATCTCTTCGTGGATCTGGCTGATGGCGATAGTAGAAACACCCAGATGGTGCTTGGATGCCATAAGTCCCTCAAACCACTGGTCTGCATCCATAACCTTTTTGGTCTGTGTATCCGGCAGTATCTTCTTTGCTGCTTTTACTAAAAGATTGCCAAACGGGAACAGGATCACAGTAGTAGCAACATTGAAGATGGTATGCACGTTTGCGATCTGTGCAGCCGGATTAGCCGGATTAGTGGCGATCATCCAGTCTACAAACGGAGTTACCATACAGAGAGCAATGAAGATCACTGTACCAACTACGTTGAACATCAGATGGATGATCGTCGTTCTCTTTGCATTTCTGTTAGTTCCTACAGAAGCTAAAACTGCTGTGATACAAGTACCAATATTCTGTCCGAAAAGTACGAATACGGCACCGTGAAGATCTATAACACCGCTTACTGCCAGTGCCTGTAAGATACCGATAGAAGCTGCAGAGGACTGGATCACTGCTGTAAACAGTGCACCTGCCAAAACGCCTAACAGCGGATTCTTAAAGCTTGTCATCAGCTGGATAAATTCCGGCTCGTCGCGGAGAGGAAGCATGGCATCGCTCATCATTCCCATACCGATGAAAATAACACCTATTCCGGCAACGATGCCGCCGATGTGCTGCAGCTTTTTATTTTTTACAAAAACTACCAGAACAACGCCGATAAATGCGATCAGCGGTGCTAAAGCGCCTACGTCCAATGCGATCAGCTGTCCGGTAATAGTGGTACCGATATTTGCACCCATAATGATCCATACAGCCTGGTTCAATGACATAAGACCTGAGTTTACAAAGCCTACGGTCATAACAGTCGTAGCCGAAGATGACTGGATCAATGCTGTGATGCCGGCACCTACCAGGATTCCCATAATACGGTTGGTGGTCAGCTTTTCCAGGATCTGCTTCATCTTGTTTCCGGCTGCTGCTTCCAGATTGTTGCTCATCATCTGCATTCCGTACAAGAACAGTGCCAGACCTCCTAGAAGTCCCAAAAGCAATTCAACTCCCATTTTTTACTCCTTTTTCTCAAGAAACAGGCGGATCTTTATATTATCCAGATATTGATAATATCAGTTTTTCCTGTTCTTTACATGCGTTTTACTTTGAGTTTACACTTGCTCATTATACGGGATATTTTCTCAATCGTCAATATGGATTGTGGGGCGGTTATGTAAAGTTCAGGTAAATTGTTTGTAAAATGGCGTGGTGTTATCCATATATTGATAATACAGTTTTATGAGGTGTGTATGGTCCACTCATGGCCCCCGCGCTGGCGCGCTCCACTGCCTGCTGACGCAGGCGGGCCATTCGTTAAGGGTGCAAGAAAAACAAATGGCCGCCCCAAAATTGGGACGGCCGCTTGTTTTTCTTTTGCACTCTTACATAAGTGATAAATATAATGCCTTGATATCCTCAAAGGTTGGATCCTTTGGATTGCCCGGGCGGCATGCATCATCCATTGCGGACTGTGCAAGGAAGTCTACATCTTCCTTCTTAACAATGGCCTTTAAGTCAGCCGGGATACCAACATCAGCAGACAGCTTCTTAACAGCGTCTACAGCTGCCTTGCGGTATTCTTCCTGGCTCATGTTTTCTACGCCTTCAACACCCATTGCAACAGCGATATCTTTGTACTTGGTTCCTGTGCAAGATGCATTGTATTCCATAACAGTCGGAAGCAGGATCGCATTTGCAACACCATGAGGAGTATCATATACAGCGCCTAATGCATGTGCCATAGAATGAACGATTCCTAAGCCTACGTTTGAGAAGCCCATTCCTGCGATGTACTGTCCTAAAGCCATTCCTTCACGACCTTCTTTTGTATTCTCACAGGCGCCTCTTAAGTTCTTGGAGATCAGCTCGATTGCTTTTAAATGGAACATATCTGTCATTTCCCATGCAGCCTTGGTGATGTATCCTTCGATGGCATGTGTTAAAGCATCCATACCGGTAGAAGCGGTCAGCCCCTTTGGCATAGATGACATCATATCCGGGTCTACAACTGCGATAACCGGAATATCATGTGTATCTACACAAACGAATTTACGTTTCTTCTCTACATCAGTGATAACGTAGTTGATAGTAACTTCTGCTGCAGTTCCTGCGGTGGTTGGAACTGCGATGATCGGGATACATGGCTTCTTGGTAGGAGCTACACCTTCCAGGCTTCTTACATCTTCAAACTCAGGGTTAGCAATGATGATGCCGATTGCCTTTGCTGTATCCATAGAAGAACCGCCGCCGATAGCGATCAGATAATCAGCACCGGATTTCTTAAATGCAGCTACACCGGTCTGTACGTTTTCGATGGTTGGGTTTGGTTTGATATTGGAATAAACTTCATATGCAAGACCTGCGTTATCCAGTACGTCAGTAACTTTCTTTGTTACGCCGAATTTTACCAGATCCGGATCTGAACATACGAAAGCCTTCTTGAAATCTCTTGTTTTTGCCTCGTTAGCGATCTCAGCGATAGCACCTGCGCCATGATAAGAAGTTTCATTTAATACGATTCTGTTTGCCATGATACATTCTCCTTTTTTATGTAAATTCCTTTGGTTTTCTTTTGTTTTGTTAATATTATAACAACACTTTTTCAAAAATAAAAGTGACAAACATGCCCGTCTGTCACTTTTTGAGAATATTTTTTAATTTACATAGGGGTTGTTTATTAAAACTTACATAAAATTTGTTCGTCCGCAATTATGTTATCAATATATAGATAATACCATTTTGTGTTATATATAACAAAGTTTCTGTGTTTTTACAACAGTTTCAGTTCATCAAACACAGCAGCCAGTCTTGGTGGCATGGCTTCCACCAGTTTCTTTGACATCTTCTCCGGTGAGTCTTTCATTCCCGTAAGCACCCATTTTACCGTCATGTAAACCGAGCCTCTGCAATACATTTCCAGAAGAAACTGCAGATCTTCTCCCAATGGCCTGCTGGTCTTGCGTCCGATCAGATCCTGGTAGAACTTTAAAATCAGTTCAAAATCATGTTCTTTTAAGGAGTTGCGGTCATCACTGCAAAATGCCTCCCTGAAAAAAACTTTTTCAGAGACAATAAATTCAAATTTCTGTGTCAGGCTCTCTCCTACTGTATGCCCCATACCGATCTGCTCAAAAGACTGAAGCACCAGTTTATCAAAATACCAGTTGATCAGGTCATATTTATCCAAAAAATTCCGGTAAAAGGTCTGTCTGGCAACACCGCAGCCTTCTACAATGTTTTTTACCGTTATCTTATCTACCGGCATCTGCTTCATGCATTCTTTCATGGATGCTGCCAGTTTATATTTTGTTTTTTCCTGTTTTCCTGCCGGTTCCATGTTTTCCTCCCCATATACAGCCGTCTGCAAACCGGCATATTTTAGCATAAAACCCCCGGCATGCCATCCGACATGTCGAGGGTTTTTCTTTTCCTTCTAACCCTTATTCCTATCATACCAGAAACATGGGGCTGTGACTATCTGTTTTTAAGCTATCTGTTCTTGAAAATGGAGATGATCGCCTGCCACATCTGCACCAGAACGTTCCACATTCTCTTTAACGGACCTTCATTTGTCTTTGCTGTCTCTGCATCCGTTTCCTTATGATTTTCATCATCCAGACTGATCTCATCGGTACGCAGAACTACCTGTAAGGTCTTTGGAGCCGGGTTCTTATCAGAAGTAAAGGAAACCTTATCTTCTGACGGGTCAATGAATAAGAATCGGTTATCAGTGTCAAATTTATCCAGCTGCTCATCCATAACATCTTTCATGGTGCGGCCTGCAGTTCTCACGCCGGTAGTGCTGTCCAGGATATTCAGGCTCTTATCAAGCAGCTCCATGCTGCCTTTTAAGCTGTTCTTTGCAGCATCGTCTACATCGCCGCTGGTATCCTTTAAAGTGTTCTGGACAATAGCCATGGTACTGAGTCCCTTGTTCATAGCATCTGTAGTGCGGTTTACCAGCTCAGACAGATCATCTAAAGAATCCTGCAGATCCGGATAGTACATATCCAGAGAGTCATGAAGAGCAGTCAGGTCTTCGATCATCAGATCCATACTGTCTGTAAGATCTGCGCCGTATTCCGCTGCATCCCCTACATTATCCATAAAGTTAGAAGCAACCTGGGAAAACTTCCGGCTGTCCTTGTCGATCTTAGATAACATCTTATAAAGAGTTACCAGGTCAATGCTTGAAGAAGCAGTTACCAACGGAACATCGTGCTTTTCGATGTGGGCGCGGCTTAGTGTCTGGGTGTCGCCTGTATCAGCTGTATCAGATACATCTGCCGTATCCCCACTGTTTGCAGCATCTGCACTATCTGCGCTGTCCGCACTGCCTGCATCATTTGCTGTATCAGCGCTGATATCTGCCCCATTATCAGCTGCATCAGAAACATTGTCTGTTGTATCAGAAGCCTCTGCGCTGCTGTCTGTATTTGTATCTTCCGAATCATCCTGGTCATCCACGATGGTCCTTGTATCCTCATCTGTCAGATCACCAAGATCCATGTCTGCCAGATCCGCTGCATCATAATCCTCCAGACTGGCGATCAGTTCCGGAAGTGCCTCCAGAATGGTAGTGGTCTGCACCTGGAACTGTGCATTATTCTGGATCAACCATGCCATATCTTCTCTTACACCATCTAACTGTTCCCCTAAAGACTGGGAAGTTGTGCTGACATTGCGCAGACGATCATACATTTTCCGCAGAGGTTCCTGCATATCACCCATGGTGTTTACAATGTCGCCCATGCTGTTATGTACTGTCTCTGCTGCATCTTTAGCTGTCTGCAGATGAGGTACCAGAGTTTCCAACTGCTGTGACAGCGCAGTCAGTGACTCTAAGGACTGGTCATTTCCAGCTAAAATACTGTCCTTGGAAGCGCTCCATTTCTGTCTTGCACTTTCAGCAGAAGAAACGCCGGACTGTACCTGGTTAATGCCGTCACGCATGGATTCTACGGATTTTGCCATCTGCTCCAGGCTGTCATATAACGCATCTCCCGCGTCTTTCCAGGTATCCTTCGCCTCTTTTAAGTCCTTAATATGGTTCAGATCATCCATGGTGCCAGGCGCCATTGCCATGATCACACCAGTAGTCTCAAAACTGTCTGTACCAATACGTACTGTATAATCCCCGTCTTCTCCCGGAAGAGCGGAAAATACAACTGCTGTAGTGGAACCAAGGCTCTGGATCTGGGCTCCGTCTGCATCTACGCTGTAGCATTTAGACATATCTACCGGAACTGTCACCATTAACATCATGTTATTGCGGTAATACAGATTGGCATTATCATTTGGTGTTGCCTTTATATTGATCTCGATCAGGCCGCTGGCGCCTGCCAGTTTGTCACCGTCCGTTGGAACACCATTCAACTTATAGGAAACATCAAAATCCCAGGGAAGCACTACCTGGTCATTGTCCATGGTACACTTGTAATAAAAACGTCCTGTCTGATCCTGGGGCAAATTCCAGGTAACGCTGCCGTCTCCTAAAACAGGAGCATCACTGGTACTCATATTTTCCACATTGGTGTAATTTCCATAGTCTGTGATCTCACCGAGACCATTTAAATTTACCCCTTTTACTACGTTTACCTTGGTCGTCTTTCCATAATAGTCCAGGTTTACATACATGGTCTCGTCTACATCGGCACCTGCCGGTGCACCGTATACAGGAACACTGCTGCCTGCTGATCCGCAAAGCAGTGCTGCCGTTAAAACAGAAGCTGTCACTCTTTTTCTAAATTTCATTTCCATCTACCTCCGCTGTCTGACTGCCGCTTTTTCTTCTGGCTGCTGCCGCTTTTTTCTTAACTGCCCCGATACCGGATTTTAATAAAGCTTTCCGTCTTTCATGTCTTCGTATCAGAAACTTCTTAAAGCGATCTATTTCATTACTTGTAATAATGCTGTCAAAGAGTACCAGCAATGCCGGCAAAATGGTAAGCACCAGAAATACGCTGAACAGCGCGCCTCTTCCGATCAGATGCCCCAGACCGCCGATGGCCGCCGTACTGGAAATCATGTATACAATGTAACCTGCCAGTATCAGGATGGTTCCTGAGGTAAATATGGAGGAGCAGGACATTGCCAGTGCTTCGATCACGGCCTCTTTCTTCTTCATGGTCTTTCTGCAGGACATATAATTATTGGTAAGCAAAATAGAGTAATCCACAGTAGCGCCAAGCTGGATACTGCTTACGATAATGTAACCCATATAAACCAGAGTTTCACCTACCAGATACGGCACTGCCATGTTGATATAAATAGCTGCCTGGATAGGGATCATAACAATGATCGGAACAAGTACAGACCGGAAGCTGAACATAACCACTACAAATACGCTGATCAGGGAAAGTACATTGACTCTGGCATTATCTGCCGTAATGATAGTCTTGATGTCCTGTGTAGACGGCGTTTCACCTACTACATAAGAGTCATCGGGATAATATTTCTTCACGATCTCACGGATATTATCGGTATACTCAAAAGCTTTGTCACTTTCTGATTTGGTCCTTATGTAAACCAGCATACGACTTGCAGTATCTGTATGCAGCTGGCTGGTAATGGAATAGGGGAGAAAATCTTCCGGTATGCCTTCCGGCAGTGTATTTGCCATAGATGTTACACTTTTCACATATTCCAGATCTTCGATCTCATCAGACATTGCCTTTTCTGTAATAGGGGATGTGTTTGGATAAACAATAACCAGCATATTGCTGCGGCCAAACTTTTCATTAATGGTCTGCTCATCTGCATAGACCTGGGTTCCTTCGCTGGCACCTACTGCACTGTTTCCGAATAAGAAGCTGTTCATACCCTGAGCTGTATATGCAAAAGGCACGATGAGGATCATAAGTACTAAGGCAATATTGCGGATCTTAAAAATACCTCTTCCCATTTTATGGAAGTCCGGTAAAAAGGACCTGTGGGCCGTCTTTTCATTCCATTTTGCGAAACGGAAGATCATGGCCGGCATGAAAAATACAACGGTTAAAAGGCTGAATACGATTCCTTTTGCAAGTACCAGACCCATATCAAAACCAATGTTGAATTTCATGAACATCAGGGCTACGAAACCGGCTATAGTGGTAAGACTGCTGGCGAAAATGGAGTTGATTGCAGCGTCTACTGCATCTACCATGGCTTCTTCATCAGAGAGCCCTTTTTTCTTTTCTCTTGTGAAGGCATCCAGCAGGAAAATGGAATAGTCCATGGAAGTTGCCAGCTGGAGCACCATTGCCACGTTGTTGGTCAGGAAAGAGATCCTTCCTACGAAAATATTGGTACCACGGTTTAACAGGATCGCCACACCCATGACCAGTAAGAACAGAAATGGCTCTGACCAGGCGGTCGTGGTAATACATAAAACCGTAAAGATCATGATAACCGCAACCGTTAAGATCATCTGCATCTCACTTGCCAGGTTCTCCTGCAGGGATTTGTTCTGCACTGCCATTCCTGTAAAGCAGCCTTTATCTCCTGTAATGGCTTTTAACTCATCAATGGCCTTGGAAGTGCTTTTAGCCGTATTTCCCTCTTTAAAGGTTACGTCCATCACTGCATAGCCATCTTTATAATAATCTTCAATGTCTTCTTCATTGATAAAATCTTCG
Organism: Prevotella sp.; assembly: GCA_963644495.1. Taxonomy (GTDB): domain Bacteria; phylum Bacillota; class Clostridia; order Lachnospirales; family Lachnospiraceae; genus Enterocloster. Next base: position 4,435 of record CAVIPV010000026.1, on the reverse strand, counting down.
CCGGAATAGATATTGACTGTGCTGTCGCACCAGAGGATCTGATCCACTCCGTCTACATCTGCCATTTTATCTTTGTATTGCTTAGCCTCGTACAACGTCACATCTTTTAGCATAATACGGGCCGTTCCCGGATATCCGAACTCATCTTCCATTTTATTTAACCCGATATTGGACTGGGCTGTATCCGGAAGATATTCTGTCAGGTCATAGTTGACATCCACAAACAGCATGGCCACAGCGCTGAATAAGCAGGCAGCAACAAAAACGGATACGATCCAGTTCTGTTTTTCAATAATAAACCTAGCCAGCTTAACGGACATCTTTTCGCCGGAAGCTTTTTCCTTTTTCACATGTTTTTTAAAAGGTCCTACTTTGAATTTCTTTTCCATGATTCTAACTCCTCACACGATATGCTCCATTTAACGCATAAAAAGAACCATAAACCAGTGGTGTCCGTTCTTTTCCTTATGAGCCATACCCATATATCGATAATACTGTAATGTGTATTTTCTGTCTGACTTTGATGTATATTTACGCCCCGTTACATTCATTATCTTATCATATGCCTCATCTGCATCTTCGCAGTCCCGCACATATACCTCCAGACAGGAAGCACTTTTGCGATAAGGGATCGACGCCAATGTATCTTCTATAGTTCCTTCTCCTGTGACCCGTCCGTCTGCATACCCTTTTTCCATGGCTGCCGCCAGACGGCTTTCTGCAATTTTATTTAACTTCATATCCATGATAAAGCCTGCATACCGGTCATAACTGGTATGGTTATCACCGTCATATTCCCGCTCCCTATCCGGATATGCATCAAAATACTGTTCTTTCTTTTCATCCCCCAACTGACTGAAAAGTTCCTGTGTTACATCATCATAGCAGCCTGCATCGTATGCGCCGCCCCCAGTATTTTCCAGCCACTTTGCTGTTTTCAAAGCACCTGAATCTTCAAATTCGTACACTGCATTGTCTAAGACCAGCTGTCCTTCGTTCATGCCGCCGTCTTCGTGGAAATAGTACCAGTCATCCCCCACTTTTTCCCAGCCAACAGCCATGGTCCCATCTTCCTTCATGTAATAGAAGCGTCCTCCTGTGTACAGCCAGCCGGTATAGGCAGTTCCATCTGCATTTTTCCAGTACCAGTTTCCATCAAGGTTTACCCAGCTTCCATTTGGCTCTGCTCCGTAAGCTGCATTTGCCGGTCCTGCTGCCAGGAAAGCTGCCATCATCAATATAGAAATGGGATATAATCTGCTTCTGCCTTTCATACACTCATCTCCTGTTTTATAAAGTTCTGTTTTCTATTATTCAACTCTACATTTGTTAATTGACATTTGTTCATTTGTTAACTATAATGGATTATACTAACTAATGGTGAAAACAACAATGATTAATTTTTATTCTTTTGTTTAATAATCAACATTTTTTATATTATCTGTCAACAAACTAGGTATTAAAAAAATGTAAACAAATCCGAACACAAAAGGGGGAATTTCTCAACATGAGTACAGAAGCAGTAGACCGACGGGTACGGCGCACCAGAAAACAGCTGCGGGAATGTCTGGTCACTTTATTAAAGCAGAAAAAGGTACAGGATATTACGGTCAGGGAGCTGACCGAACTTGCTGATCTGAACAGGGGAACGTTTTATCTTCATTATAAAGATGTATTTGATCTTCTGGAAAAAACAGAAAGTGAGCTTTTAGATGACTTTAACCAGCTGGTCATGAAACATGACGCGGAAGATTTAAAGAAGCATCCTTATGGCATTTTCGTAGAGATCTACACACTGGCCTATGACAATGCAGATCTGGTGGAAATATTATTAGGTGAAAATGGCGATTTAAATTTCATGAACCGTTTAAAACAGCTGATCCGTGATAAATGTCTCCACGACTGGATGGAGGTATTCCGTGCCGGAAATCCGGCTATTTTTGACGCCTACTTCTCTTTCATCGTCTCCGGCTGCGTAGGACTGGTACAGTACTGGCTGAAAACAGGCATGAAAGAAACACCGCAGCAGCTGGCAAGACTGACAGAGCAGGTGATCCGCAAAGGCATCGGCGTATTAGATACAGATCCGTTTGCCACCGCATAATAAGCGAACCGCCTGCGTCAGCAGGCAGTAAAGTACGTAATTGCAGGATCAGTGAGTTTGCGATATACTAAATATCATTCACATGATGAGGAGAAAACAGATGAACTACGAAGATTTATTTAAAGAAACAGCCTGTGTGCGCATAAAGAAAGGAACCGGCCGCACCTTAAAGGCCGGCGGCGCCTGGATCTATGACAATGAGATCGACACCATTTCCGGCGATTTTGAAAATGGTGACCTGGTCACTGTGGAAGATTTTGACGGCTATCCTTTAGGACACGGCTTTATTAATACAAAGTCCAAGCTGACTGTACGCATGTTATCCCGCAAAAAGGATGCTGTGATCAATGAAGATTTCATCGAACAGAGAGTCCGCACTGCATGGGAGTACAGAAAGGCTACTACGGATACTTCCAGCTGCCGTGTGATCTTTGGCGAAGCAGATTTCTTGCCGGGTATTGTAGTGGACAAATTTGAGGATGTTTTAGTAGTAGAATCACTGGCACTGGGCATCGATCGCTTAAAGCCTGTGATCTTAGATAAATTAAAGAAAGTTCTGGCAGAAGACGGTATTTCCATTCGCGGTATCTATGAGCGCAGTGATGCAAAAGTCCGTCTTCAGGAAGGTATGGAGCGCTTTAAAGGCTTTATCGGCGAACCATTTGATACCAAGGTTGAGATCTGTGAAAATGGCGTTCACTACATCGTAGACGTAGAAGACGGCCAGAAGACCGGATTCTTCCTGGATCAGAAATATAACCGTCTGGCTGTGCAGAACCTGTGCCGCAATCTGAAACCGGCAAAAGTATTAGACTGCTTTACCCATACCGGCTCTTTCGCTTTAAACGCAGGTATTGCAGGATCTGAAAAAGTCCTGGGCGTAGACGCTTCCCAGCTTGCAGTAGATCAGGCCACTGAAAATGCCCGCTTAAACGGCTTAGAGGATCAAGTGACCTTCCAGTGCGCTGATGTATTTGACCTGCTTCCTAAATTAGAGCAGGAAGGTGAAAAATTCGATGTAGTCATCCTTGACCCGCCAGCTTTCACCAAATCCAGAAATTCCATTAAAAACGCAGTAAAAGGCTACCGTGAGATCAACCTGCGTGGCATGAAGTTAGTCAAAGACGGCGGCTATCTTGCCACCTGCTCCTGCTCCCACTTCATGGACCCGGAACTATTCACCAAGACCATCCGCGAAGCAGCCTCCAACGTACACAAAAGACTCCGCCAGGTAGAATACCGCACCCAGGCTGCCGATCATCCGATCCTGTGGGCAGCTGATGAATCTTATTATCTGAAATTTCTCATTTTCCAGGTAGTGGATGAGAAGTAATGATAGACTAAGAAAATCCGTTTTGCAACTAGATAGGAATAACGTTTTGCGAATAGTAGCACAAAACGTTATTTTTTTGAATATAAGCACAAATAGAATTTATAAAATTTTGAAGAAACGCACATAATATTAAATGGATTATGAAGAATTTTGTGATGCCACGGGTAATAATTACAAGCTTTTACAGCAGATTTATGATAGTGGCGCAGCCATCGGACAAACGACCAATCGTAAATTAATGAGGGATCTGAGAATCTACATGGCAGTAGGCGGTATGCCGCAGGCAGTAGAAGCCTATATCAATTGGAAAAACTTTTCAGAAATAGATATGGTAAAAAGGCAGATTATATCTCTATATGAGGAAGATTTCAAGAAAATCGATGCATCTGGAAGAATATCTGCGCTATATCATGCAATCCCGGCGCATCTGGCAAAGGATGCGAAAAAATATCGTATTACCACCGCAATTGGAAAAAGAAATAATACCAAAGCGGAAGAATTATTATACGAGTTGATAGATTCAAAAACGGTCCTGCCATGCTACAATTCTACCAATCCAAGAGTCAGCCTGACAGATACGAAAGATTTTGATAGCTACAAATTATACCTTTCTGATACAGGATTGTTTGTTACGTTGATGTTTATTGACCGACCGGTAATAGAAAATGATATTTACGCAAAGTTACTTTCTGATAAATTACCTGCAAATCTGGGATATCTTTATGAGAATCTAGTTGCTCAGATGATTACAGCATCTGGTAGAGAACTGTACTATCATACCTGGGAGAAAAAAGGAAGTACGCATTATTACGAGGTGGATTTTCTGATTTCAGAAGGGAGTAAAATAAATGCATTTGAAATTAAATCTTCTGGTTCTGGAAAACATGAATCCATAAGGGAATTTTGCAGAAAGTTTTCTCAAAATATCCATAATGCATATTTAATGATGTTGGGGTCGAAACATAACTTCTAGACGCCCCATTTATCCTATAGTACCT
>CAVIPV010000025.1:18429-25146 GCA_963644495.1 Prevotella sp. | reverse complement strand
TAGATACAGGGGGGGCATTATTTATAAATATACAGTGCTAAAAGCGAAATCCCTGCTTTTTCAAAAAAACATTTGACAAAACCATCCGGCCGTGCTATTATATACAAGTCGACGGCGAACAGCCAAGACAAACAGCATAAGGCCTGATGGTCAAGCGGTCAAGACGACGCCCTCTCACGGCGTAAACCCGGGTTCGATTCCCGGTCAGGTCACTAAAAAGCAAGTGGTTTTTCACTTGCTTTTTTTGTGTAATGACCATGATCACATTTTGTGAAACTTTTTGCTGTAACATAAAAGGACCGAGAAATCCATTGTAACGGATCTCCCGGTCTTTTATTCGCAATATCTTTTACATCTTGTTAAGTGCTTATTTTTTCTTTACCATGCAACGCTTTTTAAAAAATGAAATACCGTAACAAAGGATCTGATCATAGTCATCCTCATACTCCTTTGCGTACATTCTGTCATCAATCTGATGCAAAGCTATATCACACTCACTTTCCAGATTCTCCAGACTCTTTGTATACTTTGCCTCAAAGATCGCGATCCGTGCATTGATAGGATCATAAACAACCACATCACTGCGGCCTTCTCCATGTTCCTTATTGGAATCTACCATATACCCGGCACCTGTAAAAATACCGGCGAGAAAAGCATGATAAAAATCTTCCCGATAATCATGGTAACTGATGGTACGCCGCAGTAAAGCATTCATCTCTCTTGTAATGCCATCGCTATTACCATTCCAAACCGCATCAAACAACGCATTTCGATCCCATTTCCTTGTGCTGTCATCAAACCATTTAATAACTGTCGTTTCAAAGATCTCTTTGATCTCCGCATTGGGGATCATAAGAGCAACTGTGCCATCCGGCAGTTCATCCTTATAGTCATCCCCACGTGCACTGGTTAAGTACCCTGTCAGATACAGCATACTCCATAAATTATCCTCAGAAGAATGCAGATGATCATAGGTCAGGTTCTCATCCACGCGTTGGACGATACAGCCGCCGGACATCAAAGTTTCAAGTTTTTTTGTAATGGTACTGCCTGCATAGTCAATAAAGGAACGGATAATAGCATTATCACTTGTATTTTTCCAATAGCTAACTGGCTTAGCCTTTGGATTGCGCTGCAGTTCCAGTACATAATTCATTACATCCCATGGACAGTAAACATCCGAATCGCCAAAGTGGTAACCATCATACCATTCTTTCATGTCACTGGCTCGTTCTGTCAGACCAGCATCTTTTAATAGCTGATCAACTTCACTTTGCACAAAACCGAAATACTCATTTAAGCGGGTATCCGCAATAGTGTCAGATATAAAATTATTGGTTCCCGTAAAAATACTCTCTTTTGCTATTTTCAGACAACCTGTAACAACAGCAAAACTCAGATACTGGTTGTCTTTAAGAGCCTGCATCAGGCCTTTCATAACATCCAGCATTTCCTTATAATAGCCGTTGTTATTTGCTTTTGCTACGGGAACATCGTACTCGTCTATAAGGAGGATCACTTTTTTATTGTAATGCTTGTTTAACAACTGCGTTAAAAATTGAATAGAGCGCAGCACGTCTGTTTTTTCTGCTTTTCGTTCACTGATCTGACGGAAAAGAGTTTTTTCCTGTTCTCTTATTGCGGGGCTGTCCAAAAGATATGCGTGATCCTGATACAAAAGAGCGATCTCATAAACAAGCTGCTGATACGCATCCGTAAAATTCAGGCCTTCTATCTGGCGGAATGAAATGGAGACCGTAGGATACTGATTCATCCAGTCATCGCATAGTGCCTGGTGTTTTGCAATTTCCAGCCCTTCAAACAGTTTTCGGCTGTCCCTGCGTATATCAAAGAAGCTTTCCAGCATATTCATGCCCAGAGTCTTGCCAAACCGCCGCGGACGGGTGATCAATGTAACTTCCGCTTTTTCATCCAAAATTTCCTCAATTAAGCGGGTTTTGTCAATGTAATAAAAACCACCGTCGCGGATTTTTTCAAAATCTGAAATTCCAACCGGGATATTCAATTTTTTCATCTCTGCAGCTCCTTTCTCGCAGCCATATGCAGAACTCACTTTGTTTTTATGATAACACGTATCCCATATTTCCATAAAAACTCATCCCGCGGTGCAGCGCAAGTATTAATAGCGATCTAGTACAGATTCTTCACCTTAAAGTCTTTCTCCAGCTCTCTTCTCTGGTCCTTCTTGGCAATATCGGCTCTCTTATCATACAGCTTCTTACCTCTTGCAAGTCCTACCTGCACTTTTACCAGACTTCCTTTAAAATAAACCTGCAGAGGCATCAGCGTATATCCCTTTTCTGCAATCTTTCCATTTAACTTCATGATCTCATACTTGTGAAGGAGCAGTTTTCTTACTCTCAGCGGGTCCTTATTAAAAATATTTCCTTTTTCATAAGGGCTGATGTGCATTCCATATACATACACTTCCCCCTTATCGATCTTCACAAAAGCCTCTTTGATACTGCATTTTCCCATACGGATGGACTTGACCTCCGTACCAAACAGTTCAATACCAGCTTCCCATTTATCATCGATAAAATAATCATGATAGGCTTTTTTATTATTGGCGATCAGTTTAATACTCTCTTTAGAAATGGTAAACACCTCCCGTTTCACTTTTCCACTATTTACTTATCATACCATTATACTGCCTGATTTTCCAGAACAAAATCCACAGTGCGCAAAAGCTTATCGGTACCGGCTACCACTACACGTACCGGCTGTCCCAGCTTGTAAACTTTTCTGCTCATCTCGCCCACCAGCTCGTATCTGCTCTCATCAAACACATAATAATCATCCCGCAGCTCACTGATGCGCACCAGGCCTTCTACTGTATTAGGCAGCTCCACATAAAAGCCCCAGTTCGTAACTCCGGAGATCACACCATCAAAGGTCTGTCCCACAAACTTAGACATGTACTCACATTTCTTCATCTTCTCTGTCTCGCGCTCTGCCTCGTCAGCACGGCGCTCTAATGCAGAAGTCTGTACAGCCACCTGAGGCAGTACCTTATCATAATGGGCGATCCGTTTCTCCTTCATTCCCCCATGGAGACACTCTTTGATGATCCTGTGGATCTGCAGATCCGGATACCGGCGTATAGGAGATGTAAAATGGGTATAATACCTTGCAGCCAGTCCAAAATGTCCTGTGCACTGGGTGGTATATTTCGCCTGCTTCATGGAACGCAGCGTCAGCCTTGCAAGCAGGGGTTCCTCCGGCTTTCCTTCGATCTTATCCAGAAGCTTCTGAAGCTCTTTGGGGTGCACTTCCCCGTTAGATAATCTGAGGGAATAGCCAAAATTATTGATAAATACCCCCAGCTGCTTCATTTTCTCTGGATCAGGCTCATCGTGGGTCCTGTAAAGGAATGGTACAGACTGCCAGAAATAGTCCTCTGCCACTGTCTCATTTGCAAGAAGCATAAAATCCTCAATGATCTTGGTGGCTACATTCCGCTCATAAGGATGGATATCCACCGGCTTTCCCTTTTCATCCAAAATGATCTTGCTCTCCGGGAAATCAAAATCAATGGCACCTCTCTTGCTGCGTTTCTCTCTTAAAATATGAGATAATTCTTTCATGCGCTGAAACATAGGTACAAAGTCTTTGTATTCTTCTAACAGGGCTTCTTTGGCAGCCTGTTTTTCCTCCGTATCTGCCTCTGATAAGATCGCATTTACCGCAGTATAGGTCATCCTTCTGTCAGACCGGATCACACTCTCGCAGATCTCATGATCCACCACAGTTCCCTGAGGATCCACTTCCATGAGGCAGCTCATAGCCAGACGGTCTGTTCCCTCATTTAAAGAACAGATCCCGTTGGAAAGCTTATGAGGCAGCATAGGGATCACACGGTCTACCAGATACACACTGGTGCCTCGCTTTAAGGCCTCTTTGTCCAGTTCACTGCCCTCTTTTACATAATTGCTTACATCTGCAATATGCACGCCCAGACGGTAATTTCCATTTTCCAGCAGTTCCAATGTCACCGCATCATCCAGATCCTTGGCGTCCTCACCGTCTATGGTCACTGTCTGCAGGTCTCTCAGATCCCTTCTGCCCTCAAAACCTTCTGGAAGATCCTTTAAGCCTTCTGTAGGCAGCTGATCCGGCACATTCTCAAGTTCCTTCATTACCTCCTCAGGGAAAGCTTCTGGAAGGTTGTAGGCCCGTACCAGGGATAAAATATCTGTACCAGGATCATTTACATGACCTAAGATTTCTTTGATCCGTCCTTCCGGCTTCTTTCGCTCATCCCCAAAGTCCGTTACCTTTACCACTACCTTGTGTCCGGTGACAGCTCCCATATCACAGCCCTGAGGGATAAAAATATCCTTGGCGATCTTCTGGTCATCAGGGATCACAAAACCGAAATTCTTATTCTTCTGGTAATAACCTACTAACTCCCTGTTGGCATGCTCTAATACCTTTAAAACCGTACCTTCCGCCCTGCGTCCGTTCCGGCCTTCCGCCTCTATGACGATCTGTACCTTATCACCGTTTAAAGCGTTTCCTATCTTGTCTTCCGGTATAAACACATCCTGTTCCATACCTTCTACTGTAACAAAGCCAAAACCTCTTGCATGTCCTGTAAATGTTCCCACTACTGCAAAGGTTTCCGGCTTTCCATATTTTCCTTTTTTAGAGATCCCCAGCTTTCCTTCTAAAACCAGCTCGTCCAACACTTCCTGTAATTCTCCCCTCATTGCTTTGGGGATATTTAAAAGCATGGCGATTTCCTTCGCCTTCATAGGCACATAAGCTTTGTCATGTACCAGTTCTGTAAGCATCTGTTTTCTCTGTTCCAATAACTCTCTGTCCATATAACCTCTTTCTCTATTATCCATATCTTCCCGCCAGCCAGGCGGGCAGATTCTATGCTCATATAAAAGAAAAACACCCTTCTGTCTGTTAAACAAAGGGTGTTTTAACTGTCAGTTTCTATTATCCCTGAACCTTCAGAATAATATTCAGAACAAGGGTGATGATCATAAATACGATCGCTCCGTATCTGGTAAAATGCTCCAGAGCACCTTCCATGGAACGTCCCTTATTCTTGCTCCAGTAGCTGTCTGCCATACCGCCGATGGCGCTTCCCAGTCCGTTGGACTTGCCTTCCTGCATCAGGATGACTACAGAAATAGCGATACCAAGAACTACATATATAATGGATAAAAGAACCTTAACTACTGCCATTTGTCTGCACCTCTCCGTTTCTTAATGTACTCCCTAAGGATACATCCTATAGTTAAACAAAATTAATGATACCATACTCACATTAAAATTACAAGGCTTTTATTCGCCTTTTCTATGCTGCAGCTATTTGTAACAGCTACAGCTTTGCCCCGTCTTCTCCCACAGATGCACCATCCGGTGTTACTGTATTTACTAACATGGCACCGCTTTCATCACAGAAATAATCCTTTTCATTCCAGTGGATCCAGCCCGTCTTCATATAGCCGGTCTCATCAAAGAAATACCACTTGGAGTCGATCTCCTGCCAGCAGTTCTTTGGATAGGAGCCGTCACGGTTCACATACCACCAGCCGGTGCTATCATTCTTCCATTCTCCCTTCCAGGAAAGAATGTCCTCTTTAGAAACCTCGATCCAGGAAGATTCTTCCCAGTCGCCTGCATTTCCTCTTACGTCCACTGCCTTGACTTTAAAATAATAGGTTCCGTCTTTTGGGAATTTACCAGAAAAATCAAAGCTGTTTTCTGTTACCGTGTAGGTGGAGCCAATGCCATTGTCATTGGAAGTACTTCCTTTTCCTCTGCACAGGCGGACTCTGTAGCTTTTTGCAAGGTTCTGATGATCCCAATGGGCAATTCCGTTTGTGGTATCCCAGTAAAGGTTATCCACATCCAGATCCTCATCGTCATCATCCAGCTTATCCAGTGTTACCACCAGTTTTAACATCTCTTTGTCATACTTGGTAGCGCTGGAAACGTATTTTACTTTATCTCCATTAAAAGTAAATGCCGCTTTTCCGGACTTGGAAAAATAGCAGTCACTGTCTGCTGCCAGCCATACTTCTACCTTTGGCTTTACACCGCCGGCCCAGTATTCCTGCTCATTGACAAAATCTGCACTTTCTACAGAACAGCTTCCATCTTCCACAGAAACAGACACAGAAGCATCCATATCTCCCGCCTGTACATCTGCATTAAAATTCAGTGTAATGTGGCCTACTGGTGTACGCTCTTCCTTTGCAGATGCAGGAAAAGCCGCAGTCATGGTCAGTGCTGCTGCCAGCATAGCGCCCTTTAAAAGATTTGCTTTCTTATCCTTTGTCATTTGATATGCCCCCTTTATGCTAAAACTTTATTTGCTGAAATAACTGTGATACAAGGAGAAGAAATTGTCGCTTTCGCAGCCTTCTCCTGCTGAAAAATCAATATTTTTCCACATATCCCCATTTAACCGTATCCGGTATTTTTCCTGGTACGGCAGATAGATCTCCTGAAATGCCTCTGTTTTCTTTTTCTGGGCCAGCTGCTCTTTACGAAGAGCTGTGGCCTGCTGGTCATAGGCATTGGTGCATTTCTGGATATAGAAATGACCGCCGTTTTCTATAATATCACTGATCTCATTTTCCTCTAAAGCAAAAGCAGACTTGTCCGGTTCTTTCAGGTCCGCATCCCATTCCAGACTAAACTTTATCTGACTGTTTAAGGAATTTTTCTCTG
>CAVIPV010000025.1:0-18419 GCA_963644495.1 Prevotella sp. | reverse complement strand
GCTTAAAAGCGCTTCCGCCTTTTCCTGGGAATCCGTTTCGATCCGCTCTACCTGGATCACCTTGGCTTCTGCATCGCTGACTTCCAGATTTTTGCTCTCTGTCATCTGGCTTACGGTTTTATCTGCCCGGTAATATTTCCGGTAAAGATCCAAAACCTCATCTTTAGAAACCTGCATATAGTTTCGATCTTCTTTGGAAAGACCTGCATAATATTCTTCGGAAAGATTATTGATATCGTCCTCTTCCTGACTTGTAAGCTGGATTCCCTGCTCATCTGCCATCTGATCTACCACAGCCAGTTCCTCTAAAAACTGACTGATCTGGTTCTTTAAAAGAGCCTCAAATGTATTTCCCTGTCCGTCTGCTGTTACGGACCACAGCTGTCCTGTATATAAGTTCTGATAGCGGTTTCTCTCTGTTGCTGCGATCAGCCGGATCTGCCCCTGGGTATAAAGCTCATTTTCCTGTTTCAGCATACCTTCTGTCAGTCTGCTGCACCCGGAAAGCAGTAAAACACAGCTTAAAAGCATACTTATAGCTACAATGATCCCCCGCCTCATCCTGTATTTATTACTCTGCAAAATTTGTTACTCCTTTTTACAGCAGGTTCTGTAAAATCTTTAAAACTCCATTATTTACATTGCTGTCAGCCTGAAATCTGGCTGCTTTTTTTACTTCATCCCTGGCATTTGCCACTGCAAAGCTGTAATATGCCTGCTGCAGCATTTCTATATCATTTAACTGATCGCCAAAAGCCATGGTCTCCTCTGGCTTTATATCCAGGCTGTCCTGAATCTCCTTTACTGCATGGCCCTTATTTATATCCTTTGCCATACAATCAAGCCACATATCCCCGGCACAGGAGATCTGTAAAATATCCTTAAACTCTTCTACGATCGAACTTGCAGCCGCTTCCACTCCGCCATCCTTATAAATAGAAAGCTTGGTACATGGCTCTTTCACTTCTAACAGGTCATCTACTCTGTGAAGATTGAATTTATAGCTTTCTACCAGCCATTTACATAAAGTTTCATCTTTGGACTCCGTATAATCCCCGTCTGCTGCCGCATACACCATAGAAAGCTCCGGGATCTTACGTACAGCCTGGATCAGCCGCTTTACGATCTCCTGGTCAATGGAATATACAAAAAGGCTTCTGCCATGACAGCCGATATAAGCGCCATTATTGGCAATATAAAACACTTTTTTCTTCACCGGATCAAATGTGCGCTCCACACTGGCCCATGGTCTTCCGCTGGCAACCACAAACTGGATGCCTTTTTCTCTTAATTTTAAAATGGTCTCAAACAGTTTTGGGTTAATATCAGGTGAACCATCTTTTACTAATGTTCCGTCCACATCAGTTACGATCAGTTTGATCATTTTCCTGTTCCTCCAAAAGTTTCTTTATCTCATGGCACAGACGGCCTAAGGGTAAGCCCACTACATTGGTGTAATCCCCCTGGATTCCCTTAATGTAAGCTGCAAAACTGCCCTGGATCCCATAGGCACCGGCCTTGTCCAGAGGTTCCCCGGTGCTCACATAAGCTGAGATCTCTGCCTCCTCCATGTCATAAACTTCCACATCTGTCTTTTCAGAAAAGGTACTTCCAGCGTATTTTCCTTCTTCCTGGCACAGGATAATGGTCACACCTGTGTATACCTGATGCACATGTCCCTGGATCTGATGGATCATGACTTTTGCATTTTCTTCATTTCCCGGTTTTCCAAGGATCACTGGTCTGTCTTCTCCCTTTGGGCATACAGAAACTACCGTATCTGCCCCGATCACCAGTGTCCCTGCTTCACATCGGGAAGCCACATCTGCTGCCTTTATATAAGAAAGATTTTCTACTAACTTTGCCGGATCTTCCTCATTTTTCTCTTCTTCCACTTCACTTGGACGGATATCCGGGATAATGCCGATCTGTTCTAATAATTCTTTTCTCCTTGGGGAAGCAGAAGCTAAAACTACTTTCCACTCCTTCAGGCTTTCTTTTAATTCCATATTAATATACCTTCAGTCTTCCTACTGTTTCTTCACATTCTTCCTCTTCGCCGCCTTCCGGCACACCGAGACGCATACGGATGCACCAGATAAAGTCAAAGAGATAAAACAAAGGAATGACAACTGCCGTAACATAGCCAAGTTTTGCCGGGATATAGCCAACTGCTGTGCGCACCCAGCCATCCAGATAATAAAAAAAGAATAAGCCTAAAAGTCCCCATGCAAGGCTGCTTTCCAGGCAGATGATCCCTCTGTAGTTAAATGGCTTGTGACTGTAATCCCACCAGAAACTGCCAAAAAGACGGATCATCACGTTAGCAGTGACCAGTTCCATGGTTGTCGCCATAGTCATGGATGCTGTATACAGTTCTACTGGATGGTCTGCCAGCGGACTTAAAAGCAGGCATGCACCTACTGCACCAAAACCATATATGACGCAAAAGGGGCCATGGCCAAAACCACGGTCCACTACGGGCTTTTTGTATTCAATTGTAAGCACAACACACTCAAGAAGGTATCCCAGAAAGCTGTACATAAAAAACCAGTTTACATAATTATAAATACTCATTGGTTCCTCCAAAGGGAAATCCCCTGCTGCCCATCAGGCACAGGAGACACTTGAAATTTTAGTAATAGTTATCGATAATAAGAGCTAAAATAATTCCCAACACAGCTCCTGCTGCCACCTGGATCGGTGTATGCCCCACGTATTCTTTCAGCTTCTCCTGAAGCACTTCGCCGCTTAATTTCAGCGGATTTTCCAGCAAAATGGAATTTAACAGTCTGGCCTGTTTGCCTGTTTCCTGTCTTACACCTACTGCATCATACATGACTACCATAGCCAGTATAAAAGAGATGGCAAACTCAAAGGATCCAGTGCCGTATTTTAAAGCCGCTGCTGTTGTCAGTCCACAGACGGTAGCGGAGTGAGAACTTGGCATACCGCCGGAACCTACCAGACGTTCTGCATTGAAACTTTTATTTAAAGCAAAGTCGATCAGGGTCTTTAAGACCTGGGCTACGGTCCAGCCCACTACAGCACTGATCAGAACCTGATTTCCCAGCATTGCTTTCCATGTATCCATATTTTAAAATTTTCCCCTTTCTGCCGCCTGGGCAAACAGAATGTGCCCCGGCACAGCTGCCAGCCGTCTTACAGTAGCTTTCGTTTCCTTCACACTGCACATTTTATCGGCAAAAGTGACCGCATACCCCGCTCTGGTTGACGGCGGAACCGGTGTCAGCGGCCACATATGACGCAAGATCACGTCTTTTTCTTCTTCTGTCAGTTCAAAATACTGTATCGCATTTTCCATAGCAGTACGCGGATGGGTAAAACCATGGAAATGATCTCCTGTCTCTCTGGCATGAGTGTGCCAGTCGTATAAAAAAAGATCATGGAGAAGCCCTGCTCTCGCAGCGCTCCTCCAGTTTCCTCCAAATCTCTTACACCATTTATAGGCCAGATAAGATACCTGTATACAATGACATTTACAGGTAGTAGTGCCATGCTGTATGTACTGATCCATAGACTGGAATACAGGATGGCTTAATATATCTGACACACACTCCATGTACTCCGGATCATTTATATATTCATTTGCCTCCGGCATTTCCATGAGTGTCACACCTCTTTCTAAATCACTTAACCAATGAGCCAGTCATAAAGTTCCTGATACTTGGCTGCAGATGTTCCCCAAGAGAAATCAGCTGCCATATCACGGTCTATGATCTTATTCCACTCACGGCGTTTGTTGTAGTAAATATATTTTGCGTAGCGCACGCTTCCAAGCATCTCATGTGCATTGTAATTTGCAAAGGAGAAGCCGGTTCCTGTGCTTTCAAATTCATTGTAAGGCTGTACAGTGTCTCTTAAACCGCCTGTCTCTCTGACGATAGGCACAGTACCATAGCGCAGAGCCATCAGCTGGCTTAAACCACAAGGCTCAAATAAGGACGGCATCAGGAATGCATCACATCCTGCATAGATCCTGTGGGACATTTCCTCAGAGTAATAGATCTGGGCGGATACACGGTCATGGTATTTCCAGTCATAATGACGGAACATATTCTCATAGCGCTCATCGCCGGTACCTAATACTACCAGCTGCATATCATCGCTGCAAAGCTCATCCATAACGCCCTGTACCAGGTCAAGTCCCTTCTGGTCGGTAAGTCGGGAAACGATGCCTACCATGAACTTCTTCTCATCTACAGGAAGTCCCAACTGCTGCTGGAGGGCTTTCTTGTTTTTCACCTTTTCCTTGCGGAAGTTCTTTGCTGTATACTGCTGTACAATGTATTTGTCTGTTTCCGGGTTAAAATCATCGTAATCAATACCATTTACAATGCCCCGCAGGCTGTTGGCTCTTGCCCGCATCAGGCCGTCTAAGCCTTCGCCGTAAAATGGCATCTTGATCTCTTCGGCATAGGTGTTGCTTACGGTGGTAATGGCATCTGCATAAACGATACCGCCCTTTAACAGGTTTCCGTCTTTATATGCTTCTAACTTATCCGGTGTAAAATAATAATCCGGCAGTTCGGTAAATCTTTGAATGGTCTTTACATCCCATACGCCCTGGAATTTCAGGTTATGGATGGTGATGACAGACTTCATATTGCGGTAGAAATCCCCACCGTGGAAGCTGTCCTTTAACAGAACCGGGATCAGACCAGTCTGCCAGTCATGACAGTGTACTACATCCGGCTGGAAGCCGATCACTGGCAGTGCAGAAAGTGCTGCACGGCAGAAGAAACAGAATTTCTCCAGATCCCAATACCAGTCCCCATATGGCTTTGGTCCGTTAAAATAGCTTTCGTTATCAATAAAATAGAATGTAATCCCCTCATGTACATACTGAAGGATACCTACATAACGGCTCTGTCCCAGATAATCCATGTAAAAGTGATCCACATACTCCATCTTGTCCCGCCATTCCTGCTTGATGCACAGATATTTAGGGATAATGACTCTTACATCAAAGTATCTTTTGTCAAAACACTTTGGAAGTGAGCCCACTACGTCTGCCAGTCCTCCTGTTTTTATAAATGGTACTGCTTCAGATGCCGCAAATAAAATCTTTTTCATCCAAACCTCCCTCTCCTGAGTTACAGGCGGCGTTTTGCCTTAATCTATAGTATACCGTACTTTTGAGAAATAAGAAAGAAGTTATTGGTAAATTTTTTATAACGAAATTTTTACGGACTCACACCCCGATTTTCTTATAGTCCAGACAGATCTTATCCGCGATCAAGGCAATAAACTCTGAATTGGTGGGCTTTCCTTTCCCCGTACTGATGGTATACCCGAACAGCTCATCGATCACCTCTAAGCTTCCTCTGCCCCAGGCAACCTCAATGGCATGGCGGATGGCTCTTTCTACACGGCTGGAACTGGTATAATTTTTCTTTGCGATCTCCGGGTACAATATCTTTGTTACCGCTTCCATCATTTCCCGGTCCTTTACTACCATGGTAATGGCATCCCGCAGGTACTGATATCCTTTGATGTGGGCCGGAATGCCTAATTCATGGAGCATTTTGGTAATATCTGTCTCCAGATGCTCTTTTAAGTATTCTTCCCTGTTACATTCTTCCTCTTCCGGTGTAGCAGCCTTCTTTGGCGCTTCCATCACTTTTCCCGGAACCGGACGGACCGGGCGGCTTCCAATGCGGCGGATCTTATTTACCAGGATCTCCTTATCAAAAGGCTTCATAAGAAAATAGTTGGCGCCCGCCTTAAAAGCATCCTCTGTCATCTGCTCCCCGCCTACAGCACTTAAAACGATAAATGCCGGATTTTTAAACATAGATGTTTTCTTTTTTATATTTTCAACCACCGTAATACCGTCCACTCTTGGCATGACCAGGTCTATTAAAACAACGTCAGGCTCGGTATCTTTTATCATGTCAATGGCGTCTTTTCCATTATCAGCCCGGCCGATTACTGAAAGTCCGGCTTCGGAACTGATCATTTCATCTAACGTGTTTAATATCATAGGATTATCATCTACAATTGCAACATTTACATTCTCCATGTTTCTACCTCCTGCATCCCCTAACGCAGTCATATTCTTCATCACTCTGCCGCGTTAAGTCTTTTATGGTAGCTATTATAAAGGCAAATATCGTCATGTTTCAAGAAAAATCCACCGCATTTTTAGACATTTTAACGTGATATTAATAATTGTCGTTTATTAACAATTTTTGTCGAATTTTATCAGTTTTTATAATTTTGTGACTTTATCACCTCTGGTACTTAATTTTATAATTATTTTATTTTTCTTTTATTTTTGTATTGCATGTTCAACACTGATGTACTATAATGTCGAAAAATCATTACAAGGAGGAAGCTTTATGAGTAACAATCAAACAGTTGTGAAAAAAGAAAAAAAAGCCGCTGAGCATGGGCGGTATGATGGGTGTTGTTAATTCCACCCGTGTCATCGACCGTTCCCTCACAAACCTGATCATCAAGCTTCGTGACAAAGCCGTTTTCATTATCCCGGCATTTATCTTTGCAATGGGATTTTTCGGCTGTATGGGTTCTATGATTTCAACTGCGATCCGGAGCTTTCTTTCCATGAAAAAGAGACCAGTGCCCTGATGCAGAAGGAATTGGCTTCCATGGGGATCCCTTATGAATTAAGTCCTGTAGAACCTGGCGTAGTCGGTATGATCGACTCCGGCAAGCCAGGAAAGCTTCTGCTCCTTCGTGCAGATATGGATGCTCTTCCTATTACAGAAGATACCGGACTTCCCTTTGCAAGTAAAAATGAAGGTGTGATGCATGCCTGCGGACATGACGTACATACTTCCAACCTTCTGGCCGTTGCCCGGATTCTCAACGAAACCAAAGACCAGTGGAAAGGCCGCGTAAAACTGGCTTCTCACCGGAAATCAGTTCTCCCTTGGAGCAGAAGATTTTGGATTCTATTCCCAGAAAGCACCAACCTGCTTTATCTGGGTAGGCACCGGAGATGCTGCTTCCAACCACAGCCCTAAATTTATGGTAGAAGAACCTTATATCAAGCTCTGTACACGTTCCATGAGCATGTTTGCTGTGAATTTCTTAAATTCCTGATAAAAGGCCTTCTGGTATCCTTTTTAATGGGAAAGCATATCTTCGATCAGGATCCCATATCCTCTTGTAGGGTCCTGGACAAATACGTGGGTAATAGCGCCGATGATCTTTCCATTTTGTATCAACGGAGAACCGCTGGTTCCCTGGATAATGCCCCCAGTTAAGTTTAAAAGCTCCGGATCGGTTATTTTGATCACCAGGCTTTTGTTTTTCTTGTTTCCTGTCATATCGATCCGCTGTATTTCAACGGAATAATCCTTCACCTGCCCTGAGATGCTGGTACGCACCAGGGCAGGTCCTGTTTTTACCTCCTGCCGTCTGGCCGCTTCCATAGAGGCTGCTCTGTGTTCTTTTAAGAAGCTCTGGCTTACAGTTCCAAATATCCCATAATCTGTATTTTCTGTTACTGTCCCGATCTCCGACTTGGGACCATAGTAGATCACCCCGGAAAGCATTCCCGGCGTTCCTATTTTTCCCTTTTCGATCCCTAATATCTGGGTATTATAAAGGTTTCCCCCGGAAGTCTCCACTAACTCTCCTGTGTCGCTGTCGCTGATCCCATGGCCTAAAGCCCCGAATTTTCCATTCAGGTCCATATACGTTACCGTTCCGATTCCCTGGGTATCGTCCCGCACCCACACGCCTAATTTACAGGAGCCGTCTGTTCCCTTTACCGGCTTTATCTTTACTTCCGTTTCCGCCCCGTTCCTGCGTACCGTCAAAGTAGCATTTTCCCCCTGAAAATGGCTTACTGCTTCTGCCAGTTCTTCCTTTGTGCCCAGTTTCTGCCCGTTAAAGGCCTCAATATAGTCTCCGGACTTTAATTTTCCCACAGCCGGTTCCATTTCCATTCCATTTTCCCCGGTAATTCGCCCGGTTCCAATGACCATAATCCCTTTTGACTTTAAATAAATGCCTACAGGGCTGCCGCAGGGGATCAGCCTGGTGGTATCTACCACGTCTACCTGTATGTTCTTAAATTTAATGATCCCGAATAATTTCAAATCCAGCTGATAACTGCCCTTTTTTCCTGCATACATGGAAAATGGCTCTCTGCTGCTTATGGTGATCTTGTCCGCCGGGATATTGCTTTCATTTCCCAGAGCCACCTCTTCGCTTTCACTGTATACAGTGGCCCGCCACGGAAGGGAAAATGTAAATTCTTCCTGATCATGTTCTGTGACGCTGATCCGGTCCGGGATGCTTCGGTCCACATAGTACCAGATCCCCACTGTGCCTATTATGAAAGATAGCCAGAATATCCGGATCAGATGCTTATAAAAGTTGGATTTTCCCCTCATCAAACGACCTCCTTCTACGTTTGCAGTCAAAAACAGGGAGCTGCAAGCCATGATAGCCTTGCGCTCCCTGTTAGTATGTTCTGTGAACGGTCGTTCCAATCTGTTTTATTTTGGTTATTGCTTATTCATTGCATGTGATGATCACTTAAAATCTTTCCATGCCTTATTTTGTCTTATCTGCCAGTTCTTTCATTTCACGGGCATTCTGGATCACAGTATCTGTGATCTTCGCTCCGCCAAGGAGTCTCGCCAGTTCTTTCACTGTCTGCTCCCTGTTAAGACGCCGGATGGAAGTAGCTGTACTTCCCTCATTTGCTGCTTTGTGGATCTCAAAATGAGTATCTGCCATAGCTGCGATCTGTGGCAGGTGGGTGATGCAGATCACCTGGTGGCTTCTTGCAATATAGGAAAGTTTTTCTGAAACTTTCTGGGCTGTCCTTCCGCTGATACCCGTATCGATCTCATCAAAGATCAATGTAGGGATATCATCAGAGTCTGCAAGAACGGTCTTGATTGCCAGCATGATACGGGATAACTCACCGCCGGAAGCCACTTCCATAAGAGGGCGCACCGGCTGCCCCGGATTGGTGGAAATCAAAAACTGGGCCTCGTCATAACCAGATGCCGTAAAATGAGGCAGCCGGTCAAATTCCATATCAAACTGCACATCTAAAAAATTTAGATCCAGCAGCCCTTTTTTGATCTTCTCTACCAGATGTCTGGACGCAGCTTTACGTATCTTAGATAATTCTGCGCAGCGTTTCTCCAGATGATCCTGGGCTTCTTTTAACTCTTTTTCCGTTTTTTCCCTGTAAGCGTCAAAATTTTCCAGTTCTTCCAGTCTGTTCTTCTTCTTTTCCAGATTTTCAAGCATCAGCTGTGTAGTATTTCCATACTTTCTCTGAAGATCATGGATCTCATCCAGGCGGCTTTCTGTTGTCCTGAATACCTCTTCATCAAATTCCATGGAACCCATATAAGAAGATATCTCCCTGGAAGCGTCATTTAAAATGGATTCTGCATCGTAAAGCTGGTCTCTTATCCCCTCTAATGCCTTGTCATACTCAGCTGCCTGCTCTACGGAGCGCAGGGCCTGGGCTGCAAAATCACGCTGGAGCAGTCCCCTGGCATTTTCCAGTTCTTCTGCGATCCTTCTTGCATGGGCAAAACGGCGGTATTTTAAGGTCAGTTCTTCTTCTTCCCCTTCTTTTACCTCAGCGTTTTCGATCTCCTGGATCTCAAAGCGCAGAAAATCCATCTCTCGCAGTCTGGCGTCCTCATCTGTCTTAAAGGATAAAAGACGTTCTTTTAACTTGCAGTAAGTCTTATATTCCTCTTCAATTTTCCTTTTCACCGGCTGGGTCTGTGCCTTGACATAGGCATCCAGGATCTCAAGATGTTTTGACTTATACAGCAGAGACTGATGCTCATGCTGACCATGGATATCCAATAAAAGACCTGTGATCTGGCGAAGTCTTGCCATGGTCACTGTCTCATCATTAATGCGGCTGACACTTCTGGAAGGCATGATCTTTCTGGAAATAATGACCATTCCTTCTTCTGTAGGCTCTGTTCCAAGCTGTGCCAGCGCCTTTTTCTTTTCCTTACTGTCAACGGAAAAGATCAGTTCAATATATGCATGGTCCGCACCACGGCGTATCACATCCTTTGACGCTTTTCCCCCTAATGCCATGGTCACGGAACCAATGATAATGGATTTACCTGCACCGGTCTCACCGGTGAGTATATTCAGTCCTTCTCCAAATTCTACATCTGCCTTCTCAATAAGAGCCAGATTTTTCACATGGAGCTCAAGAAGCATGCTCTCCCTCTCTTTCTATGTTCTTTCTATTGTTCTTTCCGGATCTTTTGTTTCTGATCCAATCTATGATCCAGTTTAGTCTTCTACCATTTTTTTAATCTTTTCCATTACGATAATGGTATCGTCCACACTGCGGACTGCGCACATAATGGTATCATCTCCCGCAATGCAGCCTACTACTTCATGGAATTTAATAGCATCCAAAGCAGCAGCAACTGCCATTGCCATGCCGGAAACTGTCTTGATCACAAGGATATTCTGTGCCATGTCCATGGATACAAAACCGTCCTTTAAAATGCGGATATATTTGGAAGCAGAGGTTCCTCTTGGACTTTCAAGGACCATATAACGCTGACGACCATTTTCACCAGGGATCTTGGTCAGTTTTAACTCCCGGATGTCTCTGGATACCGTTGCCTGGGTTACATTAAAGCCCGCCTGAGTCAGCTTCTCCGCCAACTCCTCCTGGGTCTCTATTTCATATTTTCCGATCAGCTCTACGATCTTGCTGTGACGTTCCAATTTCATCTGCTTTTCCTCCCATCCATTTTCATGTCCTATCAGATTTCTCTATCTCTTAGACATTTCCCAGATAATTACTCAGATTCTGCATAAAAGAGATCTGTTTTAACTTTACCATTACTGTTTCCATGTGTGAACGCTCTACGATCAGATAATCCCCTGTAACTGCCTTCTGGGAAGTATCCCCGTCAAAGGTGACCAGCCCTTTTCCTAAAAGACCGATCTTTACACGGTCCTCTTCTGAAAGGACGATGCTTCTGGCATTTAATGTATGGGAGCATACCGGCGTTACCGCCATCATCCGTCCCGCCGGGATCATAACAGGTCCACCAGCTGAAAGATTATAGGCCGTAGAACCAGTAGGCGTTGCCACCATCACTCCATCTGCTGCATATTCATTCAGATATTCATCATTCACAGCCAGATCATAGCGCAGCACCCTCAGATGCTCCGCGCTGGTAGCTATGATCTCATTTAAGGCAATATCCTGAAATACCGGCTTTCCTTCATGAAATACAGTTCCCCGGATCATCATCCGGTGTTCTAACTGGAAACGGTCATTTACCAGGGCATCCATAGCAGTATCAATATCCTCTGTGCGGTCCACCTGGTTTAAAAAGCCCAGATGTCCCCTGTTGATCCCAAGCATAGGGATATTCCGGCCCGCCAGATCTCTTGCCGCCTGGATCAGGGTTCCGTCACCGCCGATGGTAATAACACACTGGGTATCTTCCGGCACACATTCACTTGGAGTATGTCTGCCGTTTTTCATCCGCTCATAATCGGTCATGAACCGGCACACTGCCCCTCTTTTTTCCAGGCACACCTGAACCTCATCCTGAACGTCCAGTACATAGTCTTTGCTTAAATTGGATATTACATAAAAATATTTCATACGTCCCCTTATGTTACGCTTACTCTTTATCCAGTGCTGCGTGTGCTTCCGCTACGATCTTTACCGGATCAACAGGCATTTCCTCATAGATCACCGGACCATCTTCACCTTCTGGATGGTTCTGCAGGTGCAGCAGATACTCAATATTGCCCTCCGGTCCCTTGATCGGTGAAAATTCCAGGTTTAAGATCTCAAAACCAATAGATTTTGCAAAGGCAATGACCATTTCAATGACCTCTAAATGAACCGCCTTATCCCTTACAACGCCCTTTTTGCCTACTTTTTCTCTTCCAGCCTCAAACTGCGGCTTGATCAGGCATACTACCTGGCCGTCATCCTTTAAAAGTGCCTTTACAGGCCCTAAAACCTTGGTCAATGAAATAAATGATACGTCAATACTGGAAAATCCGATCTCATCCGGGATATTTTCATGGGTCACATAGCGGATATTGGTCTTTTCCATGCAGACTACACGCTCATCATTGCGCAGCTTCCATGCAAGCTGTCCATGGCCTACATCTACGGAGTAAACTTTTACTGCCCCGTTCTGGAGCATACAGTCTGTAAATCCGCCGGTAGAAGCCCCAACGTCCATACAGGTCTTGCCTTTTAACTCCACTCCAAAATGGGTCATGGCCTTCTCTAATTTTAAACCGCCCCGGCTTACATATTTTAAGGTATTTCCTCTCACCTCAATGGGTGCTGCTTCATCAAAGGTAGTACCTGCTTTGTCCTCTTTCTGTCCGTTTACATAAACAATACCGGACATGATCAGAGCCTTCGCCTTTTCTCTGGACTCTGCCAGATTCCGCTTTACAAGCAGTACATCCAACCGTTCCTTCATCTGTTTTCTCCTTGTATCTATCTCACTTATCTGTGATCCTGTTTTTCCGTTTTTATTCCGTCTTAAAGCCAGCCTTCTGTTTTCAGCCGGCTGATAATAGAGTCACTGTCAATTCCCAGTCCTTTTCTTAAAACAGACACATTTCCATGCTCAACATAGGCATCAGGAAGTGCTATATTTAAAACCTTTACCTGTGGATAATGCTCATGGATGTATGCAGTCACAGGAAGTCCAAAACCTCCCTGGAGCACATTTTCTTCCATGGTCACGATGAGCCTGTGCTTCTTTGCCAGCCGGTCTACCAGTTCTTTATCAAATGGCTTTACAAACCGGGCATTTGCCAGTGTACAGAAGTATCCTTCTTCTTTTAATTTTTCCCTTACATGTTCTCCTGTACTTACCATGCTTCCCACTGCCAACAGGGCAATGTCTTCTTCTTCGTAAAGCATTTCCCCTTTGCCGTATTCAATAGGCTTCGTAAACTCTTTTAAGCCTCTGTAAGCCGTTCCTCTTGGATAACGGATGGCAAATGGGGCCTTATAGTCCATGACAAAATCCAGCATGGCCCGCAGCTCCCAGAGATTTTTCGGCGCTGCCACACTCATGTTAGGAATGGAAGTAAGATAAGAATAATCAAAAATTCCCTGGTGGGTCTCCCCGTCACTTCCTACCAGTCCCGCACGGTCTACTGCAAAGATCACCGGCAGGTTCTGGATACAGACATCATGTAAAATCTGGTCATAACCTCTCTGTAAAAAAGAGGAATAGACTGCTACCACCGGCCGCAGCCCCGCTGCCGCCATACCGGCTGCGCTGGTCACTGCATGAGCTTCTGCAATACCTACATCAAAGAAACGGTCCGGGAACTTCTTTCCAAAAGCCGCAACACCTGTGCCGTCCGGCATGGCCGCTGTCACTGCCACAAGCTCCGGATGTGTTTCACCCAGCTGGCATAATTTCTTGGAAAATACATCGGTATAAGTAGGATATTTCTTTTCTGCCAGAGGTTTTCCTGTTTTTATATCAAAAGGACTGACACCATGGAACGCAGCGGGATTTTTCTCAGCCGGTACATAGCCTTTGCCTTTTTTCGTCAGTACATGAACTAAAACTGCGTGATTCAGCTTCTGGGCTTCCCTAAATACCTTACAAAGCTCCGGGATATTATGCCCGTCTACCGGTCCTAAGTAGGTGATACCCATATTTTCAAAAAGCATTCCCGGAATAAACAGCTGCTTGATACTGTTTTTGGTCCGTTTGATCTTGTCGATCATCCGGTCTCCTAATACCGGGATCCTCTCTAAAGTACCCACTACATTCTTTTTCAGGTCATTATATCCGTCCCCTGTACGCAGGCCGCCCAGATACCGGGACATGCCGCCTACATTTTCTGAAATAGACATTTTATTGTCATTTAAAACAATGATAAAGTTTTTCTTCATACGGGCCGCATTATTTAAAGCCTCGTATGCCATGCCTCCTGTAAGAGCCCCGTCTCCGATGACCGATACCACCTTGTAATCTTCCCCCAGGATATCCCGGCCCTGTGCAATGCCAAGACCTGCGGAAATAGAGGTGGAACTGTGGCCTGTATCAAAGGAGTCATAGGGACTTTCCTTCCGTTTGGGAAATCCGCTTAACCCGCCATACTGACGCAGTTCATCAAATTCCTGCATCCGACCGCTTAAGATCTTGTGGGTATAAGACTGGTGTCCTACATCCCAGATGATCTTGTCTTTTGGCAGGTCAAATGTGCAAAATAATGCAATGGTCAGCTCCACAACGCCAAGGTTTGACGCCAGGTGGCCGCCTGTATGACTGATCTTCTCAATGAGAAATGTGCGTATTTCCCCGGCAAGACCGGAAAGTGCCTCAGGGGACATGTCTTTTAAGTCTTCCGGTCCCTTTATCTGTTCCAATATCATAAGTTCTTCCTTTTTATTTCTGGACTTTTATTTCTGTCGCTTAATAAGGATGTTGATCAGATTCTCCAGGAATTCATTGTTTCCAGGCAGTTTGTTCAGATCCTCAATGGCCTGGGCAGAAAGGATCTCCACATCCTTCTTTGCCTTTTCCAGACCTTCAATAGTCACATAAGTGGTCTTCTGGTTTCTTTCATCGCTTCCTGCTTCTTTACCAAGAACCTCCTGGTTTCCGGTCACATCCAGGATATCATCCTGGATCTGGAATGCCAGTCCTACTTTTCCTGCAAGGCTTTCCACGATCTTGCAGTCTTCCTCTGCTGCTCCGCCTAAAACAGCGCCGATAAGCATGGATGCCTCAATCAAAGCGCCTGTTTTTAAACGATAGATAAAATCCAGTTTATTCTTCGGGATCGGACCGCCGGATAACTCTACGTCTACAGTCTGTCCGCCGATCATGCCGTAAACACCTGTCTTTGCAGCCAGTATCTCAATGGCACGTCCCACTCTTCTTAAATCATCTGCCTCAGAAACCTCATTAAATGCCTTTGCAGCTACCTCAAAAGCATAGATCATCAGGGCGTCACCTGCTAAAACTCCCATATCTTCGCCGTACTCAGCCCAGGTACTTGCCTTTCCTCTGCGCATCATGTCATCATCCATACATGGAAGATCATCATGTACCAGGGAAGAGGTATGGATCATCTCAATGGCTGCCATAAACGGCACAACTGCCGGCTGTACTTCTCCTGTAAACAGTCTGCAGATCTCCTGCATGAACAGCGGACGAAGGCGCTTTCCGCCTGCTCTCACACTGTAGTTCATAGCCTCAAAAATAGTGGTCTGATGTCCTTTTTCCTCCGGCAGATAGCTTTCGATCTGCTCATTGATCTTTTTTGTTCTTTCTTCCAGTTCTGCTCTAAATGCTGTATTATCACTCATTGTCTTCACCCTCACTCAATATTTGGATCTGTTTTTCTACTTTATCGATCTGACTGCTTAAAGACTTCACAAGCTTCATTCCTGCCTCATACCCCGCAAAGGTCTCCTCTAAGGAACTTTCCCCATCTTCCAGCTTTTTTATAATATCCTCCAGGCGGGCGAAATTTTCCTCGATGCCCGCTTCTTTTTCCGGAGCCTCTGCTGTTTTCTTTCTTCCTGCCATGTTTATTCTTCCTCTCTCCTGGTCTCTGAACTTCCGGTACCAGCCGTTTTTACCTCTTTTACAAGTGTTTCAAGGGAACCATCTGTTACATATACTCGGATGGTATCTCCCGGCTTTACCTGCTTTACAGATTTAAGTGCTTCCCCGGACTCTTTTTGCACAAAGCCATATCCGGCGCTTAATTTCTTTAAAGGAGAAAGCCCCTCTAACCGGCTGGCATTTAAGGCCAGACGGTGTTTTTCTTTTTCCAGTTTTCCCGCCATCAGCTGGTTTAAACACTGCTCTTTCTGCTCTAATGACCTTCTGCTTTCCTTTAATGCTTCCTGCATCCTGCGGTTTAACGCTTCTTCTAAATCTGCCAGCTGCTGCTTTCTGTCGTTTAAGTTACGCTCTGGATTTTTAAGTTTTAAGCGCATCCGGCACTGTTCCAGATGAAAGCGGGTCCTTTCCAGTTTACGCTTTACCCCTTTATCTAAGAGCAGCTTATAACCAGTCACTGTTTCTTCAAACTGCTTATAATCAAAAACTGCCAGCTCTGCCGCCGCAGATGGCGTAGGAGCCCGCAGGTCTGCTACATAATCAGCAATGGTCACATCTGTTTCATGGCCCACTGCAGATATCACCGGAGTATGACACTCGAAAATGGCTCTTGCCACCATTTCTTCATTGAACGCCCAAAGATCCTCAATAGAACCGCCTCCACGTCCTACAATGAGAACGTCAAGGCCCAAAGCATCCAGTGTTTTTATTCCTTTTACAATGCTGTATTTTGCCTGTTCTCCCTGAACAAGGGCGGGATACAGGATCAGCTGTACATAGGGATTGCGTCTGGCTGTGATATTCATGATATCACGGATGGCTGCGCCGGTAGAGGCTGTAACGATACCAATCTTTTTAGCGTATTTAGGGATAGGCTGCTTGTAACATCCGTCAAACATTCCCATTTCTTCCAACTCATCCCGCAGCTTTTCAAAGCGCAGGAAAAGATCGCCTCTGCCTTCCCGTTTGATCTCTTTTGCATAAAGCTGGTAACGTCCGTCCCTTTCGTATACATCTACGGTTCCGGACACTACTACTTCCTGCCCTTCGGTTAAATGAAAGTCCAGATTTTTTGCCTGTCCTGCAAACATGACGGCGGCAATCTGTGCGCCGCCGTCCTTTAATGTAAAATAAATATGACCGGATGTATGATATTTGCAGTTGGACACCTCTCCTTTAATGGAGATACGGTTCAACGCAAAATCCTGGGTGAACATATTTTTAATATATGAAGTCACCTGGGATACGGTATAAACGCTTCCCATCTGTTATTCCTGCTCTTTTGTCTCTTCTTTAGCTGTTTCTTTTACTTCTTCTGCCTTTTCTTCTGTCTTTGCCTCTTCTTTTGCGCCTTCCTTAGGAATGAATTTGGCAAGGACACCGTTTACGAAAGCCGGGGACTCATTTCCGCCGAATTTCTTTGCCAGCTCTACTGCTTCATTGACAGATACCTTCTCAGGAATGGTATCATCATAAAGCATCTCATAAACTGCAAGACGTAAAATGGCAAGTTCTACCTTTCCCATACGCTTTGTCTTCCAGCCGGCTGCTACTTCGTCGATCTTCTTGTCGATCTCTTCTACAAGGTCTACGATCTTAGAAGTTCTTTCCCGAAGATATGCCTGGTCCTTTTCTCCGATGTCTACCTTATGCACTACCTGAAGGGTACCATCAGAAGCTGTATCATCTTCTTCCGGTGACTGAAAATACTGCTCCATCTGAGCTTTTGCTTCTTCGCCGGTTGTATAAAAATCCACAGAGAACAGCATTTTAAAACAATGTTCTCTTAATTCTCTTCTGGTCATTTCTTTCTTCCTCTTTCTACATGTTTCTATATGATTCTTTTCCACTATCTGTGATTATACCAAAGGCAATGCATAAAAACAACAAAAATGTATACCTGTATTATAAAATGCCCTGCAGGTAAGGAAGCTTTTCTTCCCATACCCACAGGGCATACTTATACATCCTTTTTAGCTTTCTTCCATGTTTACACCAGCGATCTTGATGTTTACATCCAGAACAGTAAGGCCGGTCATATTTTCAATAGCGGTGCTTACCTTTTCCTGAACCTGCTCGCTGACAGCAGGGATATTGTAGCCATAACGGATATTTAAGGAAAGATCTACAGATACATGTTCCTCTGTTACCTCTACCTTTACGCCCTTGCTTAAATTCTTCATGCCAAGCTTTCCAACCAGTTCATTGGTAATGTTTCCTGCCATGGAATCTACACCTTCTACCTCGGTAGCTGCAAGACCTGCGATGATGGCTACTACCTCATCTGCGATCTGTACCTCTCCGATCTTATCTTTTTCATATACTTTATGTGTACTGCGATTTTCTTCTGCCAAAATCCCTTACCTCCTGCACTGTGATTATCTATTATTATACCAAAACCGACCGGATATGTATAGGGATTTTTTGCAGCGGCCGGGCGACCTCATTTTAGCATTTTCCTTAATCTGCCATATTTAACAATGTGATAATGATCTGGTCTGCCCCTACTTCTGCCTTGCGCTTTACAATATCTTCGATCTGGGCCCGCTGGGGATCTGTAATGGAAGATGCATGGATGACCACATCCACCTTGTCATCGGTGATGCTTACCACCGGGTCTGCAAAGCCTTTTGCCATAAGAAGAGTCTCCGCCGCATTTTCCTTTTCTGATATCTCTGTAAGGCGGATCATATCCTGGATGGCCTGCTGTTTGGCTGCCTCGTCAATACTGGTGCTGTTAATAAGGCTCATCAGGGTTTCCTTATTTTTTGCCCGGATCTGTTCCCTGCTCAGCTGCACACCTGCTATGTAATCTGC
>CAVIPV010000024.1:0-25197 GCA_963644495.1 Prevotella sp. | reverse complement strand
ATGAGCTGACCGGGGATATTGATATTAAGAGAGAGGCAGATTACTGGAAGGCCATCGAGCTTTCTATGATGCGCAAGGCGGCTATTTCCTATTATCCGTCCTATGTGGAGATCAACGCCATCCATGCTATTGATCCAGAGATCAAGGCAAAGGCGATCACTGCCTATGTATATGACCACTTCCTGACAGGTATCCAGGAAGACTTTGCAAAGAGAGAAGGACTGCTGTTTGTGGGCGGTTTCGCACATCCGCCCAATGCAGATGCTGTGCTTTGGTTTGCAAAGGAAATCTTCCCGCATATCAGAGAGCAGCTGCCGGATATTAAATTCTATGTAGTTGGCTCTAAGGTAACAGATGAGATCAAGGCCTTAGAACAGCCTGGAAATGGTATTATCATCAAGGGCTTTGTAAGTGAAGAAGAGCTGGCAGACTTGTATGCTTCCTGCAAGGTAGTAGTAGTTCCGCTGCGTTACGGCGCAGGTGTAAAGGGCAAAGTAGTAGAGGCAATCTACAACGGCGCGCCGATCATCACCACAAGCACTGGTGCAGAGGGTATCCCGCAGGTAGAGCAGGTTCTTGAAGTAGAGGACGATCCAAAGGCATTTGCAGACAAGACCGTAGCTTTGTATCAGGATAATGACCGCTGCCGCCAGATGTGTGAAGGAACCCAGAAATATATCAGGGAACATTTCAGCATGGATGGGGCTTGGAAAGTGATTGAGGATGACTTCACACGCAAGGAATAAGCAGTGAAAAACGTATTGCAGAACAGGAGAATAAAATGCAGGCAATCTTATTAGCCGGTGGTTTGGGCACCAGACTTCGCAGCGTTGTAAGCGACCGCCCCAAGCCAATGGCACTGATCGAAGATAAACCATTTATGGAATATGTGACCAGGGAACTGGTGCACAGCGGCATTACAGAGATCATTTTCGCTGTAGGCTACAAAGGTTCCATGGTGGAAGAATATTTTAAAGACGGAAGTGAATTTGGCTTTTCAGCTTCCTATGCCTATGAAGAGACTCTTTTAGGCACAGCCGGAGCCATTAAAAACGCCGGCAAATTCATTACAGAAGACCGTTTTTATGTGTTAAATGCAGATACCTTTTACCAGATCGACTACACCCGTCTGGCAAAGCAGCAGGATGACCAGAATCTGGATATGGCTCTGGTGCTGCGCCAGGTGCCGGATGTATCCCGCTACGGCAAAGCCATTTTAGATGAAAATGGCATTCTCACCGGATTTAACGAAAAAACAGCAGATCCGGTGCCGGGAACCATTAACGGCGGCATTTATCTCATGAAAAAGAGCCTGTTAAAGGAAATCCCAGAAGGAAAAGTATCTCTTGAAAATGAGATGATCCCTAAATGGCTTTTGGAAGGAAAGAAACTGGGCGGCTTTGTAAATGACGGCTATTTCATTGATATCGGTATCCCGGAAGCTTATTTTCAGTTCCAGGAAGATGTAAAAACCGGAGTGGTACATTAACTACAAGTGCTGCTGGGTTCGAAAGGAGAAAAATTATGGTGATCAGAGGCAGAGCGCCCCTTCGTGTCAGTTTTGGAGGCGGCGGCACAGATGTAGCTCCGTTCTGCGAACAGCAGGGCGGTGCTATTATCGGAAGTACCATTAATAAATATGCATATTGTTCTATCGTGCCAAGAGAGGATGACCAGATCATCGTCCACTCCCTGGATTTCGATATGACAGTAAAATACAATACAAAAGAAAACTACGTCTATGACGGACGTCTGGATCTGGTAACTGCAGCTTTAAAGGCAATGGATATTAAGCAGGGCTGTGAAGTTTACTTACAGTGCGATGCGCCTCCAGGCTCCGGCCTTGGAACTTCTTCTACGGTCATGGTGGCAATGCTGACAGCTATGGCACGCTGGAAGGGCGTTATGTTAGACGCCTATGCAATGGCTGATCTGGCATACGAAGTAGAAAGAGAAGACTTAAAGATCGACGGCGGATACCAGGACCAGTATGCGGCAACTTTTGGCGGTTTTAATTTTATTGAGTTCCACGGACGCAACAATGTAGTAGTAAACCCGCTGCGCATTAAAAAGGACATTATCCATGAGCTGCAGTATAACCTGCTGTTATGCTATACCGGAAAGATCCATGTTTCTGCCAATATCATTAAAGATCAGGTGCAGAACTATGAGAAGAAAGATGCTTTTGACGCTATGTGCGAGGTAAAGGCACTGGCTTATGCCATGAAAGATGAGCTTTTAAAGGGAAATCTCCACAGTTTTGGAAAGCTGTTAGACTATGGCTGGCAGAGCAAAAAGCGTATGAGCAATAAGATCTCCAATCCACAGATCGACGAGCTGTATGCAGAGGCATTAAAAGCAGGTGCTCTCGGCGGCAAACTCTTAGGTGCCGGTGGCGGCGGATACCTGTTAATGTACTGCCCATACAATGTGCGTCATAAAGTGGCGGCACGCATGGAGTCCATGGGCGGACAGCTGGCTGACTGGAACTTTGAACTGCGCGGCGCCCAGAGCTGGGTGGCAGATGAAGACCGCTGGCAGTATGACAAAGTAAAGGTACAGATGCCAAACGGGGAATATAGTTTTGATCTGAAATAAAAAGATCTGCAGCAGGCAGATCGTAAAGAATTGGAAAAGAAAATGGGAAACAAAGTAGTATTTTTAGACCGGGACGGCACATTAAACGAAGAAGTGAACTATCTTCACAGAACCGAAGATATGAAGCTGCTTCCAGGTGTGCCCAAGGCTTTAAAGAAACTGAAAGATGCCGGTTATAAACTGATCGTAGTCACCAACCAGGCGGGTGTGGCAAGAGGTTATTATACAGAAGAAGATGTAAAGATCCTTCACCGGTATATGAACCAGCTGTTAAAAAAAGATGGAGCTGAGATTGATGCCTTTTATTATTGCCCCCACCATCCGGTACATGGCATTGGCATTTATAAAAAAGAATGTAACTGCCGCAAGCCGGGAACCGGCATGTTTGAAATGGCAGAAAAAGACTTCCCGGTGGACAAGGCTGCATCCTATATGATCGGAGATAAGCTTCTGGATACAGAAGCGGGACAAAGATTTGGTGTTACCTCTATTCTGGTGGGAACCGGATATGGGGCTAAACTTCATAAAGAGCAGCAGGAAAAAAATGAAAAGCCGCCTTATGATCATTATGCAGAGGATCTGGAAGCGGCGGCAGAGTGGATATTGGAGCGCAGATAAGATCTGGAAAGAGTTTGAAAAATCAGAAAAAATCCGGTACCAACAGATGCTGCTGGTCAAAAGGAGAAAATAGTATATGAAAGAACTTAGATTTTTAGAGGAATTAGTGCAGCGTTATCCGGTACTTGAACCGGTAAAGGAGGACATCCTTAAGGCATATGAGATCATGAGAGACTGCTATAAAAATGGCGGAAAACTGATGATCGCAGGAAACGGCGGCAGCTGTTCCGACAGCGAACACATTGTAGGGGAACTGATGAAAGGCTTTGTAAAACGCCGCCCGGTATCAGAAGAACTGGCTCAGGCACTTAAGGCGGCAGATCCTCAGATGGGGGAAAAACTGGCTGAGAACCTTCAGGGGGGACTTCCGGCCATTGCACTCACCGGCCACTGTGCCCTGACTACTGCTTACTCCAACGATGTAAACGGAGATCTCACTTTTGCCCAGCAGCTGTATGGATATGCTAAAAAGGGCGATGTATTCCTGGGGATCACTACTTCCGGCAATTCCAAAAATGTGCTTTATGCAGCAACTGCAGCCAAGGCATTAGGCGTCACTGTCATCGGACTGACCGGTCGTGACGGCGGAAAAATCAAAGGATTTTCCGATGTTTCCATCGTAGTTCCAGAGCAGGAGACCTTTAAGATCCAGGAACTCCACCTTCCTGTATACCATGCGCTGTGTCTGATGCTGGAGGACCATTTTTATGAGTCATAAGCATGTATATACAATACCTGCCTATGGGGATTCACCGTATCTGGAAAGCTGCATCAAGTCGCTGAAAGCCCAGAACGTGGCTTCGCCGGTGATCCTGTGCACCTCCACGCCAAGCCCATTTTTAGCAGCTATGGCGGAGAAATACGATCTTCCCTACTACATCCGGGAAGGAAAAAGCAATATCCGGGACGACTGGAATTATGCCTATTCCATGGCAGATGCAGAGTTTGTCACTATCGCCCACCAGGATGATATGTACTGCAAAAACTATGGAGAAGAGCTGTTAAAAGCAGTTGAAAAATATCCGGACATGACTGTATTTACCTCCGATTATGCCATTGTGAAGAACAAAAAAGTGATCACAGGAGATAAAATGCTGTGGGTAAAACGGCTTTTGCGCCTTCCGCTGCGTTTTCACAGTCTTTGCGGCATTACATGGGTAAAAATCATGCCCCTGGTACTGGGAAATCCTATCTGCTGTCCTGCAACTACTTACAGTAAAAAGCTGTTAGGAGAGCCATTTGTCCAGTCAGAGTACCAGTTTGCCTTAGACTGGGATCACATGGTGCAGCTGGCAGGAGAAAAAGGACGTTTTATCTGTGTGGAAAAACCACTGATCTATTACCGGGTCCATGAGGGCGCTACCACAAACGCCTGCATCAAAGACAACCGGAGAGCAAAGGAAGAGGCAGAAATGTTTGCCAGGTTCTGGCCAAAGGCAGTAGTAAAACTTATTATGAAGGGATATTCTTCCGCATATAAGGAGTACGAATAAAGAAATAAAAGGAACAGGTTAAAAATGAGGAGTAAAAAAGGGAAAGAAGTTTTTTTGCTGGTTGTATTCTGGCTGTTTGCAGCTGGTCTTGTGGGAATAGCCGCAAACAGACTCATACTTCATGGCTCTTTGGGGGATACGTTACGAAAAGAAGAAACAGGACGGATGCTTGTGGAACTGTCTGTCCTGTTTTTGTGGAATCTGTGGTGGCTGTGTCTGGCTGTAAAACACAGGGAAAAACAGGTGTTGGCAGTGGCAGGACTGATTCCGGGCTGGCTGCTTTTTCTCTGGGGGCATAGAATCTTGATACCATTGATCGGAGCCGCTGTCTGGATGGGAACGTTGATAGGTTATGGAATCTGCATCAATAACTGTTTTTTAGGAAGCTTTGGCAAAAGACGCAGATACATGCTTCCTGTGTGGGAAAAGATCCTTCTGGGACTGACCACCGGAAGCGCTGCATGGATGGTCCTTGTATGCGTCATTTCCCTTACGGGACATGGGGGGATCGGACTGTGGAGAAAGATAGCAGCTGTGCTTTTGGTGGTAATCCTGGGGATTGCCGGGATCTGGCTGTGGAAAAACAAAAAATTTTTCAGCAGACTTGTGGATAACCATCCCCATTCACTTATGCCGGAGAATGTGCTGCAGGCGGCACTGCTTGCATTCATTCTCACTATGTTTTTTCTCCAGGCGGGCCGTTTAAACCAGGAATTGGACTATGATTCTCTTCATTATGGTCTGCGCTCTGCCTATATACTGGATAATGGAAAAGGCATTTATGAGAATCTGGGACTGATCAATCTGGTATATACTTACAGCAAAGGTGCAGAAGTGCTGGTGCTTCCTTTAGCTGGGACACCAACCTATGGCTTTGTCCTTTCCTTTACTTTCTGGACAACAGCGGTCAGTGTAATAACGGCTGGGGTGATGGGCACACGCTTTGGTGGAAAAACAGCTGGTTTCTGGACGGGAGCTCTGATCAGCGCGGTTCCCGGCATCATGAATATGGCTGTTTCTGCTAAAAGTGACAGTATAACGCTGATGTGCCAGCTTATCATTTACGATATGCTGTGTCTGGCAGTTACAAGAGAAGATAAAAATAATAAGGAAACAAGTGCTCCATGGCTTATATTTGCAGTAGCTGTATACATTCTTTCCCTTGTTTATAAACCAACCGCCCTTGTATTTTCCACTGCCTTAGGCGGTGTGGGACTGGTATGCCTGCTTATTTTTGGAAAAGCAGGAAAACAGGATAAAAGGGGCTTTTTGACCTGGATTCTTCCGACGTTTGCAACTGCAGGATTGTGGTACCGCACCTGGCTTCTTACAGGAGTTCCTGTAACATCTGTATTTGCTAATTTCTGTGAAAAAATTGGTTTTAAAGTAAAATATCCATATAATTTTTCACATGTGATCGGTGATCCTTCTGTCCTTTCCACACAGGAAAAGATAAGCAGGCTGCTGGCACGTTTAAAGGGGATCCTCATTTCTCCTGTAGGAGAAGATATGGATCATGTGATCATTGCATGGGGAACTGTGCTTATAACCGCACTTTTGCTGTTCTGGATCTTCCAGGTAATAACAAGAGTTATGAAGCGTCAGAAGATCTCACAGCTGGACTTTTTTGACGGTTTTCTTATGGTCACACTGTTAGTCGGTTCTGCAGCCAGTATCTATACACTTTCCCAGGTAGATGGAAACTATTTCATACTGGTGTATGCAGTGGTAGTTATCAGCACTGTGCGGATCACGGGGCATTGGTTTAAAATAGAAGAGGAAGAAGATACTGCCGCAGGTGTGGCAAGTATGGGTGAAGGTGAGTCCATGAATCGCAAAAAAGGGCTGTTTGGCGGCCGTTTCCTGCGGAGCGGCATCTGCCTTTTAGCTATCCCATTCCTCCTCTTTAACACCCTTATCACATCCTCTACCAGCTGGGCGGGCTGCCCGGGCTTTACACCATTTAAATTATCAGGTAAGGGATATTATGATCATCGTCACCACAGACACGAAAGCTGGGAACGAAGAGGCTGTAAGGAACTTTGCTCACGGTTTACAAAAAGGAATCGAGTTGTAGCCTTCGGTTTTCATCCTCAGGTACTGGATATGGAATGCAGTGTGCAGAGCTATTATGACATAACAGGAAGCGGCGGAGACGTATACTTAGTAAAAAAACTGGCTTATTTTGAAGAATATTTAAGGTGGGCCGGAACCGAATATATTTATGTACAGGCGGGCTATCTGGCAGATCAGCCAAGAGCCACCCAGATCATTGAAGATATGATCGCAGAAGGGACCTTAAAAGACCTTACCTTTGAGTGGGGAAATATGCTTGCCAGAGTGGATCTGGACCACCCATTCAAAGAACCGGATGAAAAATTAGTACAGCTGTTCCGTGACACCTATAGTATGAACAAAAACGGAGAATAAGCAACGGAACGCGTTTCAAATATATGGCTGCAATTAAGGAGGCAGAATATTGGACACCAGGGAAAGAATTAAATTCAGGATCGGATTTTCCAGAATGGAAAAACAATATCAATGGAAGGACCATGTGATTTTTATGGGACTTCTGTTGGGGTTAGCTGTGTGGGTGAACCATGGGATACAGATTAAAGGCCTTTACATGGACGATCTGTATTTCTGGTCCTGCTATGGCGAACAAAGCTTCTTTGAGTATGTATTTCCCATGGGAAGCACCCGTTTCCGCTTTCTATACTATCTTGCGGCCTGGTTTGAGATGGCAGTAGTAAGAAACCACGTAGCACTTTTCGTACCTATTAACATATTGCTAAATGCAGCATTGTCCTGGTATCTGTATTCCATTGGATGGCGGCTTTCAAGGGCAAAAGCCATTGGCTTCTTCACAGGAGCCATGTTCTTAGCCAGCCGCATGGCATATTACCAGATCGGACAGGTTTTGGGACTGATGGAGACCATGGCCCTTTGGATGGCTGTTTCCATTCTCTGGAACCTGTACCGCTATATCAACGAAGAAAACAGGGAAAACTGCTTTTACTTTGCCAGCCTGCTGTATTTCGGAGTATGTTTCGTACATGAGCGCTATATGGCGCTGCTGCCATTATTATTATTGGCTCTTATCGTAAAAAAATGCAGAAAAATCTCTCTCTGGCTCAGCGTAGTCATCTCCTTTGGACTGGTGCAGCTGATCCGGGCTTTCACCATTGGTTCCGTCCTTCCGGCAGGAACCGGCGGAACCCAGGTAGCAGACACCTTAAACATCCTCCAGACGATCAAATTCGCTTTCAGCCAGGCGGCCTATGTTTTCGGGATCAATGCAGGTCCTGAGCACTTAAACGGATGCCCGTGGAGCGATAGTCCCATGTGGGTCAAAGGCCTGATCGTTATGGCAGATGTGATGATCCTTATCATGGTACTGGCATTTCTGGTGAAGTTTATCATGGAAAAACAGAAAGACCGCAAACTTTCCATGCTGTTCAACACATTGCTTTTCGTTGGCTTCATTGCCTTAAACATTGTCTGCTCCAGCGTGACCATCCGTGTGGAAATGCGCTGGGTATACGTATCATTGGCTGGTGCATTACTCTTTCTTTCCTACATCTATGGGGAACTGACCCGGGGTGTAAAAAAAGAACTGTATTTAAAAAGACTTTGGCCTTGGGGGATCCTTTTCGCGCTTTATGTGCTGCTTATGCTTCCGGCAGAACTGTTCTACCGCAGCTGCTATCCAAAACTGTATTTGTGGCCAGACCAGCTGCGCTATAATTCCCTGGCAGAGCAGACCTATGAAAAATATGGGGACGACATTTTCGGAAAGACCATCTATATTATGGGCAACAGCTATCAAATGAGCGATTTTACCGCCCGCACATTCTTTAAAGTATTTGATCCGAAAATGAAGGCAGAAGGCACAAAAGTAGAATTTATCGACAGCATCCGTGACATTGGACAGGTAGATGACCAGATGCTGGTGCTGAGAGAAGATCCGGCCCATAATGCATTCCAGGATATCACAGATTTTGTCCGCAGCCTGAAACTGCAGGTAGATCGAGGGTATTACTCTGATGGCTGGATGGATGAACATGCGTCCCTTACGGTAATGGCAGGTTCCGCCGGAGAAATCGAATTAGAGTTCATGTATCCAGGTGTAATGAATGGCGGGGAAGCCATTACCATTACAAAAGACGACGAACCGGCCCGCATACTGCCTCTTCACTCCAGTGTAGTGCAGACTACACTTCAGGCAGAGCCGTGGCAGTTAGTCCATCTGGAATTTGACTATAACTTCTATATGCAGAATGCCAGAGAGCAGAGAGGCGAAGACCGCCTGGCAGCCATTGTGCATATTACAACACCGTAGCGGAGGAAAAATTCATGAAACTTCCCGATAACAGGGAGCAAAACAAGAGAAATACCATGGAAGAAACTGCATATGCAGCACAATCAGGTCATGGAGACAGCAAGACAAATAAAGCGGACAAAGGGGTTAAAGAAATGGCTCTCTGGCTCATACCCCTTCTTGGCATTGCATTCTTACTATGGTATATCAAAAATGCAGCCTGTGATGTGGTCTATTCCGACTATATCCGTCTGGTAAACAGCTATCTGCCAGATGTATGTAACCCGAAGAAATTCTTTGTGGCCGATGTGCTGACCCGCATCCCCATTAACTATCTGGCCCGTATCATAAACGTAAAACTTTTCGGTTTTTCCATTACCTTTGACCGTATATTAGGTGCCGTAAGCGTAGGACTTGCAGCCTGGAGCTTTTCCGCCTATTCCCGTCAGCTAAAGGTAAATGTGGCATGGTTTATCGCTTTCATGGTGGTCATGTTCAGCCTGAACAAATGGGAGATGCTGACAAATGGAAGCGGCTGGTCTCATTTCTTTGCATTCGCCTGCTTCTATTACCACCAGATCCTTTTCGACCGGTATTACCGTGGGGAAGAGGGGAAATGGGACAAAAACATGCTTATGCTGCTGCCATGGCTGATCATCCTTGGAACCGCAGGTCCATACTGTGCCATCTATGCAGTGGTCATGATCCTGGCATCCGGTGCAGCAGCGCTGTTAGACGATGGGGCCAAACGAAAAGAATACATCACATTCCTTTTCTGTACCCTTGCACCTCTTCTCCTTTACATTCTCAGCAACTCCTTTGCAGTAGAAGAACACGCAGGAGCCACAGG
The DNA here is from genome assembly GCA_963644495.1 of Prevotella sp. Classification (GTDB taxonomy): domain Bacteria; phylum Bacillota; class Clostridia; order Lachnospirales; family Lachnospiraceae; genus Enterocloster. Next base: position 15,317 of record CAVIPV010000024.1, on the reverse strand, counting down.
AAGGTCGCTGGGACAGATTTTAGCCGATCATCCCACATTTCCAGTACGGTTTATCCTTAAATCCCTTGCAGGAATGTTCATCGGAGGAGAAGAATTACAGCAGTGGATCCAAAACGGTTGTATTTCCAACAAAATCATTTATCTGTTGGGAGTAATACTCATGGCCGGCTATCTGTGGTCCCTGTGGTTAAACATAAGCCTTAGTATTTACAAAAGGACCCTGTTCCCACTGATACTCCTTGTATCCGGCGGGGCAAACCACCTTCTCATCTTCCTGTCACGTTACATTTTTGAAAAAGAAGACTATGCTTTAAGCTCCCGCTATGCTTTGCAGTTTCAGGTAGGCGTCCTGGGGATCCTGCTCACATTTGCCCTTGCGTCCAAAATGCGCAGGAAACAATATAAGTCCGGGAGTTGGTTTAAGAAGGTCATTCCCTGTGTTGAAACAGCCTTCTGTATTGCAATCCTTCTGGGAAATGGTTATACTACTTATCGTGAGATACAAAAGGCACCTTACAGAGAAGAAAACTTCGAAAAAATGGCAGTAATGGCGCCGGCCATTCCGTCCATGACAGAAGAAGAACTGAAAGAACATTCTAAAGAAATAGATAACCTTTACGAATACCATAAAGGCACAGAAAAAATCCAGGAAGCATTCCGTATCCTGGAAGATAACCACCTGAATATCTTCAGAAATAAATAATAGTGACCATGATGTTCTCTCAAATGGTGAGAACGTACAAATGAACTCTTGGAGGAAAGATTGAAAATGAAAGTTGTTATCTTAGCAGGCGGCTTCGGCACCAGGATCAGCGAAGAAAGCCATTTAAAACCAAAGCCAATGATCGAGATCGGTGAAAAGCCGATCCTTTGGCATATCATGAAATATTACTCCGAATTCGGGTACCATGATTTTGTGATCTGTCTGGGATATAAGCAGTACGTTGTAAAAGAATTTTTCGCAGATTATTTCCTGCATACATCCGACGTAACCTTTGATCTGGCAAACAACAGCATGGAAGTACACAATAACTATTCCGAGCCGTGGAAAGTTACACTGGTAGATACCGGCTTAAATACTATGACCGGCGGACGTGTAAAGCGCATCCAGCCATATATTGGAAACGAGCCATTCATGCTTACTTACGGCGACGGCGTTTCCAACGTAGACTTAAACGAACTGGTAGCATTCCACAGATCCCATGGCAAGATCGCAACCATTACCACTGTTAATCTGGGACAGTCCAAAGGCGTGTTAAACATTGCTGATGACAATACCGTTCTTTCCTTCCGTGAAAAAGACGATAATGACGGCGCTCTCATCAATGGCGGTTTCATGGTAATGAACCCGGAGATCTTTGATTATCTGGAAGGCGACTCCACTGTTTTTGAGCAGGGACCGATGCAGAAGCTGGCAGCAGAAGGACAGATGAAATCCTTCTATCATGGCGGTTTCTGGCAGTGCATGGATACCCAGAGAGAGATGAAAAAACTGGAAGAACTGTGGCAGTCAGAAAAAGCACCATGGAAGATCTGGAAAGACTAAAGAGCAACTAAGGAGCAATTATGGCATTAACATTAGAAGAATTAAAAGCATTCTATAAAGGAAAAAAAGTACTGGTCACAGGACATACCGGTTTCAAAGGTTCCTGGCTGGTGCGTATCCTGACACTGGCAGGCGCCCAGGTAACAGGTTATGCTTTAAATCCGCCTACAGATCCGGCACTTTTTGAAATTGCGGGTCTGGAAGATACCATTCATCATATTGTGGGCGATGTGCGGGATCTGGCACATCTGCGCCGTGTATTCGATGAAGTAAAGCCGGAGATCGTGTTCCACCTGGCAGCACAGCCGATCGTCCGTGAGTCTTACAAAGAACCGGTCTATACCTACGAGACCAATGTAATGGGCACCGTGAACATCCTGGAATGTGTCCGTCTTACTGACACGGTACGGTCATTCTTAAATGTAACCACCGACAAAGTATACGAAAACAGAGAATGGGAATACGGATACCGGGAATGTGACCCGTTAGACGGCTATGACCCATATTCCAACAGTAAATCATGTTCCGAGCTAGTAACACACAGCTATAAAAAGTCCTTCTTCGAGGACGGACGCTGCGCTATTTCCACTTCCCGTGCCGGAAATGTGATCGGAGGCGGTGATTTTGCAAGGGACCGCATTATCCCGGACTGTATCCGCGCGGCAGCAGCCGGAAAACCGATCCAGGTGAGAAATCCACATTCCACCAGACCGTATCAGCATGTATTAGAGCCATTAGCTGTATATCTGACCATTGCCATGGAACAGTATAAAGACGGCAAATATCAGGGCTATTATAACGTAGGACCAGATGACAGAGACTGTGTTACGACCGGTGATCTGACAGACATGTTTTGTAATGCCTGGGGAGAAGGAATGACCTGGGAAAACCATTGGGCTGGCGGCCCTCATGAGGCAAATTTCCTGAAATTAGACTGCTCCAAGATCAAAACGGTATTTGGCTGGAAGCCGAGATATACGGTAAAAGAGGCCATTGAAAAGACTGTAGAATGGTCCAAGGAGTATTTAAACGGGGCGGATATGTTAGAAGTAACAGACCGTCAGATCCGGGAATTCTTCTCATAGGTCGTCTAGGAAGTCCAATTATAAAATTGTTAGTAGGAGATAAAAAATATGTTTGAACATACAACGGAAGCAGAGGCAAGAAAGCAGATCCTGGATCTGGTAGCCGATTACTGCGACACTTTCCATAAGAAAAAAGAATACAAAGAAGGAGACCGCATTCCATATGCGTCCAGAGTGTATGACCACAGCGAAATGGTCAATCTGGTAGACAGTTCCCTGGAATTCTGGCTGACTTCCGGCCGTTATACAGATGAATTTGAGAAGAAACTGGCAGAGTATCTGGGCGTACGCTACTGTTCCCTGGTCAATTCCGGTTCTTCTGCAAACCTGATCGCATTTATGGCACTGACTTCTCCACTTCTTGGAGACCGCCGTGTAAACCGTGGGGATGAGGTGATCACTGTTGCCTGTGGTTTCCCAACTACTGTAGCACCAATGATCCAGTATGGCGCAGTTCCTGTATTTGTTGACGTGACTATTCCACAGTATAATATTGATGTAAATATGTTGGAAGCTGCCAGATCCGAGAAGACAAAGGCAGTTATGATCGCCCATACACTGGGAAATCCATTTGACCTACGGGCTGTAAAGGCATTTTGTGATAAGTATAACCTGTGGCTGGTAGAGGACAACTGTGATGCTTTAGGAACACAGTATACAATGGAAGAAGACGGAAAAGAGGTAGTACATTTCAGCGGTACAGTAGGTGATATTGGAACTTCCAGTTTCTATCCGCCTCATCATATGACAATGGGAGAAGGGGGCGCTGTTTATACCAACAGCTCACTTTTAAATAAGATCATCCGTTCTTTCCGTGACTGGGGAAGAGACTGTATCTGTCCTTCTGGTCATGATAATATGTGTGGACATCGCTTTGACCGCCAGTATGGAGAACTTCCGGTGGGATATGACCATAAGTATGTGTACTCTCATCTGGGATATAATCTGAAAGCTACGGATATGCAGGCTGCGATTGGATGTGCCCAGTTAGACAAGTTCCCGTCTTTCGTGGAGCGCCGCCGTCACAATTTTGCAAGATTGAAGGCTGCGCTGGCTGACTGCACCGATAAACTGATCCTTCCGGAGGCAGCACCACATTCTAATCCAAGCTGGTTTGGATTTTTGATCACCTGCAAGGAAGGTACAGACAGAAATGCGGTTGTTCAGTATATTGAGAGCAAGGGCGTACAGACACGTATGCTGTTTGCGGGTAATCTGATCAAGCATCCTTGTTTTGATGAGATGAGAGCGTCTGGAAAGGGATATCGTGTTGTAGGTGAGCTGGAGAATACGGAGAGAATCTTACGGGATACTTTCTGGGTTGGAGTTTATCCGGGGATGAATGATGAGATGATTGATTTTATGGCTAGGACGATCCGCGAGGCTATAAAATAGTTGTGAAAGGTCCGAACTGAGGAAAGGAAGCCTTTTTCCATTTTTGCATTGTCCACTGGCTTTCGACATGCACCTGTTCGCCTGCATCGGACTGCGTCCGCTGCATTCGGACAGTTGCGCTCAAGATGTGGACACTTGCAAAAATGAAAGCGGCCCCCTTTCCCCAGTTCTACAAATAAGCGTGAGTGAGGAAAGGCGCTATGTGCGGCCAGCATCGCTGGTCGCACATGGTGTATGTATTTGGTAAAGGAGGGGAAAAGGTTATATGGCAGAAAATATAAATGATCAGCAGGCTGATCATTGTATAAATAATGGTATTAAGGATAATGTTGGATATGATATGAGCCATGTTCATAGGGCCAATCTGACTATCCTTAAGGAAATAGACAGAATCTGTAGGAAATATAAAATTCAGTATGCATTAGATGCGGGGACCTTGATCGGGGCAGTGCGTCATAAAGGGTTTATTCCATGGGATGATGATGCGGATATCGTATTTACACGCAATCAGTTTGAGGCATTTAAAAAAGTGGTGAGAAGAGAACTTCCTGATACAATGGAACTGGTTGAACCAGACAGTTTCCATGGGGGAAAGGCGTTTTATGACTTTACGTCGCGTATTATCTATAAGAAAAGTCGTATGCATCCAGACAGTGATAAGATGGACTACTATGACGGAAAATTAAATCACCTGTGGGTAGACCTGTTCATTCTGGACAAGCTGCCAAAGGGAAAAGCTGCAGCGGAGATCACCCGTTTCCTCCATAAGGCTGTTTACGGCCTTGCAATGGGACACCGCCATAATCTAGATTATAGTAAGTATAGCCTTATGCATAAAATATTCGTAGGTGGGCTGGCAACAGTTGGCAAACTGATTCCTATGAAAGCAATATTTGCTATGCAAAAAGCTATTGCTCTGAAAGATAGACATAGTAAAGGCAACCTGCGCTATTATAGCAACTATCAGCCCGATTACCTTTATGTTACCCTTCATAAAGACTGGTGTGAAGAAGTGATAGATGCGCCATTTGAAGATACCACCCTTATGATCCCTAAGGGCTGGGATCCGGTTTTGAAGGAAGTATATGGGGATTATATGCAGCTTCCGCCGGAAGAACAGAGAGTTCCTACCCATTCCAGTTTACAGATACAGGTATATGACTAATGAATAATACAGCAGAAAATAATAACAATAAGAACGATCGTGATATAACTCCCAAAGGGGGGTGTAAACTATCAGTGGTTGTATCTGTGTACAATGAAGAAAAGGCACTGAGGGAGTTTTACAAAGAAACCAATAAAATTCTCGAACAGATCCGTAGTTCTGGTTGGGAACATGAGCTTATCTTTGTAAACGATGGTAGTGCGGATAATAGTTTAAGTATTCTGGAAGAGCTGGCAAGAGAAGACCATGATGTAAAACTCGTTAGTTTTTCAAGAAACTTTGGGCATGAAGCAGCTATGATCGCGGGAATTGATTATAGTACTGGAGATGGGATCATCTGTATGGATGCAGATCTCCAACACCCTCCAGAATGTATCCCAGATATTATAGAAAAGTTCAATGCTGGCTACGAAGTTATCAATATGGTGCGGACGCAGAATAAATCCGCTGGCCTGGTTAAAAATGTGACATCCTCTGGCTTTTACTGGCTTATTAACCATATCTCCGATGTCCATTTTGAGCCAAATGCCTCTGACTTCTTTGCCATCAGCCGCCCTGTAGCTCAGGTCCTTAAAGACAACTATCGTGAAAAAGTACGTTTCCTTCGGGGCTATGTACAAAACGTAGGCTTCAAGAAAACCAACATAGAATACGAAGCAAGAGCCAGAGTAGCCGGAGAAAGTAAATACAGCATCAAAAAGCTGTTCATCTTCTCCATAAACACCATACTCTGCTTCTCCAATATGCCACTAAAACTGGGAATCTACGCAGGCGTATTTTCAGCAGCACTAGGCGTGGTCGTCATGTTCTACACCTTACTCACACGCCAGGGCGCCCCAAGCGGCTATGCAACCATAGTAGTCCTGCTCTGCTTCATGTTTGCTATGATGTTCCTCCTGATCGGAATTATAGGCGAATACATTGCGATCCTGTTCACAGAGTTAAAGGATCGTCCTGTCTATATCGTAGAAAAGACAGAGAATATGTAAAAGGCTTACGCTATCCGCCCCCCCAAAAAAGGGGGCGGGAGTAGTAATGTATCTGTTTCATGTGGGGTCCTGGAGGTGGGAATATGTTTACAAGGTACATACAGATATATACCACATTAGACATGGAAAAATACTTTCGGGTAAAAAATATACTTGCAGAAAACAATATTCCATACAAAGATACAAGTACCAATAATCAATTACGCCTGTCTTTTAACAATATTCGTGGTGACAATCCCGCACTTTCCCGCACGGGTGCTGTAAAAAACATCTACACTATATCCGTAAAAAAAGAAGACGAATATAGAGCCAGACAAATAATACAAAATACCACAGTTCTATAAGATAACGAATCATCTGCTCCAGCGCAATTGCGCTGGAGCATTTTTATGCGATAATATGCACCCACTATAGACGATATTCTCACGCCAACGGCGTGAGAATGAGGACGTCCAGGCTACTCTCAGGCGAAGGGATTGGGTGGGGACGCATGGGATGAGCAGGTGGACAGACCTGGGTTTGAGAAAATGGCATTAAGATAGGGGTGGGCAACTGTTTGAACGAAGTGAGTTTTGCCCGCCCCTATCTTGTTTTTAGCCATTTTCACAAATCCTTAGTCTGCCCCCGCGCAAATCCCCCGCGTCCCCACCCAATCCCTTCGCCGTTTCTTTAGAGATATTTAATATTTCCAAACCTTGACATTCTCCCCAAACCTCTATATAATCTCAAAAGTGACAACATGTCATAGTAACACCATGTCATGTTTCAATATTTTCAAATTTAACACTCTATACAAACCCATACAAAAGAAAACAAGGAGGCGCCTAAATGCCAACCCAGCGTTTTTTAAACCTAAAAGAATCCAAAAAAAATGCTATCTTGGAAGCCGCGGCCCACGAATTCGCCAGAGTTCCCTATTCCGCAGCATCCATAAACCAGATCATCAAAGAAGCCGAGATCTCCAGAGGAAGCTTCTACACCTACTTTGAAGACAAAGACGATCTGATGCGCTACATGCTCAGAGGATTCCGCGATACACTTAAAAAGAAAGTATTTGAATTCTTAGAAGAAGAAAACGGCAATCCCTTCCGCCTGTGCACCCGCCTGCTAAAAGAGTGGATGAAAACAGGGGGCGAAAGACTCACATTCCAGATCCACAGAAACCTCTTAGCCGATCTAAGCGTGACCGGTCAAAACCATATGTTCGGTATCCGTGGCTTTCTCATGAAAGACGAACTTTACAAATCCTTCATCGAAGAGCTCTATAGTCGCTTAGACAAAGACCGCTACCCAACCACATTAGAAACACTGTGCTACATAGTAGATATGGCAATGATGATCCTGATCAAGTCCATGGCAATGTACTACCAGGACCCATCCGAAAAAGACACCATCATCCAGGTATTAACAGAAGAAATGAATATCCTGGAACGGGGCATGGTGGCTGGTACAGCGCTTTCAAAATAATGGATCTGTGAAACACTGCACTAAGCCCCATAACACTCATAAACTATTAGAGGAGACAAAAACATGAAAAATATCAAAAAAAATATCACAAAGATATCCGCTGTTCTCACCGCCTCCATCCTGTCAGCATCCCTTCCATTTACAGCACTGGCAGCCCAGAACAGCCCAGACGATAACACCTACCAGCCAAAAGATGTCCAGACCGTAGACTATAAAAAAAGCCTGACACCAGAATTTGCCTACTCTGCAGAAAAATGGGCAACTCTCCGGGACAATATCATGGAATACGATGAACTGGCAGATCTGATCCATGAATACAATCCAACTGTATTAAGCAACCGCTCCACCTACAAAGATCAGAAAAACAAAAACTTAAATGATATCTACGATGACTACATGAGCGATATCGACGATATCTGGGATCAGGCAGACAGTGCAGACAACGATGTAACCTGGGCTTCCCTGCGTTACTCCGCAGGCCTTTTAACAAAGCAGGCAGATAACAACTACGAAGACGCAGATATGGAAAAGATCCAGTACGACCAGCAGGAAGCAAAACTGGTCTACCAGGCACAGGAAATGATGGTTTCCTTAGAGCAGTCTGCATATAACCTGGAAAACCTGCAGAGTACCAGAGACCTGCTCCAGAAACAGTACGAAGCAACCCAGGCACAGCTTTCCGTAGGAATGGCAACCCAGACAGATGTCCTTACCGCCTTAAAGAGCGTTCAGGACCAGGACAGTGCTATTTTAGCAGCAAAAAAGAGCCAGGAAAACGTACACAGAAACCTGTGCCTTATGTTAGGATGGAGTGCAGATGCACAGCCTGAGATCAGAGAAGTACCACAGCCGGATTTAGCCCGCGTAGATACATTAGATCCAAATGCAGATGCACAGACAGCCATTGACAATAACTACGATGTAAAATATTACACCAAAAAAGCAGGCAACTTAACCAGTCAGGACCTGATCGAATCCAACCAGGCAACTCTTGCAAATGCAAAAGATACAGCCATCCGCTCCTTAAAAACACAGTACAACACCGTACTTACCACCAGAGACGCCTTAAATGCAGCAAAGGCCCAGCTTCAGGTAGCAGAAGCCAACTTAAACATTGCACAGGCAAACCTGGCAGTAGGCAGCCAGACCAGTCTGCAGTACCAGAGTACATTAAACACTTACACAGCAGCTAAAAACGATGTAAACACAAAAGAACTTCAGCTTCTCCTTGCCTTAGAAGCCTATGACTGGAATGTAAAAGGCCTTACTACTTCAAACTAAAAGATTCCGAGAGTACATAAAGAAAGGACGAAAAAGATGAAAAAAAATCATTTAAGATCTATGACAGCAGCCACTATGGCATTTCTGCTGGCAGCGTCCGCTCCCTTTCAGGTATTGGCAGCAGAAGAAAATCCTTCCAGTGACTATGCGGCAAAACAGCAGCTCCTTGCAGATAACCAGTTAGATTATGACGAAATAGGTGACAGAGTAAGAGAATACTACGGCCCTATTAAAAGTGCCTACAGCATGGTCCGTGGAATGAACGAAGACCAGGGTCAGATCCCGGTCAACGAAAGGACCATGGCAGACGATCTTATTTCCCAGGCAAAAGCAGCAGAAGACCTGGCAAAAGAACAGAGCGGTATGGACCAGATGATCTCCAAAGCCACAGCAAAAGCACTGCGGAAAACAGCGAATCAGATGCGCACTATGGCAAACAATATGGACCGCACTTTAAGCAGAAAATCTTCTTCCGAAAAGCAGATCGACCGCCAGGCAAACAGTCTGATCCTTAACGTAGAAATGATGTTGAACCAGTATCAGCAGCTTTTATCCCAGCGTACCATCGCAGCAAAAGGCGTAGAACTGGCAACAACAGCAAAACAGCTGCAGAACACCATGCAGGCACAGGGAATGGCAGTAGATGCAGATGTACTTTCCGCTGCAGCAAGCCTTTCCTCCGGACAGTCCCAGTTAAACCAGCTGGATGCAGGAATTGAGCAGATCCGAAAGATGCTCTGCTCCTTTACCGGATATGATGAGGCATCTAACCCGGTATTCGGAGAAGTACCTGCAGCAGATCCGTCTTATATTGCCACTGTTAATGTAGCAGAAGACAAAGAAAAAGCAGTAAACAATAACTACGAACTGATCAGTTTAAGAAGTCAGACCGGCGGTGGAATGACAGATCTTCAGATCCGTACTTCCAAGACTACTACACAGACTGCCAACAAGTTACGAAACGTAGAATATTCCGAAGAAAATGTCCGTTCCAATATCCAGGCACTGTATGATGCAATGGAAGAAAAAAATGCTTCCTATGCTGCAGCAAAAACAGCCTACGAAAGCGGCCAGATCACATGGCAGGCAGCACAGATCCAGAAGGCAAACGGAATGTTAAGCAGCATCCAGTACATGCAGCAGGAACTTGCATGGCTTCAGGCACAGTCCGGTTATAAATGCGCAGACCTGGCTCTCCAGCAGGCCATCCAGAACTACAAATGGGCAGTAGCAGGTGCATCTGTATCTGCCGATACCCAGTGATCTGATACCTGAAAACAAAAAATATCCATATTCCAAAGAAAAGCGGCACCTGTTCCAGTAACATCTGCTGCTTTTTTGCTATAATATACAGAAAAACGTAATTAATAACAAAAATAATGAGAAAAATAATGCAAAATTTCGTTGTTTTCTATAAAAAATGGTGCTATCATAAATGAAAGGGGAATATACTAATTCAGTAGAGGGAGTGGAACATGCTGTAGTTTTCTGAAATTGAGGTGATGTGAATGGTAACCAGAAGTTTGGACGTAAGAAAAAAGGCTCTGAATCCTATACCGATCTCGTATCTGATCCAGACTGCCAATCGTTTTGATTGTGACATTTTCGTAACCAATGACAAAAAAACAGCAAACTTAAAGCAGTATGAAGAATTAAAAAATCTAAGCTTATATGGTTTTCTGACCATTTGTTTCAAGGGGAGAGATGAGACAGAAGCAGATAACTGTATACGGAAGATCTTATGGCAGGACGAATATCTGCAGCAAAGATAAAAGGAAGTGTAAAAAATGCACAGTAACGTATAAACAGGAGACCTGGAAGGGGAAGTCTCCTGTTTTTATTTGTGCGTTCACAAAAAGATGTGGAGAGCACATACTTTTATTTCTTATTATTTTCTTTTAAGTACGCATCCGCATCCTTAAAAAAACTCCACACGATCATCAGGATAATAAATCCGATCGGAAAAGCAGCCACAATGGATACAGACTGAAGACTGCTCATGGAGTTTTCTGAAAAGATCAGGGCAATAGGGAAAAGCATTAAAGTTACAGCCCAGAACAGTTTCACTTTCTTATCCGGCTCCTGATCTGCATCCAGGGAGCGGTAAGAATAAGAACTTGCCACCATGGTAAGGGCATCAAACGTAGTAGCGTAAAAAGCGATCATGGTCACAGCTAACAGGATCAGTCCAAACTTAGCAGCAGGCATTGTTTCAAAAACGGCAATGATGGTCTGATACAGATCTCCGGTTTCCTGGTATAATCCCATCAGATCTAAAATTCCATGTGTCTGCAGTCCAAGACCATAATTTCCCAGAATAATAAAAGAAGTAAATGTTCCCGCCAGTCCGAAGAAATAGCCGCCTAAAACAGTCTGACGTATGGTTCTTCCTTTGCTGATAGTTCCAATAAAAAAGGGAGTTGCCACGCACCATACCATCCAGTAAGCCCAGTAGAAAATGGTCCAGGTTTGTGGAAAAGAAGAGGTGCGCAGGGCATCGGTCCAGGTTGCAAGAGAGATAAAATTCTGTGCCAGAGTTCCTACTGCGCTGATGCCTGTTTCAATGATATAGCGGGTCTGGCCGCCTAAAAACAGGAAATAAGCCAACAGTACAAAAAACAGATAGATACAGGAAGCAGCCAGTCTTGCAACTCCCTGCATACCAAAATAAACAGCCATTGTGTATACAATACAGATGATGACTAAAATGGCAATGGTAAGCAGTGGTGTTTCTGCGATCCCTAAAACCTTGCTTAAAGCCATGGATAAAAGAGGGGTAGCCAGTGAAAATGTGGTGGCAGTTCCGGCCAACAGTGCAAATACAGCAGTCAGGTCAATAAGCTTGCCGGTCACACCGTCTACTTTCTTTCCAAGAAGCGGACGGCAGGCCTCAGAATACTTCTGCTTATTTCTGCGGCGTACATGGATCATGAAACCAAAGGAAACCGCCAGTATGATGTAAAAGCTCCATGGAATAGGGCCCCAGTGAAACAAAGGATATACAGAAGCCCAGTCTTGAACAGAACCCATTTCAGCAATGTGAGGATCACCTGCATAAAGCATCCACTCACAAAGAGAATAGAAAAGGATATCTGCAGCCAGACCGGCAGTAAACATCATGGAACCCCACTGGAAGGCGGTGTACTGGGGTTTTTCCACGTTTCCTAATTTAATAGAGCCAAAACGGGAAAATGCCATATAAAGGGAGCAGATCACAGCGCCCAGTCCCATTAACAGATAATAGCTTCCAAGTTCATCACCCAGGAAAAAACGGATGGAAGCCAGGACGTTTGCAGAACCTTCTGGAAACATCATAAACAGACAGCATAACAATGCAATGCATCCAAAAGGCAGTATGGTTGTGACCCAGTCAAGATTCTGTAAAAATGATTTCTGTTTCATGAGAATGACCTCCTGCTGAAAAATATTGTGTTCAAAAATATTCAAAATCGAATTATATTGAACATAATAACACTAATGGGACTAAATAGCAAGGCATAATTTCACAGAAGTTTCACATAGGTAACAATTTTGTAAGAAAAAACTACTGTTAAAATTGCGGTTTCTTCGCTATAATAGTACCGTTGAAAATTAAGGAGGTTTTTTTATAATGTTTAACTGGAAAAAAGTTTCTCTGATCCTTCTTGCGTCAGCAGCTCTTTTAAGCGGCTGTACCAAGAGCAACATCGTATCTCCGGACAGCGGAAAGATCGAAGGTGATGGACAGCCGGATACAGAGATCGATAAAGATATTGCTATTGACTGGGAAGAGGTCCGCTCTGATCTGGAAGAGAAGTACTTAGAGCCATATGGTGCATTTGCAGATTATGTAATGGACTTAAATGTAATTTACGATGATGAAAGCGGAATGCTTACAGTTCTGCTTCCTGTTACCAAAAAGACTACCAGCGATGTAGCTGTTGTTTATGCCCAGGACGTTTTAGGAACTATCGGTGAGTCTGTATCCACCCAGAACTTCTATTATACAGCACCTGAGGAAAATGACGACGGCTATACCACAAGCTACGGAAGCTTCTTTGATGAGCATGACGTAAAGGTACAGGTATTCCCTTATGATAAAGAGGGGGATGAAAGTGCTTATCTGGTAAATGATACCATTAAAGCAGGCGATGTAAGAGCTGTTGAGCCGTTACAGTAAGGAGACATGAAAATGAGACGCATTGACAGATACTGGAAGCGCTGCGCTGCAGGTGTGATGGCAGCAGTCACATTGATGCTGGGACAGGGAACCATGCAGTCCTTTGCCATGAACGCACAGGTAGTTACTTCCCCAAATAAGATCATTGTTCAGGATGAAACACAGAATACAGGAAATCAGGGCAATACCGGTACACAGACTGCAGCTTCCAAGGCAGAAATAGCAGGTTTTGGAGAGGTATCTACTCCTGTTACCGATTCCTCTTCTTATTTTGGAAAAGGAAGACTGACCCTTCTTGCAAATCATGACACAGCGGCTCAGCAGCTGGCGGCCATTATTGAAACAGGAGAAGGCGGCCTGATCGTAGTAGACGGCGGCTGGACTGACAGCACCGATTATGTGTTAAATCAGATCAAGGCTAAAGGCGGACATGTTCAGGCCTGGCTGATCACGCACCCGGACTCTGACCATGTAGGTGCCCTGGCAAATATCCTGTACAACCATGCAAATGAGATCACCATTGACGGTATTTATTATTCCTTTTTAGAGGACAGCTGGTATGCAGAAAAAGATGCCGATGTTTCCGGTATGGTAGCTTATTTAAAGGGGGCCTTTGCAAAGGTTTCATCTTCTGTTCTTCACGGTGATATAACAGCCGGACAGGTGATAAACGCCGGACCGGCAAAAATTCAGGTTTTAAATCAGGCTTACAAAGAAAAAAGTGACTTTGTAAATAACAGCAGCGTTGCCTATATGGTTTCTTTAAACGGCACCAACGTAGTATTTTTGGGAGATCTGGGCAACAGCGGCGGTGAACATCTGATGCAGGATGTAAATCTGACTGCATTAAAATGCAAGATGGTACAGATGTCCCACCATGGCCAGAATGGTGTGGGTTATGAAGTGTATAAGGCTTTAAGACCTTCTGTATGCTTATGGCCAACGCCGCAGTGGTTATGGGATAATGATAACGGCGGCGGCGCCGGAAGCGGATCCTGGAAGACCCAGGAGACCAGAAACTGGATGACCCGTCTGGGCGTAAAAGAATATTACGCAACCAAAGACGGCGACCAGGTGATCGAATAAAAATTAAAAAGTTTAAGATTCGTTATCATTGCAGGGAAGTCCGCTGTGATAAGAATAATTTCCAAGTTCGTCCAGTATCCTTTCAAAGGATGCTGGGCGGATATTTTTTTGCTCTAATAGAGAATTGATCATGTAATAGATGGTGGCATGTTTGCCAAGGCACCGGCGGAACAGGTCCGGGAAAGAGGTCTGGGAAGCAATGCTCTTATCCCATGGATTGCACCAGACTTCATGGCGCAGGTTCAGGCTCCATACCGGGTCTTCTACCACATCTGTTACCATTTTGCTGGAAGCCAAAGGGTTTCTTAAAAACAGAGATTCTACAAATTCGATCCCGTTCTTTTTCTGGCTGTTAGGATCAGAAAGGGTGCGGCAGCCAAACCGCAGGGCGAGAATGGATCTGTGTATCATTCCCGGAGATACCTGATAATGATTTTTGCTGCTTAAAGTATAGAAGGCATCATTTAAGCAGGAGGACAGAAAGCGGGAGATAAACTGTGTCTCCATGTCATTTAAACAGATGGTAGCCGCCTGGTTGAACTGGGACGGTTTTTTCTTTTTATATTTCATTAATAAAAGGGCATCAATGTCGTTTTCCAGTTTGGCGTGCAGGCCGTGACAGGCGGCAGTTGGATGTTCTGCGTCATAGTGGATGCGGCCGTAAACATAAGGATGGCAGATGGAATCTCCAATATAATGGCTGATAAAACCGCACAAAAAAACAAGGCCTTCTTCCCGCTGCTGTTTGGATTCGATCTTTGAAAGCCGGTTGAAGGCACAGCGGAAAAAGTCATTTACATGGTGTTCATGCATATAGGAGCCGATATTGCGGTGGTCTCTGTGCCGCAGGATAGGCAGGTTATAAAAAAACATATCCGGTCCCTGAAGACCAAGCTGGTAGAGCCAGCGGTATTTTGCAATGATGAATTTTAAATTGTTCTGAGGCATGTCATTGTATGCCTTCATACCGAGAATGTAGTGGGTGGTGAAGCCGGGCATGATTGGGGCCTCCTTTCGGGGTGTAGACTCAGGTCCCCCGCGCTGGCGCGCTCCACTGCCTGCTGTCGCAGGCGGGACCTTCGTTAATGGCTTGAGAAAAACAAATGTCTGCTGACGCAGCCGCTTGTTTTTCTCTGCACTCATT